>JASLJT010000161.1:0-9006 GCA_030747955.1 Verrucomicrobiales bacterium | reverse complement strand
TTTCTCAGATCAGACTCGTTATTTATATTACGGGCATTAGTATATCTGGTGATGTGGATCCGGTTACTCATTGCACTCGCCTTCATTAGTCAATCCTCTGCTGAGTTGGTTCCTGTTAAGGACCTTGGTTTGAAAATTGCTCCAGGATTTGAGATTACTCATTATGCTGATTCAGTAATTGCTCCGGATGTCTATTCAATGACTCTGGACCCTTCCGGATCTGTGGTGATTTCCTCTAGAGGTTATATCAAGCGGTTGACGGATAAAGATGGAGACGGAGCAGCAGATACAGAAACCATACTCATTAAATCCAGTTCCGGCGCAATGGGCATGCTTTTTCTGGATGAAAGGACTCTGCTAACGACAGAAGGAGGATATTTTAACCGTTACATTGATAAGAATGGAGACGGAAAATTTGATTCTAAGCCTTTTAGGATAGGTAAGTTTGGGGGCGGAGAACATGGAATTCATGCAATTCGAAAGGATCGGCAGGGAAGAATATATTTAATTGGAGGGAACGATTCTAAATTTGCCGGACATCAGGACATGAAAGGATATCCACAATTAGAGGGTGGTGCTTTGATCCGTTATTCTTCAAATCTTTCGGAACCTACTCTCCTGTGTCATGGATTACGCAATCCTTATGATTTTGATTTTAATAGTGATGGGCAAATATTTACTTATGACAGCGATTGTGAGAGGGAATTCTTCCTTCCATGGTACTCTCCTACCAGACTCTATAGGTTAGAGGATGGGGCACATCATGGTTGGCGTTTGTCAGGTTGGAAGCGAGGTTGGAAAAGGCCTGACTATTATCATGATAGCGTAAAGCCAGTAGTTAATGTTGGTAGGGGATCTCCGACAGGAGTCGCAGTTTACAGGCACACGGCGTTTCCAGCACATTATCATGATGCTGTTTTTTATTGTGATTGGACCTTTGGCAAGGTCTATGTCACGCAGACCGCTGGCCTCATCAAGGAAGTGGGATTCCCAGTCACTGATACTTTTATCGAATCTTCTGGAACTAATGGTTTTGCTCCGAGTGATATTGAAGTGGGACCAGATGGCTCAATTTTTCTTTCGGTAGGTGGTCGAGGCACGACCGGATCCGTTTATCATATTAGACATAAAAACCCGGGGCCTGAATCAAGGCCAATCGAAATGAATGAAGTAATTTTGAAAGGATTCAAGAAAGGTTCTGAAAAAAAGAATACTGGATTCAAATCTGAAGAAGCGATGATCGTGGCTAGGCATCTTGACAGTACATTATTGCAGGCGCCTATAGGAGACAGGATGAAGTCCCTGCGTTTATTGATGAAAGCCTTAGGCGATTGGAACTTGAAGAGTCCATCAAAAGAATCTTTCACTGGATATGAACTGTCTACGGATGAAATTTTCAGTAAAGAACATAACGATCTTCTTGTGATAGCACGTAATTCGTCTAGAGCCCTGTTACATTCTCTGGACTCCGACGAGCGAAGAGAGTCCGCCCGACTCATTGCTATGTTGCGAGATTCCCCTCCCATTTCCTCCACAAGGATATTGAATTTTATAACTAAAGATTCTAGGCCCGATGAGGACTTTCATTATCTTGCATGTCTGGCCCGATTATCATCGCGATTGGATTCGGATTCAGCTAAGCAAATATCCGAATCGATCCTGCGTCTCGATTCAAAGGTCCAGGGAAAACAGATGAGATCCAAACAGACTTACATTGATAGACTCAATGAAGTGATCGCAGGCCTTGCGGAAAGAGGGCCGATCTTTGAACATTTGTGCAAGAGTGAACTTTTAGCCAGACCCAATCATGCTGGAATTGCCGGTTCCTTTCCTGAGCCTTTCCGTAGCAGGGCCGCTGAAGTTTTCTTTTTAGCCGCGTTAAATGAACCTAAGAATGGTTGGAGAGCTGATTTGATTAGTCTAATTTCTGATCTTGATCTGACACGTTCGGCTTCACTTTTAAGAATCCTAGCAGAGAGCCCTTCTCTTAGAACTGCTGCTGTAATTCAATTGTCCAAGGAGCCAGCAGAAATGGACCGGCATTTATTTTTGGCTGCACTAAATTATGGTGATCAAAGTGCAGTTTCATCATCTATCAAAGCCTTAGGAATTCTTGGTCCGAGAGCTGAACCTGAAGAATTAATAGCGCTCTTTAGTGTGTCTGATATGCGTCTTAGCTTACCTTTAATTGGCCGTCTTGCGGGAAAGAAATTGGAAGATAGGAGTGAGGCTACTGAGTGGCTTGGAAAAAACCATCCTTTGATTGCCAGTTCATTCGGGGCGGACAATCCAAGCTCCAAGGTCAATTGGGATGCTCTCTTATCTGACGTTGATTGGACTGTAGGGAATTTAAAGAATGGACAGAAAATTTTTGCACAGAGAGCATGCGCTTCTTGCCACCTTTCTACAAATGCATTGGGTCCGGACCTTTCCGGCATTTCGAAGAGATTGTCTCCGCTTGATCTTTTTCGATCGATTATAATGCCAAATGCTAATGTGCCGCCTGCTTATAGGGCGACAGTTTTTACTATGAAGGATGGGACCAAGCACATCGGAAGAATTGCGTTTAATTCTGCGGATGGGGTCATAGTAAGGACAGGTTCGGGACGGACAGTCAGATTGGATGAGCCTAACATCATTGAACAGAAGGACTGGTCCAACTCACTCATGCCGGAAGGATTGCTTTTTGGCCTTGGGCCTGATCAGCTCGCGGATCTATATGCGTATTTAAAGACGCTTTGATTTGATATTATGGTTTGTCAATTTCGCTACCGCAGTGATAGCAAAAAATAGCACTCTCGTGGTGTCCGTCCCTGCTACATTCTGAACAAGATCGACCACTAGCTGCTGTACGCTTTGAATCTCTCATGGCACCTATTACGATACCGGTAGGAACCGCAATGATTGCATAACCAATGAGAACCATGATGCAGGTGATTATTTTCCCTACTGCGGTTAGAGGCACAACGTCTCCAAATCCTACAGTGGTTATAGTTATAATTGCCCAATAAATGCTTGTAGGAATACTACTGAATTTCACGTTCTGAGAACCTTCAACTATATACATGATTGAGCCCGTTACCGTGACAAGTGTCAGGATAAAAAAGAGAAAAACAAATATCTTTCCGCTACTATCACGCATGGCTCTGATGAGTCGGTTCGAATCTCCAATCAGATCAATTAATTTAAGTATTCTGAATACTCTCAGCATTCTTAGAATTCTTACGACGGCCAAGTAATGAGCGCTGTCCTCATTCAGTAGAAGTGTAATCCATAGAGGTATCCAAGCGAGCAGGTCGATGATTCCGTAAAAGCTTAGAATGTATTTGAATGGCGATTTTACTGAGTAAATCCGCGCAGCGTATTCAAACATAAATAAGATAGTGAAAATCCATTCCGCTGCTCTGAGTGCAGAGCCGTACTGGATACGAATGTTTTCCATGCTTTCAAGCATCGTTGCGAAAACGGCTAGAAAGATTAAAACAAGCAATGCAATATCAAATCCTTTAGAGGCTGGAGTATTGTGATCAAAGATGATCCTCCGAATTTTTTCCCGGAAATGAACCGGTTTTATGGAAGTGTTATCACTCATTGTGTTTTAACTATTAATGCATAATTGCCAGATCTGCAAAGTAGTGACTTCATTGATTAGTTTTTGGTCTGAATTTTTCTTAAAGAGATCGATTCAAATTCCACTTTAGTGTCATAACTTGCTACTCCAAGAGGCTGACACTTTTCAATGGGGCCCGGGCGAATAGAAATGTGTTTGTCCTTGATGAGGCAATTAACGACTAATCTTTTATCTATCCAGCATCGGATTCTTCCTTGTGTGACTTCGACCCTAATGATATACCATCGATCATGGTCATAATCCAGAGTGCTTCTCGTCGTGTTTCTGTTTGCGTCGAGATAATCAATATTTGATAATCCAGTGACTTGTCCTCCCCACCCTCCGGCTACAAAGGTGCAGCATGTTTTTTTTTCGGGTACCGGAAAAGTGATCGCACAAAAAAAATCCCGCCCATCAATCTTACGTGCTTTTAGTATTAGTTCGTATTCATCATCAGGTACTTCAAAGCCCAGATCATTGATAGCGATACCCGTCATAGGGTCTCCGCGGTCGAAAATAATTTTTCCGTTTTCAATTCGGACATTGGCCTGGTTTTCTTCTCTAAATTGGATTTCTTCCCATATTCCCAAAGATTTTCCATCAAATAATTCAATGACAGATTCATCTGTAGAGCTTTTTTTATCAGGCCCTTTATTTGAAGAGCATGAAAAAGAGTTTAGTATGGCAACTGCCGTTATGGCATGTTTCAGTTTAAACATATTATTAAAGACATGAATATGAACCTCAGAATTTTACTCCGTTCTTTAATTGTAGGCACAACTTTATGCCATATTAACTGTTTGCCAAGTCCTGCCCAAGATGGGCTCTTTGCTCCAAGAAAATCAAAATTAATTCTCAAGGCACCAGTCCCAAAGAATGTTGGTGAAGCGAAACAGCTATTTGTTTCCAATTATTCTAATATTGCTGAGGCTGCCTCTAGGTCAGCGCTTTCTCAAGGTATAGCTCTGAAGAAAGCCATTTCTGCTTTTGTTAAAGATCCCAAAGCTGAAACGCATTTACTCGCAAAGGTGAGCTGGATGCGGGCAAGGTTACCTTTTCTACAGAGTGAATTTTCCCGTGTAAGTGCCGAACCCGGGAAAGCTGGTTCTGGCATTTCTAATCGGATTAATGGTTGGCCAATTGATCCGGGACATATCGATTATACTTCCTTAAGAAGGGTAGGAGGAAATATAATTAGCAGTAAAGAGAAGTACCCGGCCATCACTTCTGAATTGCTTAGGAGCATGAATTTGAAGGCAGGCGAATCAGATTTCACTACTGGCTACCACGTCATTGAGTTTCTTTTATGGGGGGAGGATTTAGAAAAATCATCAAGCGGAAAACGTTCGCTCAAAGACTATGATAAAAAAAATTCAGAATTGGCCAAGCGCCGGGCAGACTATTTAGTGGCTTGCTGTGATCTTCTCATTCAGGACTTAGAGGCTTTGGTTTCCGAGTGGGATCCTGAAAGTAAAAATAATTTGAGATTCCGTTTAGAGTCAATGCCTTCAGACCAAGCAATAACTAGGATCCTAGGAATGGTATCGTTTTTGGCTGATGATCTGGCCAAGTCCCAAATTGGATCTATAGTTTCTAAGGGTGCAACCTTTA
The DNA here is from genome assembly GCA_030747955.1 of Verrucomicrobiales bacterium. Lineage (GTDB taxonomy): Bacteria > Verrucomicrobiota > Verrucomicrobiia > Verrucomicrobiales > DEV007 > EC70. Next base: position 3,785 of record JASLJT010000161.1, on the reverse strand, counting down.
AAGAGCAATCCACATTCAGTGACACGACGCATTTTGATTTTTTACATACCGTTGCTGGGATATCTAATCTTGCAGCTGGTGCTTATGTCGGATTGGATGGAAAGTTACAGGTTCTAGGCCTTGGATTGATAGGCCTTGCAGAGCAGATTCCTGATTCACGATCTGATAAGATCCGTTCTTTAATTAATGATGCCATGAAGTCAGCCCAAGCATTCAAGGGCCCCTTTGATCAATTCAATCAAGTAGGAGAAAATCTGATCCCATCGGAAGAATCAACTATTACTCTAAAGGCTCTCTCTGAGAGCCTGCATGCATTTGCCAAAGAGATTAATACTCTTTCAAAAGGCCTCAGTTCTTAATTGCTTGAAACGCTTAATCTATAAAATAAAGCACTACCAAGAGAACTGAAAGGTTCATTCGAACGATAAGTTACCTTTTCTGTTCCGTCACCATTGCTGGTTGTGGAAACTAAACTGAACTGGTTAGATGATTCGTTCCATTCTCTGAGATTTGAACTTGTTTGGATCAAATGAGTAATGCCATTAGCATTAGAACTTCGCTGAAATTCGAAGATTACATATTGTCCTGTCTGTCCATTAACGTCTATAGATTCGATTCTAACCGATGGAGCGCTTCGAGAATTCGAATTTGCATCATCTGTTCCAAGGGCATATTCAAGGAAAGCATTTTGACCGTCTTGGTCCTCATCCTTTTCTGGGTCACCGTTGAATCCTGTACCCTCTTCTTGGCCTGGGCTTCCACCAACATAGCTGCTAGCACGCCAACTCGTTGCCTTTGAATGATCAGGGTTCGTTGTTGGGTCTATTAGAGTTAATGTAAAACCTTCTCCATCCGCTGAGGTTGGCCATGGTTCTACATCATTGTAAGTAAAGTCTTTGATGTTACTTCCTGATTCTCCAAGTATGACAATTTGCTCTCCATCATTACTCAAATTTCCTGAGAAATTTCCAGCGATAATTATGTTCGGGTTTCCGTACCGGAAATTGAAAGCTTCGATGTTGTCTACAATGACTAACCTTTTTCCTGGAGGAAGAACGAGCGCTTCAGCGCTGAGTCTATTGTCAAAAGTAAAATCAATGCCCTCGCTAATTGTGACTCCTTCGAGGTTAACTGAACGGGTCGGATGAATGTTCATTAGTTCAATGAATTCAAAGTCTCCACGGCTTTCATGGCCTGCCTCTTTTTCTTCGTCCGTTGCTGATGCGGGCCGGTAATTGAGTTCAGAGACAACAATGTTACTATTGGATGCGGTCAACGTATTGACTTTGAAAAGTGCTCGGGTCGCAGGGCTCCAGTCGACCCCATCAAATGTCCGCGCTTTGACTTCGACTCCACCTTCAAGTTCTATCGAATCCTCGTAAGCGTAAGCATTTGGTGAAGGACTATTACCAGAACCTGCCGTTGCGATCAGTTCAAATCTCCATAGAGCATCACTACTATTTGCTCCGGCATTTAATCCGTGCATGGCCAACATATTTTCACCTACGTTTAATCTTTCGATATGAGGTGTCATATCAAATTCCATGAAGGTCATAGCTTCAGAATCGCTGTGAGTTGAAGTTGCTCTGGAGTCCCAAGCCAAATCTGCCGGACTACGTGCTGAGTCCCGGGTAGATTCTTCTCCATTCAGATACGCGACGAAACTATCATCGTACTTGACCCGAAGAGTGAGTTGAGTGAGTCCTTCTAACTCTTTGGCAGTCACATTGAATGGTACTCGGATATATGCAGTCGGATTGATGCGGTACATTTCTTCTTCAACATCGACTCCAATATTAGGATCGTAAGTGCCGGAAGGGCTCCTCTCGATTCCAACGCCCTGTTTTCCTATCGTCCAGTTTTCACTGTTGGGAGGTGAAGAGGTGTTGGTCCATTGTGCAATGGAAAGAGAACTGCCTCCGTTTGTTTCGGAAGGAATTAATACTTCACAGTCTGAGTTTTCAGTAATGAATGTAGTTACAATGCCTCTTGCATTTCCAGGCACTCTTGGATCGGTACCGTCAATAGTATAATAGATCGTTGATCTTGACCATTTGTTCGGGTCAGATATTTGCAACTTGAATCCTGAGTTAACCTCACCCCCTAGCTTATTAAAGTCCGGTGGAAGGGCATAATCTGAGTTGGATTCTGATGTTCCTCTTGATTGAGTTTCTACCCAGTCAAGTCTTTGTCTGAGCCAGTTCTTCATCCAGTCAACTTCTGCCTGATGAGTGCGTCTTGACTGATAGCCTCCAGCATTCGGCCAGAGGTAATTTCCAAGGACTCTCCACTTATTAAAGTTGCGTGTTACTGCGGATTCTCCCTGAGCGTTAGGCAAATCTAGTTCAGCGTCCCAACGATCAATTTGAGCCATCAAGTTTTCGTCACTGAACGTGCTTCTTCTTAGTTCCCAGAACCTGTCCCAGTAAGCTAATCTAAATTCTCTGCTCTTAAATAGCCTCTGATACCAATAGTAGTCACTTCCTCCTACTTGAGGATAATACCAGCCTCTAGGATTTTCTCCGCCAAGATAATTGGCATTTCCCAGACCTAAATTGTAATCCCATACAGGGAGCGCACGGATTTTTCCGTATCTCGGTTTGACGAAATAGGCGCTGATTCTGTAACCGTCAATTTCTTTAAACGATTCAACAAATAAGTGATTATCAATGAAGGTAGGGACATTAATGAATCCATTGTAGCCTGCTTGAGGATCTTCAAAGTCTTCTCCATGAAGGGCCCTTTCAAAATCGTTGATATAGCCTTTTAGATAATTTAACTGGGTCGTGCTGACTCTTCCAGGATCGTGCATGTCCAGAGGGACTCTTTCAACGGCAGTGGACCAGGGCTGGCTACGCGGAGCCTTGTCTTTTTTGAAGATGTAACCTCCCTGAATCAGTTCTGGATCAGTGACGTCATTTTCTAGGTCATCAATTTCTACCCTTCCTTTGGCTATTTTTATTTTTTCCATGAGCACATAAACGCCACGGTAATCACTCATTGATACGTCACTTCCTTTTCGGGTATTAAGGAATAACTCAACGAACCTAGTCCTCACTCCGCCCTGATTTCCCCATAAGTCTCTGGCCAGATTGTAAGTGAGTACGTTGCGCATGAGTGTCTTATCAGAATAAGGTGCATGAATGATCCAGTCTGATTCGCTGGGCATGCCGAGTATGGACTCGTCCTTGTCTTCTCCCTCATTATTATTAATTTCCCATGCATATTGCTTCTTAGCGAATCCTGATGAGCTTTGCCCACGGATATGCATGCCTCCTCTTCCCTGAAAATCGGGAGTTCCGTTCATGTGTGCGAAGCCGTCTGCAGGGTCTCTGTCAATGACGACGTTGTATGAGAAGCGGAAATTCCTATTTCCATCATCGATGTTTGCACCGTTCGTGTCTGCTACAATAATAGGTAATCCGGAAGTAAAATTGGCTACGCTAGAGTTCAGTTCAATGAAGGTTCTACTCTTCACGTCACTTGGAGGTCTTCCGGGTTCATAGATCCTTGCACGTATCGTGGTCGTGTCCCTGATTGTGAAGGGTGTGCCGTTATATACTGTGGAGGAAGATGTGGGAACGCTGTTGTTGGTTGTGTATCTGACGACTGCGTTCGGTGATTCTGGGGTGAGGATGCGGAGAGTAGTGCTACCACTGAAAAGTCCACCGGGCTTATCAAATTGCAGTTCTTCGCCTGGAGGGTTCGGAAACTGGGGGGCTCGGTTTGAACTTCCTGGAGTAGGATTATCAAAGTATCCGAATGTCCTGTCTGTTCCGAGTTCT
>JASLJT010000160.1:0-1863 GCA_030747955.1 Verrucomicrobiales bacterium | reverse complement strand
TAAAATTACCAAAAAAATATAGGAGGAAAGTCAAAATTGCATTGTTCCAGAAAAATAGATCAAACTCTCAATCCCTCTAATATGTGATTTTAAATCTGATCAATAATATTATTAAAGGTCTGGCTCGGCCTCATCGCTCCTATGGCTTTCTCATCATCGGGTCGATAATATCCTCCAACATCAACTGGACTGCATTGCACTTCCATGAGCTCTGAAACTATCTGCTCTTCATTGGATCCCAATGATTCAGCAACTGAGACAAACTCATTCTTCAGTTCCTCATCTTCGTTCTGATCCGCGAGTGCTTGAGCCCAGTAAAGGGCAATATAATAATGACTCCCTCGGTTATCATGCTCACCTGCTTTTCTTGAAGGAGATTTATTTTCCAGTAAATATTTGGTAGTCGCATCATTCAATGCCGTAGCAAGTATCCGCGCTTTATTATTATCAAAATTTTCAGCCATATGTTCTAGCGAAACTGCCATCGCCAAAAACTCACCTAATGAATCCCATCTAAGATGATTTTCCTGCTCGAATTGTTGTACGTGCTTAGGAGCAGACCCTCCCGCACCCGTTTCAAATAATCCGCCACCATTCATTAGCGGAACTATTGATAGCATCTTTGCACTAGTTCCAAGCTCAAGGATTGGAAAGAGATCAGTGAGATAATCCCTCAATACGTTACCTGTTACAGAAATTGTATCCTGACCTTCCTTGATACGCTCAAGAGACAGTAGTGTTGCCTTTGCAGGTTCTAGAATCTGAATATCTAATCCATTAGTGTCATGATCTTTTAGGTAATATTCCACTTTTTTAATCAGTTCAGCATCATGAGATCTTTGATGATTTAACCAGAACACCGCAGGAACACCAGTGGCACGGGCACGGTTAACGGCAAGCTTAACCCAATCCTTTATTGAGTCATCCTTCGTCTGACACATTCTCCATATATCTCCACCAGAAACTGAATGTTCGATTAGGGTATTACCTTCAGCATCAATGACACGGATCGCACCATTGCCGGGTGATTGAAAAGTCTTGTCATGAGATCCATACTCCTCAGCCTTTTGAGCCATGAGCCCAACATTCGAAACTGTTCCCATTGTGGTAGGATCAAAGGCACCATTCTCTTTGCAGAAATCAATGGTAGTCTGATAAACTGAAGCATAACTACTGTCAGGAATTACTGCTAAAGTATCCTGTGTCTCACCTGCACTGTTCCACATTTTTCCTGACTCTCTTATCATTGCAGGCATTGATGCATCTATAATTACATCGCTAGGCACATGAAGATTAGTAATACCCTTATCAGAATTTACCATCGCCAAATCTGGTCCCTTCTCATAACAATCTGAAATACAATTCTCTATCAGGGATTTCTTTTCGGGTGGCAATTGTTGAATTTTTCCAATCAAGTCACCGAATCCGTTATTAAAATCAACGCCAAGATCATCAAATTCAGTTCCAAAATTTTCTATTAAATCTTTAAAGAAAACCCGAACACAATGACCAAAAATAATAGGGTCAGATACTTTCATCATCGTCGCTTTCATATGCAATGAAAACAGGACCCCCTTATCTTTAGCTGCAGTTATTTGCTCAGATAAAAAATTGACTAACGCATCTTTCTTCATCCGCGTTGCATCAATGACTTCCCCAGTTAAAAGGGGCGCAGGTCCCTTAAGGACACTTGATTCACCATCATCACCAACAAAAACAATACTGTAATCTGTAGAATCTTTAACAGTGATTGACTTTTCATTCGAACAAAAGTCATCCGCCGCCATTGAGGCTACTTCGGTCTTGGAATCAGCTGACCATTCACCCATTCTGTGTGGATTATTTCTGGCATATTCCTTTACA
>JASLJT010000159.1:0-2534 GCA_030747955.1 Verrucomicrobiales bacterium | reverse complement strand
TAGGAAGAAATCCTCTCCTGAAAGTTTAGACTTTTCTGGTGAGGAGGAGAATGCTCCTGCGACCAGTTCAATTTTTCCATCAAGATTGGCAGCCATTCTGTGAACGGCTCCAATGAATGCGCCTCGGCCTCCACCGACCATTCCCATGCGTAATTTACGGTTCATACTTTTTCTTTTCTGCTAAATGATAATGATAAGGGTTATTAAATTGTGTGATTTACTATTAACATGATACAGGTGCTCCAGTCTCTGCTGACTCATAAGCTGCATCAATGATTTGCATTAAAATTAGTGCCTGATCCGGGGTATTTAGTGGTTCCTCTTTTCCCTCAATGGTAAGAATGAAATTGGACGCTGACCTGATTCGGCCCATGTCTTCGCACTCTTCAACCTCTATACTGGAGTCGACTCTCTCGGCGCCGTTCTGAGAATATATCTCACATGAATCAATGGCCGTTTCGTCGAGTCCGTCCTCACCGAAAAGACGTTCAACTTTACCGCCGGACTTCGTTCCTTGGAATACAACGGAAACTTCTTCCCTTTTTATCATTTCTGCCCAACTGATTTGGAAGCTGCACACTTGCCCGGTCTCAAACCTTACGAAACCGTGTGAAGCGGCCTCAACGTCTGTAGTTCCTTCATCATTGTCTGGGAGTCCCCACGGTCCCTTAAAGTTTTTGTCGGTAATAAAATCATTAAAGGTCTGAGCCATGACGTGAGAGGGTTTTGGGTAGCCCATGAAGTACATTGCCAGATCAAGCATGTGAAGCAGATCGATGAGGGGGCCTCCTCCGGACAGTGCCTTTGTGGTGAACCATCCTCCAAAACCTGGGATTCCCGTCCTTCTGCACCACTTGGCTTGAGCGGAATTAATGGTTCCAATTTCGCCGGCATTAATTTTTTCCATGATCGCGTAGGATTCGGGCCTTGCGCGGTTATTAAAATTGAACATGAGTTTCTTACCTGCTTCATTTGCGGCACTGATCATCTCATTTACTTCCGGAGCATTAAGAGCGGGAGGTTTCTCGCAAAAAACGTGCTTACCTGCTTTTAATGACTGGATAGCTAGTGGTGCATGAAATTTGTTTGGAACGATGATGCTGACTGCGTCGACTTCTTCGAGTGCCAACATTTCTGTTACATCACTAAACACATTAGGAATTTCGTTTTCCTCTGCCGTTTGTTTGGCGGCTTCTTCGTTGAGGTCAGCGATGGCTATTATTTCAGCTCCGGCCTGCTTGAATCCCTGAATATGATAACTGACCATTCCGCCAGCTCCTATGATACCTACTTTAGTTGCCATATTGAATTGATTATTTGTGTTTGGGTTTGGGATTTTATACGGCCTCACGCCGGATGGAAGAGATTTTTTTCTTATAGTGAGATTCCGAACTGGCGAGCCAATGAATGAATGAAAATTTGGTGTTTTTTGGGTGCTTGATTTAGCCAGTTTTTAAGGTATTCCGGAAAAGGGATGTCTTCTTTCGCTTTTCCTTTGTTTATATATAGGATGGAAGGCCAATGCTCTGGGTTCGTTTCAAATGCGATTAGAAGGGCCCCTGCAATTTTGCCGTTCATTGGACGATTAACTGCATCTTTTTCAAATTTTCCTGAATGCATGGAGTAATAATCTGCCAGAGAAAGTCCTTCAGGGAGCGCATGTTTAGTTTCAAGATCCTTTACGTAATCTTGAATTAAGGAGGAATAAGATTTCCAGTTTGGATAAGGAGGGGATGTTTTCCATGTCTTTGCCATTGATCGGAGGGCGAACATTGAAGCCATCTCGCATAGTGATTCTTCGAACCATAGATTTCTTCTACTTCCATTACGGAAACGACAAAGAATGTGACAGAATTCATGAGCTATTTGATAAGAATACTGGCACCAGTAACGGTCTCCGGTATTAATTTTAACAATGATCTCTCCTCGAAGATTTCTTTGAAATAATGTGATGGGGCCACTCTTGTCACGGCTGACTCTGATGGGTTCATTTTCTTTGAGTGGGGCAAAGTGTTCATGAATTGAGTCGCAGGCAGAATATAGTACAGCTTCAATGTCATTGGGCGAACCGTTTCCCCAACCTTCCTTGTCCAAGCGGATCTGGTAGGCTCTTCCGTTTTCGTCGCAATTAGCTGGTTCTGAAATTATCAGGAATGGAGCTAATAGAATGAGATGTCGTATCTTCATGGTCTCTTTGATCGAGTCTTTTGTGATTTATTTTTGTAATCTTTTCCTTTGTCACTTTCAGCGCAGGACCTGATCCAGTCCCTAAGCCTGATGCTAAGTTCCTTGACCGTGTTCTTATTTATGGGAGCTATATTATTTTTTTCATGGGGATCTTTAAGCAGGTCGTATAATTCGTAACGGTCACTGCCCTTATCATTTTTCTTTTCTTTTCTGGATATGAGCTTGTAACGGTGCGTGACAAAAGATGCCATTGAGCCACTTTGAAATCCTAGAGCATTTTGGCGTATTTTTGTTTTTCCTTCGATTGCTGAGCTAAGGTCAATCCCGTCGGTCGGTCTATTATCAGG
>JASLJT010000158.1:0-11264 GCA_030747955.1 Verrucomicrobiales bacterium | reverse complement strand
CCCCGAAGAGGGGCCCAATGATCTCGTCGCTTTCCTAGGATCAATTCCCAAGTAGGGCATTGCCGCAGCTGCAATCTTCGAAAAAATTGGCGCTGCTACTGTTCCTCCATATCGAGAACCCTCATTTTGCGGATCATCCACAACAATAATTCCTGCCAAACGCGGGTTTTCTGCAGGAAGAAATCCCATAAAAGAAACCACATAACGTCCTTTGTGGTAACCTTCATTGCGTGGATCCTTAGGCTTATATGCTGTGCCAGTCTTTCCGGCAACATGAAACCCGTCTACCTGAGCCTTTGTACCTGTGCCTCCTTTTGATACAACTGCCATTAAGGCATCCCTCACTTTATTTGCAGCACCTTCGTGAATGACTCTACGAATCTTTTTGGATTGGAACCTGTATATGGTTAATCCATCTTGGGAGGTAATTCTCTGAATGATCTGGGGCTGGTATAGAGTCCCTCCATTTGCAATAACACAAAGAGCATTGACCATTTGAAGTGCCGTAACATCAACTTCATATCCCATCGCTATTCGTGACAATGAAGTCTTACTCCACCCCTTTGAATCTGGCCGAGTGACCGTTCCCGAAGACTCGGCAGTAAGCTCCACTCCGGTCCTCCTTGTGAATCCGAAATCTTTAATATAACTATGAAATGTGTGCCGCCCAATTTTCTTTGCCAGCATATAAACTCCTATATTACTGGACTTAGCAAGAATCTCTTCGGCGCTCAAATATCCGTATGCACGGTGATCCCTTAATGTGACACCTGGTTCTCGATAGCGTCCATTGTAACAGAAAAAGTTTGAATCTGGTGTTATGAGCCCCCTATCGAAAGCTGCAGAAAGGGAAACTATTTTGAACGTTGATCCCGGCTCATAACGGTCAGCGACTGGGTGAATCTTTCTGACTCCTTCCCGAGTAAATTGATTAAATTGCGGCCTACTAGCCATCGACAATATTTCTCCAGTTCCTGGATCCATAAAAACGGCCATAATTTTCTCTGGGTCATATTCGCGAACGGCAAGCTCTAGCTGTTGTTCAACTATATTCTGAAGCCCCATGTCTATCGTTAATTCCACATTAGATCCATTAATTGGCTGCACTTCTTTACTGTATTCCGAAAGCACTTCACTTGAGCGACGAGTCCGCTCAACGAGCCTATATCCTGGTACCCCCGCTAATTGAGGATTCAGAGTACTCTCAATGCCTTCCCTCCCAACGTTTTTTGCATCGGTGTATCCAAGGACTTGAACTAACCTTCCGGTTTTTGGATAATATCTACGCATCGAATCCTCGAACCGAAAGCCTCCGATCTTGCGTTCTCGCATCAACTCTTTGACCTTTTCTGCGTGAATAAAATCTAGTGATCGAAAAATAACAACACGGTCCCTTCCGTCATTATTATTAACTATTTCCTGAAGGACACCCTGCTTAATGCCTAGCGTTTGATTTAACAGACTTTCAGCAAGATTAATGAAACGCTCCCTCACTTCCTTTGAATTGTAGCGTTGAGATATTTCCCTCACACTAAGATCCTCAGAAGCTGCTACTGCTCGTCGACACACATGGATATCTTCTAGATGATACCTATCAGCAATAACATCTCGAACGTGCTGATTTTGCACTAACGATTCACCGTTCCTATCATAAATTTGACCACGAGATGCCGGTAAAACTGTTTTAGCCATCCTCTCGGCCTTAGCAATTTCTGAAAATCGCTCATGCCCAACGATCTGGATGTATACGATTCTTATCGACAGCACACTGAATGCGATGACGAGAATCAAAGTAACACAAAAACTGCGCTTATGTAGTGAATTACTATCCACTTGGTCTGTCTATATCAATAAATGTAATTTCTGTATCAGCGTTAACTTTCACTGCTGCCGAAGTTGATGATTGTGCTTTTTTAACCCTAATTATATGACTGTTAGTTATAGGAATAAGTTTACTGTTATAATCCTTAAGAGCATTTGATAGAGCTCTCCTATCTCGCAGCGTTTCGACCCTCAGTCCCACTGTCTGCACTTTCTTTTCCTGAAGCTTTATTTCGCTCAAAAGAGCACGCCGCAGATCACTGCGTTCGACGTGAGCATTTTTTATCATCACGAACGCACAAGCGGTTCCGGCCACTATGAATCCTATAATGATCAGAGAACACAACGATCCAACCTTGAGTCTTCGTTGATACTTTTTGCGTCTCTCGTTCATTTCATTAATTAGGGCTGAACCTCTATCGGCAATCTCTCTGCCACCCGGAGTCGAGCACTTCGGGCCCTTGGATTAATTTTTACCTCATCCTTTGAAGGAATGAGTCCTTTCTGCATGACTAATTTAAAACAGTAATCCGGATTAGATCTTGGCTCTGGCCACTCGGGCCGATCAACTTTAGATTTACTGCATCGTTTTAGATACGACTTCACAATCCGATCTTCTAACGAATGAAAAGAAATCACTACTAGTCGTCCACCAGGTCGTAACCATTGAGGGATCTCGGCTAACGCTTCTTCGAGTACTCTAAGTTCATTATTTACTGCTATCCTTAAGGCCTGAAAAACTCTTGTCGCTGGATGTTTTTTTCCTCTTCTCGGCAAAATAGATTCAACGAGGCCCGCAAGGTCGGTAGTACATTCAAAAAACTTATCTTTGCGACGCTCAATGATAGCAGATGCGATCCGACGGGAGGCTCTTTCCTCTCCGTACTCATAAAAAACACGAGCAAGTTCTTCTTCGGGGCAATTATTTATCAGCTCCGCCGCAGTCACTTCCGCGTCCGGATCCATCCTCATGTCTAACGGACCTGGCTTATTAAAAGAAAAGCCCCGATCAGCATCATCGACCTGATGAGAAGAAATACCTAAATCAAGAAGGAGTCCATCTAATCCACTAATGCCTATAGTTGAAAGAATTTCACCAAAGTCACGGAAATTTCCCTGAATCGCTCCGAACTTATCATCATAATGACTTAAACGAGCACGAGCAAAAGAAAGGGCGGCAGGGTCCTGATCCAGTCCAATAACTTTTGCTCCCTTACTCAATAGCTGCTCTGAGTGACCTCCACCTCCTAAAGTGGCATCTAAGAATAGCTTGCCAGGCTCAGGCGCTAAATAATGAGTCGCTTCATCTAGGAGAACAGATTCGTGATAATCTGCCCCTTCTGATCTGCTGCGCTTAAAACGCGAGTTCTCATCCGGAGGCAATGCTCCCGGCGAAAAACCCTGCCTAAAACCTGCCACGTTGGGCTTGTTATGACAGTCATCTGAAGGCCAATCGTTCAAGTGGTAGAGAGCATCCTGACCTCCTGGACTGGCCGGACAATATCTTCTGTTGTATAGAAACCTCGGTATGAGTTTCCTCATTTTCTTGATTATGTAGTTTGTGATTTAACAATGACTTATATTCAATTTTGAGGTTCCTAATTTTTGTTTTTTTGGGGGGGTAATAATTGATGCTAGAGGCCAACGCGATCTGCGATGTTGGCAAATGAATTTTCTTCTTTGGTCTGATTCTCATACCAATTCTCTGGCCTCCAGACCTCAATGCGAGAGCCGCCTCCGGCTAGCATGACCTCACCTCTCAGACCTAGCCCTGAGCATATCTCATACGGGAGCACGAGCCGTCCTTGTCTATCGAGGGGACACGGGGTGGCTCTTGAAAATAACTGCCTGACAAATTGACGTCGGACCAAAGGCTCAACGTCTTCTGCTGTTTCTAAATCATTAGCGATTTTCTTTAATTCACTATCTGGCAAAAGAATCAGAAATGGCTGCCTCGGATCAGGAACGGCAAACAACTCCGAAAGCCCTTCAAAGCGCCACCGAGCCGGAACGGTCACGCGATGATTATCGTCCAGCGTATGCTGCACGGTTCCGGCAAATAGCCGAATATCATTACTTTCTTTAGGGTTAACCAAAACGTATTGCATTGAGGCTCCTTTTTGCCCCAATGCGCCCCAATCTGCCCCTATGCACTTATTTGGTCAACGTCAATTTTATGGTAAATCGAATAAAAATAATGATTTTAGCAAATTTTGGGATTTTTCGACCAAAATTTGCAGTAGAACCCAGAAAAATAGGGTATTTGAATAGATTTCTTTAAAAGATTCCTATAGCCAAAAACAGTGGCTATTTCTCATTCAAATCCTAAACCGATTTTAAACGAGTAAATTCCTCAAAACCAAATATGAAATTTGGAAATTTATTCAGCCTGAAGCCGACGAATGCGGCCATTAAATGGATTTAATGTCAACGTTATGAATTCTGTTGATACATCGAGAGTCGATTCTATGTCCGTTTCTCTCATAATCGTAAGCGTCCAATGCTTCTCATCCACTGTGGCCAGATTAGTTGAGCCGTCCGGTCTAAATTCAAAAGCAACATACTCTGCTGATTTACTCCGCGGTATTTCCATTTCATCTCTCCTAAGAAATTCACTCTCTACCAAACTACTGTATGATTTTTCAGCAATCACGAATGCTGCAGGGAGCATCTTCACTTCTCCTAAATCGTACCGGTCCTGTTTGTGATCCTGAGGATTAGTTATTATCTGTGCTGACTGATAACTTCGAAACATCTTAGCGCTTCCTGGAGATTCAGGGTCCTCGTACTTGAAGAACCTAATTTCGACTGGGGTATTTTCCGTGATGGACAATTGATGTGATCCTGCCAAGAGTGCCTCCAACTCATCGGCCGCTTGCCTAAGCTTGGACCCTTTCAGAGCAGGACCCATTGCTGGTATTGTGAAAGCCGTGATCACAGCAATGATCATAAGGACTACCAGCACCTCAATGAGAGTAAATCCTTGGTTCTTTGTTTGAACGCTTTTCATGGGCAGTTATAAATATACAATTACTTTTGCAAATCAGAATCACTAAACTTAGAAGCTCTTATGCCTACAGTTTCATGAAACACTCGGTAAGAAATACGTGGTCTGAAAGCATCTAATTTCTCTTGAAGCTCTTTCAAGTCCTCGTCATAGTCACTAACTTCTTGGAAAAGGGTAGGAGGAACCAAATCACTTGGCAGGGTCCCGTAAACTTGTTCTATTTTCTTCGCAGACCCCTCATCCATCGCCACCATAGTAACCTCAATTAGAGGAGGTAACTGGTGCTTAGTAGGATCCTTCTGGTTTCTTTTCTTCTGATATCTCCGACTATCATACTCATACTCAGGAGCCAATGTGTTTGCTGTTTCAATGGCATTGGAGTTCTTCGGCTCAATGATCAAAGCAATTATATTTTCCGCAATTGGCATAGAAAAAGGCTTACCACCTTCGGTAGCCTCATCATTCAGAACATCTTCCTTAAACCAGTCCGTGTTGTATCGCGTTTTCAGATCACTAGCGTAGACTTTCAGATTTTCAGTGGGAGGCCTGAACTCCATCAAACGATACCGCTCTCTATCCTTTAATGTTCCTGAAGGAAAAAAATCAGGAATTTGATCCCTGTCCGTATTGCGCTCAATGTAATAGCCCCAACTATTAAGCAAGCTACCAAATGACTTATTATTCGGATCCACGGAAAAGCTAAGGGGAGCCTGAAAGAAGACGCAATGAGTTGGGAATTTACCTGCCGCCAACAAATCTTCTCCTTTTCCACTAATAAAGTGAAGGTCAGACTTCCTCTCATATCCTCTGGGCCTTTGGTTTTGATTATTTCCAGGATACTGGTAATCGAAGTAAGTATTCAACATCGCCTGGCTTATCCGTCGAGTCATCCCCTCAAACGCAACCCGAGCTTCTTTAAAAGTGGAAACTCTGGCCTGAGCGTTTGACCATGTTCTCGTTGTAGAATCAAGCATTCTAAAAACGAGCAACATTATAAGAGACAGAACAACCATCGAAACCATTAACTCTAGCAGAGTGAATGCTCGGTTAGGTATCAGGTTTCTCTTCTTTGAAATATTCATGACTTGATTTTAATGATCTTCTTATCTCTTTAATTTTTTATGTATTCTTAGATTTAATCATCCTTTTCAGTGTCGATGATAAAAGTCCAATACGATCTATAATCTTTTTTCATGCGCTTCTGATTGGCTCCAGAGTCCGGGTTCGGATCTTTAAAGTCTGGCTCATCACCCAAAACATTTGAAACCTTCACCACAACTCTCTTCAGGAACTTATTTGCCTGGGCCCCGGGAATCTGAGGAGCCTCTTCATCAACTTCAACTTTCGCAGTATAAATCCTCCTTAACTTTGATTCTTCTTCAGCTTTCTTGAGTTGCGTTCCCATATCATCGAACCAATAAATCTTTCCGTTATATTGCTGAATGTCGTCAAACTCAGATAACTGAACCTCACCTAATAATTTATTAGCGATCCTTGCTCCTACAGTATTTACCCCGGCCTCTTTCATCATCTTCATACCCAGAGGAATCAAACCCATGAGCGCTATCATCACCGTCGAGACAATACCTATAGCTAGGACCGTCTCTACCAAAGTAAATGCACCCTTCTTGGATCGGGAATTCTGCAAAGATTTATGCACTGATAATTTCATGGCACTTTTTGATGCTAATTATTGAAATTCTTCGGGGTTTAGGAGTTTTTGACATAAGAAACGTCAATTTAGCGATTTGTTCACCCACCGTAGGATTTACAATGCATATACGCAAGGAAATTAATTGAAGTGTATAATAAGTGACGAACGCTTCTATCCATTTCTACTGTTGAGAGTTATTATTAATTCACAATTACCGCAAAATAACCTTGTAGCCCTCGATCTTCACGCGCCCAAAGGCTACCTCCCTAGTATCAATGGGGTTAAGATAGCGAGCCGTAATAGTGACCGTTCCATCACCATTGATTTCTGGGTCCCCTATCTGCCTGAAGGTGTCCGCTCCGGTAGCATCACCCCAAGTCTCACAATTAAAAGAAATCTGAGGAATATATTTAATGTCCCTAACGACAAACCCTCCAATGGGGCTGACTAAGGTTCCTGAAGTAGCATCATTGGCTTGACGCCAACTCAGCTCGAACCATCTCAACCCAGCCTCTTCAACGAGCCTCGCTTGAGGCATCAAGGGCATTCCAAGTTCACTCTGAGTAGTCGGGACTTCCGGATCTCCTCCAAAAGCATACTCCAAGAAATTTGATATTCCGTCACCGTCAGGATCTTCGAACCGCAGCCCCTTCTCATCTAGCTGATAAGAAGTCTCTAACTTGATCCAAGATGGATACGAATCAACAGTGAGCGGCGTCCCATCAATCTCAAAATTATCAAAGAAAATAGATTCCGTATCCTCATTGCACTTGGCCTCATAGGAAAACGTATAACTATTAGCATCATCAGAGACCGGAAAAAAGTAACGGTAGAATGAACCATTAATCCCACGGTTAAGATCATTTAAAGTTTTTGGAGGATTGTTCCGGGGCGCGAGCTGATCAGTGACGCCCTCGAGCTGACAAGAGAATAAGAAATCGGATCCGCTCTTACCTTTATTTAGGGCCTGTATGGCCAATATGTTCTGCCCAATGATGAGCTTGTCCAGGTACTCGTTCAATGAATAATCCTTAATAGTTTGAGCGATCGAATCACTGTTACTGGCCGTCGCCTCTGAGTCCCACTGAGGTTCTTCGGGCCCTTTAAATACCTGGACCTTTTCCCCATTCAACCAGGCAACGAATCCGTCATCGGTCCGCACCCCTAACACTAGAGACTTGAACTGACTCTTATCTTTAACCTCGAAGGGGATCCTCAAGAAAACAGAAGCAGTTAACCGATACATTTGCTCTTCAAGATCAAGTGCTATGAAGGGGTCAAATGGATCGACTCGGGTCCCAGAACGGGCAAAGCCTATTCCTCCCCTCACTACGGTCCCGTCCTCGTTTGTCTTTTCAACGTCCGTCCATGCTGAATCATCATAATTCAGCTGAACCCAATCATAACCAATGTCCTCTGTCGGAACCAGGGCCTTCTTGACCTGATCTTCAGCGACAAGCATTTCAGTGACTTTTTCTGCAGCTCCACCGCCTCCAGTGATGTTAAGTTCCTGCTTCTTAGTGTACTTATCGCCATCGATACTAGTCAAACTATTGAACTTAATATAGTCTTGATTGGCTTCGAACCCGTTACCGGCCCTGAGGCCCGCTTCTGGCCAGCCTCCATCGTACGTACGAACATCAAAAGAGACAACAACGTCCTTATAATTACGAAGATCGATCCGATACTTTAATGTTTCATCACCCGGTACCTGAGAATAGAGCTCATGGTGATCATTTGAAATAGCAAAGCACCGACCCTCAGCAAATCCGATTCCTGTATCCGCTAACGGTAATCCCGTCATCCAGTCAAAGTCCGAAACTCCCCCAATGAGTCCACCACCGATTCCGTTCCTGTCACGGCTCGCCCAACCAAGATCATCGTTATCATTGAAGTTCGGAGTGAAGAATGATGTGCCTTCACCGGCATCTTCAAATCTAATGGACTGAGGAGGGTGAAACATACCATACCCGGGCGCAACGTTGAAAGCGCTCATCCATATGTTAAATCCTGCATCTGAACTGCCTGGGGAGGACTGATGAACTTCAACCGCAACCACGTTACGGCCCGCGACAAGCTTACCGGTACCTTCGGGCGAAGATTCATAAAACCTTGTCTCGGAAGTTCCTCCAGCAGAACTAGAGGCAAGAGTACTCCACTTAATATCACCCGCGGGCATGTTCTCGCGGTGAAGCTCCTCACCGTTAATATAAATCACAGCACCATCATCTCGTTGAATGCCGAGGAGGATCTGATAAAAAGGATCATCACCTTCCAAGGAATTTAATTCGGCAGAGGTAACGTTAAACTCTTTACGGAAATAAAAGGTAACATTCCTTGCACTGCTCGGACCCCTGTCCAAGGTCGTCACAATTCCTTTGTTTCCAAAGCCCAGACCCGCCGCACCGCTCTCCCATGATGAATCATCATAGTCGCTTTCCCTCCAATCCGTTCCAAGATCATTCCCATCATCAAGGTACTTCCATACCGCGCCTTCAAGAACTAACGGGATCTCATCTTCCGCAAACGAATAGATTATCGCACTAAGCAAAAAAACAACTGAGAGAAAGTTCTTGAGGAGGAATTTCATGATGTCATGTGTGGTGGGGTTCATTGAGTCGATCATTTATTATCGACACTAACTACTTAAATAATGACACTAACAGGCTAAGACGCAAGATCTTCAGAATCGATTCCGCTTCACTGAAGCAAAAAATTAGCATAATAATAAACAAAGAAGACTTTTATTAATAAATTCTAATTAAAATCTGCTAAATCTAATCATATAAACCACGTGCTCATTATGAGATTTTCCATCATTCTATCTGCTACACTTTTTTTCTGCATCACGATGAGTCCCGCTCAACGGCCTGAAAGATTAAGTTATAAAGGAAAGTCATATCAAATAGTTGAGATAGTCGAAGTCAAAGATGATAAAGCCAGTCTCAGGACCACTGACAATAAAACCATTACGATTCCAGTGCGTTTCCTTAGCTCAAGGCTCCGAGCAAAAGCAGAAAATCTGCAAAAAAGATTAGATAAGATTAGAAATTCAAATGGCTCAACTAGCCTCTCAGTCGTCAAAGCGAATGCATCAGAAACTGAAATAGCAATCCAACAGTCGATCATCCAAGGGACTCCCCTAAAGCGCTGGGTAAACGGAACCGTTTCCAATGATCAGTCCGATGACGGCCTCATAGTAATATCATCAGTCACAGCACTGGATATTAAACTTGATAGGGACGGTGTCCCATTACCGCCAAAAAAACTTAAAGGAAGCGCAATATTCATAAGCGGACCCGTCATGATCGAAGGCGCAGGCAAAAAGCCATTCAATCAGCACGTGGAATATATTGCCTGGGACACGGGTCAAAGGATCAAACATAACGGACAAGAAATGCCTAAATTAAGCCTCAAAAAAGTTGAAGCTCAGCTACTCGTAAAAGAAAGGACCTGGACAAATGCAGGAGGAAATCAGTTAGTTGCTGCCCTAGCATCAGTGATTGAAGGGATAGGTAATTTTCAACGCTCAGACAACACCGAATTTAAATATCCTATAGAGAAATTGTCAGAGGAGGATCAAAAGGTAATTAGTGATACAGTAAAAGACCGCTACAATGATTTGCGTTCGACTCTTTAGAATTATCATAATTTCTATAAATTTCCCTTAATTTACAGTATATCCTTAAAACCGCATTGACGCTCTTGTATATCAATTGTAAATTCAAAGAAATAAAATAAGCCGCCCCTATCCCTTTACACTAAAACCTAATTTCACAACGATCAAATCGGTATAATATGAGCAGCTAAAAACGCCAATTGAACTCTTTTTATACTCGGATAATTAATTTAATCTAAAATATTTCCACACCAAACTAAGACAAAGCATTTTCGCTCTGCCTAACTCATTGAAGCCATGAAAACGTCGACCCGACAATCTAATCATTCCAAAAAAAGCAAAACCCATCCCGACAAAGGACCTGCTCTTAAGAAGCCAAGAGAAAAGGAAAGCGGAATTGCCATTGTCACTGTCCTTTCAGTACTCATGCTGATGACCCTTTTGATCTGGGGATTCTTTTCAGCTGCCGAAAAGGAATTGGACTCTTCAAACTATTACGGGTCCAGTCTCAGGACCAGGCAATTGACCGATGTCGTGACCAATATGGTCATGGCCCAAATAAGAAAAGCGACCGCTGAACAGACTCAGGAAGGGAAACGATACACTTGGGTCTCTCAACCAGGTGCCATAACTACATTCTCAAACAAAGGAACAGACTATGACTCGCTTGCCGCCAAAAAATTCAAGCTCTACTCCTCCGAGAGAATGGAAGAACAGAGTGAATATAACCTCGTCGATGATGTCGTTGAAGACTGGGACAAAAGACCCGCACATTACGTTGATTTAAATTCTCCGCTGTACTCAGAGAGAGAAGATGAGCTGTACTTTCCTATCGTTGATCCTAGGGCACGTCGAAGCTCCAACAACACGAACCGTGACAATGTAGAGGGCTTTAACTACGCACAAAAGACTTCAACAGGAACTCAGATCCCTGGAGTCCAGTTACCCGGAAGTGACCCGAAGTCACAGAGGCTCCCCATGCCTGTACAATGGTTATATGTCCTCGAAGATGGGACCATGGGTTACTTGGATAAATCGAACAAATTCATCCCTAACTCAGGAATTAGCCAGCCCACAGCTAATAATCCAATCGTTTCCAGAGTCGCTTTCTGGACCGATGATGAATGTAATAAAATAAACGTTAACACGGCAGCTGAAGGAGT
>JASLJT010000157.1:0-2861 GCA_030747955.1 Verrucomicrobiales bacterium | reverse complement strand
CACCGTTAGTATCACACAAAACAACAAAATCTGCACCTGCTTCTTCAGCTGCCTTCCAAGTAGCCATTGCATATTCAGGGTCGTCCTTGTAACCATCCAAGGCATGCTCTGCATCATAAATTACCTTGCGCCCATTATTCTTTAGATAAGCAATAGTATCAGCAATCATCGCGATGTTTTCCTTGGGGGTTGTACGTAATACTTCTTTCACATGAAGCAGCCAAGTCTTTCCAAAAATAGTTACCACTGGCGTCTTAGCATCAATCAGTAGCTTTACCTGAGGATCATCTTGCACTGCAATTTTCTTTCGTCGTGTTGAACCAAAGGCAGCAATCTGTGAACTCTTCCACTTGCGCTTGGCGGCCTCCTTAAAAAACTCTATATCCTTAGGATTACTTCCAGGCCAACCACCTTCAATATAGTGAACACCAAATGCATCAAGCTTCTCTGCAACACGTAATTTATCTGCAACAGAAAAGCTTACACCTTCACCTTGAGTACCATCACGCAGTGTCGTGTCATATATTTCCACTAATTTCTTCATCAATAGACGATATTTCCCGCCAAGACCGGTAATTACTATAGTCTAGAAGCAAGTGACACCAGCACCAAAACTCATTAACTGGACAAGTAATTATAATTCACCATCAAAATTCAACTGGCGCAAAGCTTCATATAGCACTAGAGACACACAATTTGAGAGGTTCAGCGATCGAGCATCGCTGTTGAACATCGGGATACTCAACCAATTATTTTTTGCTTCAATATAAAGCTCTTCAGGCAGCCCAAGAGTCTCTCTTCCAAATACTAAATAATCACCCTTAGAAAATGTTGCATCAGAGTATCTAACCCCTCCTCCAGACTCTATAAACCAAACCCTACCTGATGGATTAACATTCTTAATAAAGGCGCTCCAACTTTTCCACTGACACCAATTAACATGTTTCCAATAATCCATTCCAGCCCTTTTCAACTGTTTATCTGTAAGCTCAAACCCAAACGGCTCAATTAAATGCAACCTCGATTTGGTAGCAGCACAAAGACGAGCAACATTACCAGTATTTGGCGGAATTTCAGGCTCAACCAAGACCACGTTTAATTGACAGCCGGAATCACTCATCACCCGACTTTCTTTTTGCCGTACATAACTTTCCACAGAATCAAACCATGTGCCGGAGCTGTCATCCCCGCTTTAGAACGATCACATGAACTCAAAATTGCACGGACGTCCAATGGCTTTAACTTACCTGATCCAACCTCAACAAGTGTCCCAACAATACCTCTACACATCTTGTAAAGAAAACCATTACCCTCAATAACAACTGTAAGCATTGGACCTTTCTTATAGCATTTACAATTGGTCACAACTCGGATAGTTGACCGCATTTCATATTCACGTTTTACGGCGAATGCACGAAAATCATGTTCGCCAATGAAATATTTAGCCCCCTGTTGCATTATTGAAAAATCTAACTCACGAGGAACATGCCATGCAGTTTTCCTCATTAAAGGATTCATAACCGGATGATTCCATATATCATATCTATATTGTTTCCCAACAGCATCAAATCTAGCGTGGAATTTCCCAGATACTCGTTTAATTTCAGTTATACTAACATCATCCGGAAGAAAAGAATTCAACGCTAATAACAATTTACGTTCTTCAATTCGATACTCATCCTTATGTATCTCAACATGAGCAACCATACCTCTTGCATGCACTCCAGTATCCGTTCGACTAGAACTATGAACCCTACCAACAGTCGGGAACAAACGATGTAACGCTTCCTCTATTTTCTGCTGGACTGTAATCCCACTTTTCTGAACCTGCCATCCCTTGTAGTAAGTGCCATCGTAAGCAATAGATAATTTCAGTTTTACGGTATCCATTGTGATCAAGCCAAGCTATCTAAATAGCTTTGCAGCAAAATAGCTGCCGCCATAGCATCCACTTTCTGGCGTTTCTTTTTTTTCTTTGCCCTGCCTTGCGTTAAGACTCTATTAGCTTGTACAGATGTTAGCCTTTCATCAAATGTCTTTATTGGAACTGTAATACTTTTTTTTAATATAGCTTCAAATTCACGAACCTTTATCGATGCATCCCCATAACTGCCATCCATATTTCTAGGCATTCCCAAGAGTAAAAGTTCCACCTCATACTCACTGAGCAACACTTTTAAGCGTTCAAGAAATCCAGAAAACGGTTCAGCAGGAATAAACTCCAAAGGTTGAGCAATCATTTTCAACTCATCGCTTATTGCGACACCCATCCGAACCGTACCATGATCTATAGCTAAAACACGCATGAATCACAGAGTCCTCATAACCCTTAAAGCAGCATCAACAGTTTTTTCAATAGTCTCCTCATCATGGGCAGCAGAAATAAATCCAGTTTCAAATTGAGAAGGAGCCAAATAAACTCCTGACTGAAGCATTCCATGAAAATATTTTGCGAACTTTTCCCGGTCACTCTTCATAGCATCAGCCATGTTATAAACTGGATTTTCAGTAAAATAACAACAAGACATAGAACCAATATTATGCAATTGGACTGGAATACCCGATAATTTAGCCGCATCCAGCAAACCATCTGATAACATCTTGCCTAGAGCTTCAATCCTGCCATATACGACTCCATCAAAAAGAGCCTCCAATACAGCAATTCCAGCTGACATAGCTAACGGATTTCCGCTCAACGTCCCTGCTTGATACACTGAACCATCAGGAGCAAGACAATCCATAATATCAGCGCGCCCACCAAAAGCCCCAACTGGCAAACCACCTCCGATCACCTTACCAAAACAACTCAAGTCGGGAGAAACACCGAACCTTCCCTGCGCTCCAGATAAACCCAATCGAAA
>JASLJT010000156.1:0-6252 GCA_030747955.1 Verrucomicrobiales bacterium | reverse complement strand
TCTTAAAATTGGAACCGTGCCAATCCCATCGACTGAATCCAATCGTTACGCATCGCGCACCTGCTTCCACTAATCGGCGGGCCATTAAAAATTGATCGAGCCTCTTCCATGGTCCGTCAGCTGTTAATTTTTCAGTCCCTTTACCATATTTCTCAACTAGTTTAGGATCCTCTTTAGATAGGTCAAATGCCTCTGCAAGTTTACTAGAAGTTAAGACTCCGTAAGCTTGTTTGTTAAAATTATCGAGACTCCCCATCACACCAGAAGCATCAACATCCCTACGAAAACAATCCACGCTCTTCAATAAACCTTGCCTATCACCTAAACGCTCCAAAGAAATGCCTTTCAACTCAACATCACTAGCACCACCGCCCCGGTTAGGAGTAAAGGCAGAATGAGATGGCCCACAAAAACCTGACTGCCCTGGATCGCCCCATTGATCATGCCCGCATTTTGGTGAAAGCCCAACAAATGGAGGCACTGCAGTACTGGCCGGACCCTGCACGCTTGACATGACTGAACCAATGGAAGGCCATCCTCCAGCTGGAGCATTGCGAGGTGATCTGCCCGTCAAGCACTGTTGCGCATCATGTCCTCCCTGAGCTCCAACAATTGATCGAATGAAAGCAAATTTGTCAGCCATTCCTGCAATTTTGGGAAACAGCTCACATATCTCAATGCCAGGCACGTTCGTTTTTATGGCATTGAATTCACCTCGAATATTAGTAGGCGCATCTCTTTTTATATCCCACATGTCTTGGTGCGGAGGTCCCCCTGCAAGAAAGATCATTATTACAGCCTTATGTCCCAATCGAGATTTAGAAGGATCCAATGAGTTTTCTGCAGATAAAATTTGAGGAAGCGTTGCTCCACCGAGAGAAAGCCCACCGACTCTTAAAAAACCTCTACGTGACATTCCGTCACAAAACTTTCCTTTGTTTCTTGAATAAATCGACAACATAACAATTCAAAATTAACGCATTGTCATAATGCAGCGTTAGTTAATTATTCTCATCAGATTAACCGATTAAATTTAGCATATCTTATAAAATAATTAAACTATCTTTAATAATTTGAACTTAGATCAAAGAAAAGCCAAATTTAAAATTTTTTGCTATGTTAGTTAGAAGTTTTTAAATTAACCGACCTGGCCCTAAGGGAACTTAAATAGCGATATGCCATTTTTAGAGCGAAACCAATTTAAAGTCCTCTTTACCAATCCAGAATAAACAAATTTTCTCTTAATTTTAATTATCCAAGGCAAATCCATCATCCATACGCCTAACACTATAGTCACTAACCCCTGCCCGGGAATAAATAATAGAATGATTCCACAAATTATAAGTAAAAACCCAAAAAGATTTTTAGTCACTCTACAAGCTAGATCAATTAAGCTTCCTGAGCGTTTATTTATAGTTGAGGAATCATTCAAAAAATAATCATCCGGCAATCGAACTATAACGCATCTCAGAATAAAAAGAGACAAAACAAACAATAAGACAGATACAACACCTATCCATTGGATGAGTCGATAATTATCACTTATCCAATCCCAGTTCATAGGGGAAATCTTATTTGTTTTCTATTCTATACAATGCCTTATCGCTCCGCAGAAAGATTGCTCCATCTGAAACAGCTGCAGATGACATCAATTTCCCATTAATTTTATTTTCTGAAACAATCTTAAAATTACGACCATCTTCGATTACAGTAGTAACACCCTCCTCGCTATGAAAATATATTTTCCCATTTGCAATAAAAGGAGCAGACCAATATTTACCACTTGCGATTCGTTCACTCCAAACCAAATCACCTGATTTTGCATCGAGGCAAGTCACCAACCCTCCTGAATCTCCGACAAAATACAACAAACCTTTAGACAACAAAGGGGACGGAGTGTTGGGAACTCCCTTCTTATACCTCCAAACTATCTCAGGCGTTGACCCAGCTGAGATACCAAGCATCTGTGATCGCATAAAACAAGTTGCCACATAAATCATTCCGTTTCCACTCACTGGTCTTGCGACATTAGAAAAACCAAGAACTTCGTAATCTACCTTCCAATTCTCTTTCCCAGTCTTTGGATCATAACTGTACAACCAATTGGCGCCTGGAGAAATGAGCTCCTCTTTCCCATTGCGTTTAATTATGATTGGCGTGCTATACCCTTTTTTTAGCTGTGGATTAGCATGCATCTTACCACTTCGTGAAGTCTTCCATTTTAAGGATCCATCAACCTTATTAAGAGCCGCTACATACTGAACATCACTTCCATCCATATGAAAGATCATCGAATCATCATAAAGAACAGGACAACTGCCTGGACCGTTTTCATGCATGCATTTTAATTCAAGGTTCCGCCACAGTACCTTCCCATTTTTTGTATCTACGCATGCCGTGCCATAAGTACCAAAATGGCAGTAAACTTTACCCGATTCTATTATTGGCGTTGGTGAAGCGTAACTATTGAACCTATGAACCCACTGAGGCTTATCAACGGTAAAGAGTTCAACGTTATGAATAATTTCCCCAGATTTTTTTTCTATGCAAACAGCATAGAACCGAGATGACTTCAGTAACGTTAGAGGCTGGCTACCCGTATTCTCTTTTAATCTTTCCTTGGCCTCCTCCTCAGTCGCAAGAGTTTCTTCTGCAGAAGTGAACCAGATTTGATCATTAAATATAACAGGAGAAGACCATCCCCGGCCGTTGGTATCAACTTTCCAAGTGACATTTTTCTCTTCACTCCATTCTACTGCCAAAGCCTCACCCTTACTATGCCCCTGCCCCGTAGAGCCTCTCCACTGCGGCCAGTCAGATGCGACAATAAAACCATTACAAATAACAGAAAATAACAATATTAAAGATGCTAATCGACTCATGAGAAGTTTTTGTTTTATATAAATATCATTCAGGACTAACCGTTAAAGGACAACAAAAATAAAACATTTAATCGCCGTGAAAATCTGTTTCAAAAAAATAACACCGACCATCGCTCTCCTACTGGCACTTACATTGCCATCCTTGGCTAACAGAAAACCAAATATAATCATCATCCTCACTGACGATCAAGGCAGTATAGATGCTGGCTGTTATGGCGCAAAAGATCTTGAAACGCCAAACATTGATAGCATTGCATCTAAAGGCATCCGCTTCACTCAATTCTATTCCGCAGCTCCAGTCTGCTCCCCTTCACGTGCAGGGCTCTTGACTGGCCGATACCCAATCCATGCTGGAGTCCCAGGTAATACCACATCGCAAAAGGGGAAACCTGGAATGCCTGGCGAACAAATCACTATAGCTGAACACTTTAAAGCAGCCGGATATAAAACAGCACACATTGGAAAGTGGCACCTAGGATACATTCCAGAACACATGCCAAACCAACAAGGATTTGATCACTCCTTCGGGCACATGGGAGGATGCATCGACAATTATTCTCATTTTTTCTACTGGCAAGGACCTAATAGGCATGACCTGCACCGCAATGGTAAAGAAATTTTTGAAGATGGTAAATTCTTCCCTGATCTGATGGTTCGCGAAACATGTGAATTTATAAAGAAAAATCAAGACTCACCATTCCTTATATACTTCGCACTGAATACTCCTCATTACCCGTATCAAGGCGAAGCTCACTGGTTGAACCATTACAAGGAATTGGCAATGCCCAGAAAATTATATAATGCTTTTGTTTCGACTCAAGACGCGCGCATTGGAAGCTTATTACATTACCTAGATGAAGTGGGGCTAAGAAATGACACAATTATTGTATTCCAATCGGACCATGGCCATTCAACAGAAGAACGGGCTCACTTCGGAGGTGGAAATTCAGGTCCATACAGAGGAGCAAAGTTCAGCCTCTTTGAAGGAGGAATTCGTGTGCCGGCTATCATTTCTTGGCCGTCCAGATTAAATGAAGGAAAAGAAATAAATCAAGTAGCACACTCCTGTGATTGGCTGCCAACTTTAGCGGAACTTGCAAATGTTAAATTAATCAATAATAAGATAGATGGCAAAAGCTTAGTCCCCCTTCTTCTTGGAAAAGAAAATAAAAGCCCTCATGAAGTCCTGCATTGGCAAGTAGGTCGAAGTAAAAATAGCCAATGGGCAATTCGTGAAGGGGAATGGAAATTAATCGGGAACGTCAGAGACACAAGCAATCCGCCAGCAAAGAACTCCGCTCCTCCAGCAAAACTCTTCTTATCAAATCTCAAGAAAGATCCTGAAGAAAAGCAGAACTTTGCTAAAGTTTTTCCAGAAATTGTGACTCGCTTAATTAGAGCTCATGAATTAGAAGCCAATAAATAATTTACGGACCTCCAACCAGACTCGCTCTCCCAGAAGATCCATCCACATCAAAAAGTTGAACTTTTAAATTGGACTCTCTAACGGCACGATCAGTAATAAAAATGATGTCGTGCAAACCTTTGCTAAGGTTAAAAACTGACTCTGCTGAAGCTTCAATCATTTTACCACCAACAATAACCTGTAAACCCTTTGTGTCATCAATACTCAATCCTATCTCTCCAGGAACTGACACAGAAATCTCAAATTTTGCTGCGCCTAATTTATTGTTAAACCCGTTATTTATACCAATTTCTTCAATTGGGAGCTCGGCATTAACTTGACTATAAGCAGCTCTCCATGGCAGATCATTTTTACCATTCATTGCATATTGAATTCCTTTTGTCCTAATCAGATTTCCAACTTTCCCGCTGGAAGGTAAAACACGCCACCTTCTGACATATCGGCCAGATGGAACCTTAAACTTTCCCTCCTTACCAAGGGATGAGAGAAATCGAACTAAATCTATGAATTCATCTTTCCGGAGACTAGCAGTGAGTCCTGGAGGCATTAACGAAATTGGACTGATTTCTTTCTTTTTAATTGCTACCTTTGCTATCTTTCTTTCACTCCCATCGGCCATCCTTAAAAGAATTTCCCGGTCCCCTTCACTTATCAATCCCCCAGTAATCAAATCACCTCCCTTAGTGGTAATCACCGTAGTGTGATAACCCTCTTTTATTTTCTTTGCAGGCTCGAGTAATGAATCAATTATGTAATCTACTGGCGCGCTTGATCCAATACTAACTAGATCAGGTCCAATCAACCCTCCTCCCCCTCCAATTGCATGACAGGCCTGGCAAAGTAATTGGTTCTTCCTGTATATATTTTCCCCGCGAACAGCATCACCCTTCGATTGAACTTCGTTCATTAAAGACTTCATTTCTTCATCTGATAAACCATTAACTATAGGTTGTAACGATCCTGCCTTAGATAAAGCCTCTACCAATTGAGAAGTATCTCCACCACTCGATAAACTCTTCCTTACTCCGACAGCTGCAACTTCTGCGTTCATCTTCTTTCCTGAAAGTGCTGTAGCTAAATGTTCTGAAGATTTTTCCTTTGCAAGATATGCCTCAAAAATTAACTCTGCACTTTGAGTCGTTTGAGCCTTAACCAAAACTTGAGCCGCAAGCTCACTAGTTTTAACAGGATCCAATCTTGTAAGCGCGCCTACTGCGGCAGACCTTTGAAGAATCCCTCTTGACTCATCCTCCGCAAGCTCTAAGAGGGCTCGTTTACTTTCCTCATCTCCCATGCTGCCCAATGAAGAAGCTGCAATCTCAACTCTTTCATCATTCTTAAGCCATTCGATTATTTCTTTTCTTGCCTCAAAAACCTTCCAACTACCACACAATTCAGCGACATCAGAGTTTCCAGAAACCAATAATTTCAATAAATCGGTTTTTCTCATTTCATTCGGCCTTGCCTGCCTCTGCTGATTAGCACGAATTAACTCCTTAAACACAAAATTTCTATCCTCTTTATTTCTCTCTTTATAGAAAGCAGATGAATGCAACAAATCTAAGTCTTCTGTCTTCCCTATATCAGCAAAGAGCGAAACAAGCTCTCGAAACCCTGCACTGGATATATCAAGAGAAGTTAATGACGGACTCAACAACTTAAGAGCTGAAGGCTTCTCTGCTGCCTTAAGTATAAATTCAAGAGCTGAAGTATTACCCCCAAAACTGATTTCCCCATTTTCAAGAGCAGGCAGCCAAATGGACTCCATTTCACGGGCTGAGACCCATAAAGCAAAATCAATATTAGAATCAATGTCTTTTGTGAATGCCTTGAGAATAACTTTAAATGATTGGACTGTACCTACTTTTCTTAATGCCGAAATAGCCTCAAGGCGAACGCGAGGGTGATCATCAATGATTGCTCGGTCCAAGAAATCCATGTGCT
>JASLJT010000155.1:0-4099 GCA_030747955.1 Verrucomicrobiales bacterium | reverse complement strand
CTCTCTAGTTAATTTGCCTTGGCAGTAAACGGTTCGGCCGAATTCTCCACCCCAGATTACCAGAGTATCTTCGAGCATGCCTCGCTGCTTAAGGTCACGGAGCAGTGCGGCGCTGGGCTGATCAATGATGCCGCACTGTCTACTTATGTCTTTTGGTAGGTTCCCGTGTTGGTCCCACTGCCGGATGAAGATTTGAGTAAATCTGACTCCTCTCTCGGCTAGGCGACGAGCGAGTAGACAATTTGCGGCGAACGTTCCAGGTTTAGTAGCTTCCGGCCCATACATGTCGAGTATTGATTTTGGTTCATCGGATATGTCAGTCAGCTCTGGAACTGAGCTTTGCATTCTGTAGGCCATTTCATATTGTGCGATCCTTTCCCTTATTTGCGGGTCACCTACTGCCTCGTACCTTTCATTATTGAGTTTTTCCAATTCATTTAACATGCGGCGGCGTAGCTTTGGGCTCACTCCTTTTGGATTGGAAAGATAAAGGACCGGGTCCCCGCTTGATCTCAATGAAACGCCCTGATGACGAGTCGACAGGAAGCCTGCTCCCCATAATCTTTCATAAAGTGCCTGCCCTCCGAAGCCCCCATTCACTGTCGAATGAAGGACCACAAAGGCAGGGAGGTTCTGGTTCTCGTTTCCTAATCCATATGAAACCCAGGCACCTGCGCTCGGGCGTCCAGGTAACTGGCTTCCTGTCTGAATGTAGGTGATCGCTGGGTCGTGATTGATAGCTTCAGTGTTCACGGCCTTTAGTACCGCAATGTCATCAACCATCTTGGCAGTGTGTGGGAGGAGTTCGCTGACCCAGGTTCCGGCCTTTCCATGTTGATTGAATTTGAATTTTGAGGGAGCGATCGGAAAACGTTTTTGACCAGAAGTCATTGTGGTGATCCGTTGTCCGTTCCGGACAGAGTCGGGGAGTTCCTTGTCGAACCATTCTCCAAGGCCCGGCTTGTAATCCCACATGTCTAGCTGAGACGGGGCACCGGACATGAAAAGATAAATCACCCTTTTTGCTTTGGGCGCAAGGTGAGAGAGTTGATCCATTGGATTGCTCGGGGTTGCCCCGAACAGGTCCGGATTCATTAATGAACCAAGAGCAGCAGTGCCGATTCCGGCAGATGCTTTTCCGAAGAAATGCCTTCTTGTTTCGATGAGTTCTGATTCTCTAATAGGATCCATTTTTAGCCTTTAGTAACGGTTTCGCTCAGGTTCAGTATCAAGTGAGTGATCATTGTCCATGAAGCAAGTTCAGCGGCATTGAGTGTCTTATCTACGCCTGATTCTCCGGTAGATAGAATCTCAGTGACAGTGCCATTATCATTGGAGAAATCCTTAAGGTGTTCATTATAGAGATTAAGGATTGAGTTTTTTTCTGTTTCACTTGGAAGTCTTCCGAGCGCCGTACGGAAAATAAACATGATACGTTCCTCGGTCCCGTTACCTCCTTCCCTCATGGCTCTTTCTCCGAATTTTCGTGCTGCTTCGAAAAATTGCACATCATTCATTAGTACTAGTGCCTGTAGTGGAGTATTTGTTCTTTCTCTGCGTACTGTGCAAGTTTCCCTGTTAGGTGCATCGAAGATTGCCATGGATGGCGGATGAGAAGTTCTCTTCCAGAAAGTGTACATGCTTCTCCTGTAAAGGGACTCGCCCTTGTCCTGCTTGAAAACGGACGTGTTACTTCCTCCAAAACCGACGGGTTTCCAGAGCCCCGCTGGCTGGTATGGTTTGACGCTCTTTCCTCCGATTTGATTTCCTAGGAGGCCGCTCATTGCTAATGCTTGATCTCTAATGGATTCCGCATCGAGGCGGAACCTTGGCCCGCGGGCAAGGATTCGGTTCTCTGGATCTTGTTTGAATTTCTCTGGATTCGCTTTTGAGGATTGTCTGTAAGTTGATGACATTAGTATCTGTTTGATTAGACGTTTGACATCCCATCCTGATTCCATGAAATCAACGGCCATCCAGTCCAGAAGTTCCGGATGAGAGGGCTGTTCTCCCTGAACACCAAAGTCCTCGGAAGTTTTAACTAAACCCGTACCGAAGAGTTGCTGCCAGAACCTGTTCACCGTGACTCTTGAAGTTAGCGGTTGTTCTGATGAGACAAGCCATTTGGCCAGACCAAGACGGTTAGGGGGAGCATCTTTATTAGGAGGAGCGATCCATTCTGGAATATTCGGGCTGACCTTTTCTCGTTGCTGGGTGTATTCGCCTCGCTCAAGAATATAAGCTTGTCGTGGTTCTTTTCGATCTTCCATGATGAGGGTTGAAGGAATCACTTTTTCGATAGCAGTTAACCTGCCCTTGGCCTCTGATTCTCTTCTGAGAGTAGGTTCGAAATTTGCCTTTGTTTCCGGATTCACTTTGAGGAAGTAATGAGTCATGAGCCGGTCCTTTTGTTCTTCGGTTCTCTGGTCCGATTTTACTTTGAGCGCTTCCTGAACTTCCTTCGGTAGTGAGGACGAGTGACCCTTTAGCTGGTACTGTTCCCAGAGCGAAAAGGAAGCCAGCTGTTTATCTGAAAGTTTTCTTGTGACTATACCTGACTTGTCCCAGTGAACTTTTCCGCCGAATTGAGTGAAGGCCCAACCATTAACTTTTGAGCCGGGGCTGAGTCCAACCGTTTTAGCGGGGACTTCGAGTCTGATCCATTTCCCTTTCTCTGGAAGTACACCCATAGGGAAATTTGTGTGATCGGTTTTACCTTCAATGCTATGGCCTTTGTTGGCGCCCCAAAATGCACGATGATTCCAGTCATTGGTTCTAAATTGTAATTGGATAGTTTCTGGAGGATTCTTCGAGTCTAGGTAAACGTGTGCGAATAGAACATCCCCTTCGGCTATAATTAGAGGAGGGTCAGCTCCTTCAAAAAAGTGCTGGCTTAACCCGGTTGCTGTCCTTGTGGTTGAGGTTTCACCGCTGAGGACCGGATGCTCTTCTGATTTCTTAACAAATTTCCAGGACTTGTCTCCTTCATTTCCTAGGGGCTTTGCCTTTGCGGGTATTGAATCCTCTATCCAGACAAATTCTGAAGTGGAGTCAAGTACCTTGAGTTCTTTGCCTGCTTGAGGATCTTGATAATCAATGTGCTTTGTGATTTCTGGTATCTCATTTTGTGCGGCATTGATTTTGTCCTTTAGAAAAGTCATTTCTGCTCTTTGAACTTTAGTTGGAGCCTTCATTGATGGTGGAGGAAGTAATTTGTTTCCGTCCATTGCTTTTTCGGTCAGGCTGTAGAAGTAGGAGAAGAGTTGGTAAAATTCTTTCTGGGACAGAGGATCAAACTTGTGATCGTGACAGTTTGCGCACCCTGCAGTGAGGCCTAACCAGACGGTCGAAGTTGTCTCGACTCGTTCGACTGCGTATCTGACATAATATTCTGCGTCAATGGACCCTCCTTCGCCAGTAGTCACGTTGCATCGGTTGAATCCTGTGGCCACTTTCTGTTCTATGCTTGCATCAGGAAGCAGATCGCCTGCCAGTTGCTCAATGGTGAATTGATCAAATGGCTGATTATTGTTGAATGAATTAATGACCCAGTTCCGGTAAGGCCATATGGATCGTTCATTGTCCAGATGCAATCCATGAGTGTCCGCATAACGTGCAGCGTCTAACCAAATTCTTGCCATCTGTTCCCCGTACCTGGGTGATTTCAGGAGACGGTCCAAAAGCTTTTCGTATGCGTTACTGGAACTATCTGAAAGGAACTGATCAATTTCATTCACGGTCGGTGGGAGCCCAGTCAGATCGAAAGTGGCTCGCCTTATGAGTGTTTCTTTGGTCGCTTCTTTTTCAGGAGACGTTCCTTCTTGTTCGAGCCTTGAATGAATGAATCGGTCGATAGGGTTTTCCGCTTTCCATTCATTATTTATAATTTCCGGGACTTTGGATTTTACTGGTTTTTCGAAGGACCAGTGCTTGCCCCACTCTCCTCCTGATTTAATCCATTCTTTGATATTTTCAGTTTCTTCTTTAGTGAGTTTTTTCCCAGAATCGGCCGGAGGCATTACCTCGTCCGGGTCAGTTGATGTGATTCGCTGATAGATCTCACTTTCAGAAACGTTCCCGGGAACCAGGGCAATGGATC
>JASLJT010000154.1:0-12655 GCA_030747955.1 Verrucomicrobiales bacterium | reverse complement strand
TGTCCGTCTCCGATGTGCTTCGGGATCTCCAGGGTAAATCTCCGCTCAGAACTGTCCCGAAACGAATGCGCCGTACCTTCAATTCCGTTCCAATTTTGAAAGTCAGACGAACTTTCCAGGTGGTAGCGGCTCGAGTCGTCGAACCCGGCATAATCGATTTCAAGATGAGTGAATCCTTCTCGGGAAATCCGTGGATGAAGGCGTAACCGGAACAGGGTCTGGAGAAGATCTTCCACTTCGCTCAGTTGGTTTGCTCTTGCTTTATCCATCAGGGAGGACTCAGCAAAAACATTGTCGTGGAACTTGATCAGGTAGAGGGCGATGGCAGCTTGTCTGCTATGGACGGCTTGGAGTAGGGGGGTCAGGTTTTGATCGTTCTCTTCAGAAACAGGTTCGGCCAGTTGAAGGTTCATCCCTTTTGCATGATAGGCTTTGAGTAGTTCAAGGCTTCCGGCGCGGACGGTGTCCCAGAATGAGATGCCATGGCCTGCGGGGGCTTGCTGGATTTGAAGTAGGTCGAGAGTCTTCCCAGTCGCCATATCCAGCGGGGTTTCGCCGAAGGCGTTCAGCGCGGCCATAGTGTCGGCGCTGACCAGTTGTTCGGCCACTTTAAGGCTGTCATACTGGGCAGCGAGATGAAGAGCGGTATTGAGGTGGTGGTCAGGGCTGGCTCCGTGGTCGAGCAGAAACTGAACACCGGGCACATTGTGCTCCGTAACCATCATTATCATTGGATAGTTAACATGGCTCAGGGTGAAATTGCGGAACTTCAGATTCACATCGGCCCCTCTGGCCACTAGCAACTCAGCGCATTCCATGGCATTCGCCCTTAATGCCGTGACGATCACTGGATAGACCATTCGTGGCGGCCCTTCTCGAGGGCCAGGCGGGATATGATTGGGGCTCATCCCCTGCTTCAGATAGAAGGCTAAAGCCTCGACGTTGTCTTCCATGATCGCTTCGGAATACCCAGGCAAATCAATTTCCTGAGCGCCGGCCTTCCCAAGGTAGTCCGCCACATCCGTCCTATTTTTCCGCAAAGCGATACTTAGGGGAGTTTCGCCGCTCAGAGTGACGGCGTTAATGTCTGCCCCCGCCTCAATCAGCACCTTGATCACTGGGAGTGAGAGGGAACGTTGGATCGCGAAATGGAGGATAGTGCTAAAGTCTTCAAGGGTACCATTAATACTGATACCGTTGTTCAGGAGCCACTCCAATTCCTCAGGATCTAAAGACGGGTTTCGACCAGTAAAACCTAAACTGTTATTACTCAACATCAGCAAATCAAAGAGAGGCGTCTCATCGAGCAGAGCTCCATAGTTTAGGAGCAGTTCTAGGAATTCTCGATTGAAGAGGGGATGCATTTCTTCGGGTATTCGAACTCCCTCGACTGAGGCTCCATACTCGATTAGCAGGTCCATGATTTCAGCGCTCCCGGCCTGAGCTGCATGGAAGATGGGTTTCATTTCGATCCAATAGGGACTCACGGCGCTCAGGTCCGCTCCATTTTCCAGCAGGAACCGCACTGACTCGAGTTGCTTTCCCTGAATCGCTGAGATGAGGGGCGTGGTAGTTATGCAAGGTTCATTCTGCACCAGATTGACATTCGCGCCGGCTAAGATGAGATACTCCAATGCTTCTAC
Organism: Verrucomicrobiales bacterium; assembly: GCA_030747955.1. Lineage (GTDB taxonomy): Bacteria > Verrucomicrobiota > Verrucomicrobiia > Verrucomicrobiales > DEV007 > EC70. The sequence continues at coordinate 11,012 of JASLJT010000154.1, read as the reverse complement.
TTGTCCCTTAGCGGCCGCTATACTCACGACAGTTTGGCACCACAAGAAGGAAGCAACGACGGAGTCAGGATTGGCTCCAGCATCCAGCAATAGGGGAATAAGATGCAACTGGTTCGATTGTAGGCACAGAGCAATTGTTGAATCACTGCTTGGGCCGACTATGATTGGCCCAGGTCTTTCGACTGTTTGCGGATCAGCTCCATTTTCTAGGAGTTGTCTCAAGGCATCGGCATCACCTGTATTGATAGCCTCCCGCATCGAGACTGCTGAGGCAGGAGTGATGATTAAAATGCTTAAGAGAATAGTGAACCAGAGGTGTTGCATTAAAAAGTTTTGGGAAAGAAATGCATGAACAATTGACCGACGGACAAGAAGTGTCTTCTCATATAAGATCTAGAAGATTAACTCACTAGTACTAGTAAATTAGTAATGACTCAACTTTAGTGTGACCTAATTTTTCTTTTCCATTAAGAAAGCTGAGTTCAATGAAAAAACAGGCTGAATGAATGTTAGCTCCTAATTTTTCAACGAGCTTCAAGGTCGCCTCAGCGGTTCCGCCAGTCGCTAGAAGGTCATCCACGATGATGACTGTCTCGCCAGGTGAAATTGCATCTTTATGTATTTCTATTACTGATTTACCATATTCTAATGAATAGGATTCAGATTCTGTAATCCAGGGCAATTTGCCAGCTTTTCGAACCGGTACGAATCCAACTCCGAGTAAATTGGCTATAGCGGCACCAAAAATAAATCCTCGAGCGTCTATTCCCACAATTTTGTCAATTCTGGCGCCATTTGTAGCAGATGCCATTGCTTGGATGCTCATTTGGAAAAGTTCAGCATCTGCTAGAACGGGTGTTATGTCTTTAAATAGGATCCCGGGTTTTGGGAAATCAGGGACATCACGTATTGCTTTTTCTAGCTTATTTAGGTCAATATTTTTCATTAATGTATAGGAGTCATAGCACAAAATTTTAGGTGTTGGAATCTATAGATGAAATCACATATAAGTTAATTACTTATTTTGCAAAGCAGTTGGGCAAGGACTAACATACATCCCCTCAAATAATGGATCGTGATCGTTTATTTTTAGTTTGTGCTGCGGTATTTTTCTGCGGTGGCTTTTTATATGCAATTACCTCTTTGCGTAGTGGGCATTATAAAAATTCCAAATGGAATTTCTTAGCCATGTTTCTGGGCATGATTTTTCAATCGATGTTCTTGGCAGAGCGTGGTCAAATTCATGGGCGATGTCCAGTGACCAATTTATTGGAAATACTCGTTTTTGTGTCTTGGTCGATGGTCATTATCTATCTTCTTTTTGGATCAAGTTATAGGCTGTCATTGATGGGAGTCTTCACCTCACCTTTGGTTCTTATTATCTGCATAGTGGCGGCCTTAGTGCCATTTGATAAGGATCTGGCAATTATAGCCGCGGCCGATCTTGGCGGGACTGAGACATGGACTGAATTTCACATCGGAGTGTCGCTAATTTCATATGGATCATTTGGTATGGCATGTGTGGCGGGGTTGATGTTTCTGCTACAAGAGAAAAATGTACGTTCAGCAAAATTAGAGACATTATTTTACCACCTTCCTCCAATGCATAATTTGTCTAAAGCGGTTTTTAGACTGATGTTTTTTGGGGTCATATTATTGGCGGCTGGGATTTTTTCTGCAGAAAAAATCCCTCCTAAGGGAGACAGCCATCCATTATGGCCTTTGTATGCGATATGGATTCTCTATGCAGTGATTTGCTTAGTTGGTTTTTTCCGCGGAATGGTTGCACGTAGGCTTTCTCAGTTTGCTGTATTTGCCTTCATAGTTTCACTTTTGAGTTTGTTAATTATTTCATAAAATTGATGGGAGAAACGAATTCAGCTGAGATCTTTTGTGTGGGCATTAATCATGAATCTGCTCCTGTGTCGGTTCGTGAACAAATGGCCATTCCAGAGACTAAGCTTGCTGAAAAATGTTCTTTAATTACTGATAAGGAAGGATTTTATGAGGCGGTGATTATTTCCACGTGCAACCGAATCGAAATTTATATAGTAGCCAATCCAGATAAATATTCAAAAATTGATGAATGTTTTACTTGTTTATATGGAGCGGAGGAAATCGGATCCTTGCCGTTTTATAAGTTTCGTGGATCTGAGATGATGAAGCATTTGTGTCGGGTCGCTAGTGGTCTTGATTCAATGATTCTGGGGGAAACTGAAATTCTTGGACAGGTTAAGAAGTCATATGCCGCCGCTCATTTGGCAGGACAGACGTCACGTTATTTAAATAAACTTTTTCAGAATGTATTTAAGATTGCCAAATTTGTAAGGACTAATTCAAAAATTACTCGGGGAGCGACGTCTGTGGGTGCGGCTGGAGTAGATTTGGCTGAGAAGATATTTGGAAACCTGAAGGACTGTAATGTAATGATTCTTGGAGCAGGTCAGATGGGTGAAATGGTTGCTAAAACTTTGGCCGGTCGCGGAGTCAAGGGGCTGGTGGTTTCCAGTAGATCACACGATAAAGCGGTCATTCTTGCTGAAGAAATGGGTGGGAAAGCCTACGAGTTTGATCAGGGATTAACAAGATTATATGAGGCTGACATACTTATCACAGCAACGTCTTCCCCTCATGCCCTCTTAACTAAAGATCAGATCGGACCTGCTGTTCGTAAGCGTCGTGGTCGACCATTATTTATCATAGATATAGCAGTTCCTAGAGACGTTGATGAGGAAGTTGCAAGTGTTCCTGGTGTGTACCTATACGACATGGACGCTTTGCAGAAAATTACGGCATCAGCCCACGCGAGACGTGAAGAGCAAATTATAATATGTGAAAATTTAATAATCACAGAGATTGATAAGTTGGAATTAGATATAATTTCAAGAGACTCTCAAAACTATCCAGACCAAGGGAGCGATCCTCTTGCCACAGTATGAATAAAATTATCCTTGGTACCAGGGGAAGTGATTTAGCCCTTTTCCAAACTCGATCTGTTGCATCTGAGTTGCGAGCGAATGGATTTGATGGAGTAATAGAAGAGCGTGTTATTCAAACGAGCGGTGACAGGTATAAAGATTTGAAGCTGACTGATTTTTCTAAAGGGCACCGGCCCATAGTGGAGAAAGGTGTCTTTACTAAGGAATTAGAAGACGCCTTGAGAAGAGGTGAAATTGACGCGGCTGTACATAGCTTAAAGGATTTGCCATCGGAGCTTGAGTCTTCTTTCTGTATTGCATCAGTTTTACGACGTGCACCGGTTGAGGATCTTCTAATTTTTAAGAATGATGCCTTTTCCCTGGAGAATATTAATGAAAACTCTTGTGTGGCGACAAGCAGTGTTCGTAGGGCTCGAATTCTTGGATGGAAAAGACCTGACATAATAATTTCCGAGATTAGGGGTAACGTTCCCACTAGGCTTAGAAAACTAATCAATGGAGATGCTGGTGATGCCACTATACTGGCAAGGGCTGGACTGGACCGGCTAGGTTTATATCATTCTGAAACCGCTCAAATTAATATGGATGATAAGGTACTTGATTGTTTCCCACTGAGTGTTTCGGATTTCATTCCTGCAGCAGGACAGGGTGCAATAGCTGTAGAGACTCTTGCTGATGCTCCTGCACTTGATGCTCTTAAATTAATTAACGATAAAAATACAGAGGATTGCGTTAATGTAGAGAGAGAATTTCTTCGGTTACTTGGAGCGGGTTGTGATACTCCTGTTGGAGTCAGTGCACGTTTGTTGAAAGGAGATAATGAGTTGGAAATAAGTGCTGTAGTTTTTGATGAAGAAAAACTAGAATCGGAACCAAAGACTGGGACTAGGACAGATAAAAGAAGTAAATTGAATAAGATTGCATTTGATTTGTTAGAGCAAATGGGAATTGATGCATTAAATAATGAGTGATTCTGATACAACAAAGAAAGGAATTTGCTATCTTGTCGGTGCCGGTCCTGGGGATCCTGGGCTTCTCACTTTAAGAGCAAAACAGTGCCTTGAAATGGCTGATGTGGTTGTCTATGACTATCTTTGCAATATCGACATCCTCAATCATGCCCCTGTAACTTCTGAGAGAATTTATGCAGGAAAGAAAGCGGCCGATCATGCCATTCCCCAGGACGAATTGAATGACTTGCTAGTTAAGTTGTCATTGGAAGGAAAGACTGTTGTGCGGTTAAAGGGAGGTGATCCATTTGTATTTGGCAGAGGTGGAGAAGAGGCTCAGGAGCTGTATGAGTCCGGTGTTCCTTTCGAAATTGTTCCCGGAATCAGTTCATCAGTCGCAGGTCCAGCGTATGCAGGTATACCTGTGACTCATCGGGATCATTGTTCTCAATTGACTATTTTTACAGGTCACGAGGATCCTACTAAGGAAGATAGTGCTTTAGATTATTCTAAAATTGGAAGTTCGGAGGGGACTAAGGTAATGCTGATGGGTGTAGGGCAACTGGCAAAAGTCACACAGATGATGATTGATGGTGGTGCCTCACCAGATACTCCTGTGGCTTTGATTCGTTGGGCAACGACAGGGAACCAGAAAACTTTAGTTGGAAAATTGGATGATATTGCCGACAGATCTGAGGATGTGGGATTTAAGGCTCCTGCGGTTGCTGTTTTTGGAGAAGTGGTCAAGCTGAGGCAAACATTAAATTGGTTTGAGGGCCGGCCTTTATTTGGGAAAAAAATTGTAGTCACTAGAACGCGCAGTCAGGCAGGAGAGCTCAGTGCTCGTTTGAGATGTCTCGGGGCTGATGTTGATGAAATGCCTACCATTAGAATTGAGCCTCCTGAGAACATTAAAGAATTTGCAGAATTAGTACAGGACGCCCACAAATATTCTTGGATCATATTCACTAGTCCGAATGGAGTAGATGCTTTCTTTGATATGTTTTTCAAACTCTACAAAGATGCTCGATCCATAGGAGGTGCGAAGATAGCGGTGATCGGCCCAGGAACTCAAAAAAGAGTTCAGCATTATCATCTTTCAGTGGATCTAGTTCCAGATGAATATGTTGCTGAGGGTTTACTAAAGAAACTGATGGATGAAAGTGTTGAGAATGAAACTATTTTGCTGGTTCGCCCTTCTGTTGCCAGAGATGTAATTTCTAATGGTTTGGTTGAAGCTGGCGCAATTGTTGATGAAGCGATCGCTTATCAGACTGTATCTGAGTCAGAAGATCCCACTGGTGCGGTTGAAAGGTTTCGGGCTGGAGACACTGACATCATCACTTTTACCAGTTCAAGCACTGTAGAAAGTTTTTTGGATATGGATTTACCAATTCCAGAGCACTTAATAATTGCTAGTATTGGACCAATTACTTCAGAGACCTTGCAATCTGCCGGGCTGCGGGTTGATATAGAGGCTAAGGAATCGAATATTCCTGGACTTGTTTCAGCGATAGAGGATTACTTTATCGAGCTAGCTGAAGATTAAATTTCCAAATGCAACTTGGATGTCTATTCAGTGGCAACTGATTCGACAGTTTCTTCTGCCACAACGGTCGTTTCTTCAGGAGCAACTTCTTCTTCCTTATTGGTGTTGCCTCTCTTAAATACTTGAAGATTTGCTCTAAATCGCATGCGCGATTTTTTTGCTGCTGTACGTTGTTTGCGTCGATAGCGCTGGAAGGGAGTCTCAAAGGCACGGAGTCGGCGCATTTCATCCATGATTCCTTCAGCCTCAAGTTTATTCTTTAAACGTTTGAGAGCTCGGTCCACAGATTCACCTTTGTTTACTTCTACTTCTGGCATATGAATTTAATTGATTAATAAATCGTCCTATTTTAGGGGGGCTGAATTTAGCGGTTAAGTACCGATCAGTCAAGCGTGGTTCTAGGTTGTTGTTGCTGCTGAACTAATGTCATCCTGATCGGCATCCAAAATTTCACGTCGCAAATTAACTTTTTGCTTCTTTGCCCACCAATAAACAATAGGGGAGGCTACAAATATTGAGGAATAGGTTCCCACAATAACCCCTATAATGATTGCAAAAGAAAAGTCATTTAGCGCTGGTCCACCAAACGATAGTAAGCATACGACGGTGATTAGGGTGGTCAAACTGGTAAGGATAGTTCGTGAGAGTGTCGCGTTAATGGCGGCATTCATGATGTCTTTAACATTGCCTCTTTGGCTGCGCAGACCTTCTCTTATACGGTCAAAAACAACTATAGTATCATTAATAGAATAACCGGCAATTGTTAGAAAAGCTCCGACTAGTATTAGATTCAGTTCTTTTCCACAAAGAACCGTAACGCCTATCACAATACACAAATCATGAATGAGGGCAGCGATAGCGCCGATTGCGAATGAAAACTCAAAACGGAAAGTCACATAAAGGAAAATAACGCCAAGCCCAGCAAGGAGCGCGTAAAGAGATCGTTTGGCCATTTCACCAGCAATAACTGAACCGATCTGTTGGCTTTGAATTTGTCCCTCAGCAAGGCCTGCCGTTGCGATAGCTTGTTTTACTTTTTCACCGGAACCAGGTTCAATACGAACGGAGAAAATTGTACTGTTGCCACCTATTGGAGTCAGTTCCTGAATCTGAGGTTTCTTGGTTTCGCCTAGTGTATCTGTTATCACTTTACTGATCGAATCCTTGCTCGTGCTTTCTGGTGCGTTAAACCTTAGTTGATCCCCGCCAACGAACTCAATGCCAAGTGCTCCTTTCTGTTTTGTTGCAATTGTTCCAATGGTCAAAACAATAAGAGCAATGGAAATGAATCGGCTGAACTTTGATAGTCCAAGGAAATTAATTTTTTTATTGGATAATACAGGAGTGAAATTAAGAGGCTTATTTAGTTTTCTTGCCGCACTGAGCCAATTAAAGGATACTCGAGTTACTAGAAGAGCTGAGAAGAGTGATACGATAATTCCGATAGTAAGTGTCACTGCAAATCCTTGGATTGCGCCCTCTGCTAACCATAAAAGAACTAGGGCCGTAATGAGCGTAGTAATCTGAGCATCAAAAATTGCAGAGAAAGCTTTTTCGTAAGCAGTTTGAACTGCAGTTCCCACTGTCTTTCCTGCTGCCATTTCTTCCCTCAACCTTTCATAGATCAGGACGTTGGCATCTATAGCAATGCCGATGGTGAGTATCACTCCTGCAATTCCAGCAAGGGTAAAATCGGCCTGAAAAATTGCAAGGATACCAAAGAGTAGAATGATATTTATGCTCAGGCCAATCAGAGCAATTAATCCGGCAAAACGATAGAAAATTGCCATAAATAATGCAGTTAACAAGAGTCCCCACATGCCTGCTCGAATTCCTTGATTAATGGCCTCCTTGGCAAGAGTTGGTGGAAATGACTCCTCGTAAAGGATTTCAGGTTTTACGCCTAAAGGATTACGCATTGATACCGATAATGTGTTTGCTTCCTGCTCAGTAAAGTTACCGGTTATTTGACAATTTCCTCCGGGGATGTGTCCATTAAATACAGCTGCTGAAATAATTTTTCCGTCAAGAAGTATTGCCATTTGAGTGACTCCATCACCAGCATACTTTTTGCTGACTTTTGAAAGAGTATCTGCTCCATCACCAACGAATGTGATGTTTATTTTCCAATTTCCGGTTTCATTGAAGGCATATGCGTTAGTGACATCCTTCCCTTCAATCATGACCTCTTCCCTAAGTAAAAGTTTTTCTGGTTCTTGAGAGTTGTCTTCTTCTGACTGATCAAATGTTGCTATTTTTGAGAAAGGGATAACTTCTTCTCCTCTTTCAATTTTACCAATTGTTACCGGGTCATTTTGTTCATGAGTAAGATAGAGCTCCAGGATAGCGGATTTCTGTAGTTGAGCACGGATTTGTTTAATTGTGTTTTCATCAATATTTTGTTTGGCATCTCCATCACGATGTGGGATATCAACGACAAGACGATCATCTCCTTCTGCGGCAATGTTTACATCACTTACCGTGCCGGTTAGTCTTCTTTGTAAAACATTTTGAGCTTCTTCCTGATCAGCCTTACTTATTTCCTGTTCTGCTTCAGCCCTTGGATTGAGCTGAAGAGTAAATCGAACGCCTCCAGCAAGATCCATTCCTCGTTTAATTTTTTCTTCGGGAGGGAAGAGGGAATATGCGCAGAAGCCTGCCAATCCTAAGGCAAGAGCTGTTCCGATGATCCTTTGACGAAAGTCAGAGTCAGTTGCGAAGTACCAAATAAAGAGGGCTAATAAGGACAGTGCGATTAGGAATGCGACAATTGGTGACATTGAGGTGATTATAAATTTATTCCTGCTGGAAAACAGGGGCCGGAAATTTACAGGTTTTTAGTAGAAAAACAACCTTACTCTGAGGGCCTGTGCATTAGTTGCGAAATTGTTCAACGCAAACAAAGAATTTACTGTAAAAAAGGTAAATCTTAGAGATTTTTAGCAAATAATTCTACCTTATTTAATCATTAATGATCCAAGAATGTTAAAATTTAGTGAATAAATTTCCATTTTTATTGGGAGGAAAACACTTCTTTTCCGTGAATTTTACTCGAGTGCGGATGAGCACCACCCTTGACCATTCTGCAGAACACAGAAAGGCTGATTTAACTTTTCGCATGCCTTTGTGAATTGTTCAGGGCTAGCAGTATTAAATTCAAACATGTCAAAATGATGGGGAATTGCAATTTTCGCATTAATTGCTTTTGAAAGTGCAGCAGCTTCAGTTCCATTAAGATTGCCGGCTACGCGTCTAGATGGGTCGTTACCATTGATTGGGACTATCGCCACATCAACTGATTGATTTATTAATGAAGCCGTTAATTGATTGTGCCAAAGAGTGTCGCCGGAGTGATATATAGTCCACTCACCAAAATGAATAATGAATCCCATATAGATAGGAGATCCTTCTTCATCTCTTTCAACTTCATTGTGAGCAGCGGCGATTCCATTGATTTTAAAGTTTCCGACGCTGACAGGTTCGTTTTCTTTTATCCCAATTAATTCGATGCCGGAATCATTTCCTAGTCTTTCATTGGCAAATTGAATGTTTGCTTTGGGGAGAATTAAACGGAGACCTTGGCGAGATTCATTAATTGAGAGAAGTGTTAGAGGGTCTAAGTGGTCAGTGTGATTGTGGGATGATGTAGCAATGTTAACAAAATTAAGTTCCTTCGGGTTCACTGTTTGTTCCGTGATTCGAATGTGAGGCTTATCAGTTGTTGAATATTTATCAGTTAATGAATCTGATAAATATGGATCTAATAAGAGGTAATCCTGCCGCCACTTGATGAGAAAACCGCTTTGCCCAAGCCACCAGAGATGAAATCTTTCAGGTGATTGATCCGCGTTTTGTATTTCGGACAAAAGTTCCTTATCCTTTTTGTATGCGGATTTCATTTTTTTTAAAGGCTGTCCCTGACAATTTTCGCAGCAGAGCACATGTTCTGTAGTTTTTGTTTGGCTGCCCATCTCGCGGTCTGACTTAGTCCGCAGTCAGGGGCAAGTACAAGTTTTTCTGGATCAGCATATTTCATGCATTCACGGATTTTAGAGACAAGAAAATCAATAGGTTCAATAAAATAACTTTTCACATCAATGATTCCTACAGCCACATCCATAATTTCAGCAACCTGGGCAATGGTTTCAAGTTCGGCGTATTCTCTATTTGCCATTTCAAGATGCATTTCATCTATTTTAAGATCTAAGAATGCAGGGAAGAGTGGTTCATATCTGCGGTAACCTACGGCGTGCCCTTTATAGTTACCGAAGCAAAGGTGAGTGCAGAGTCTGGCCTTACCAAAAATTGTTTCTGTTGTACGATTAAATATATCAACAAAATTTGCTGTGTCTTCTTTATATCCGTAACAACTCATTGAAGGCTCATCGACACAAATTTCCTTACACCCAGCAGCGACTAGATCTTCAAGTTCTTTGCGGATCATAGGAAGCAAGGCCTCCGTAATTGCATAACGATCATTGTAATCGGTGTTTGGCAGTAATCGGCCACTCATTGTAAAGGGGCCAGGTACACTTACTTTTAGTGGTTGCCCAGTAGGCGCAATTTTTTTTAGCCTTTCAAATTCAGCTACTGCACCGAGTCCGTTATTTGCTTTAAGTTCTCCAATTATGTGGTGCTTTCCTCTTTGATCGTGGGCTGGTGGACCGAATAGTCTTGGGGATTCTTGTTCCAAAGCAATTCCTTCTAAGTGTCCATAAAAGGAAAGGTTAAAGTCTAAACGGGTTTGTTCTCCGTCTGTGATAACATCAAGACCTGCATTAAGTTGATCGGCGACAGCGCATGTGGTTGCATCGTTTTGAATTTCATCAATGTCATTAGCACCGAATTCATTGAGGTTGTTCCCTACAAAATGAAGCCAACTAGGAAATGGGTAGCTGCCAATGACTGTTGTGCGCAATGGTTTATCTTTCATGAGGTCAGAAGATCAACCTAACATCAGCAAGCCGCAATCTGGAATTCTGCGGTTAGCTTTTGGAATTTTGCTTGGTTATTTAGCTAATTTTGTGTCTGACAGTTTTTGTGATTCGCTATTGTCAGAAGAAAGGATTTTTTTAGCCAATTCAAGGTACCCTTTGTCCTGAGGAGTAAGGCTCAACTGTTCATATTGGATGAAGGCATCGTTGATTCTTTTCCTTCGCATGCGACTCCGCAGTGTAGGACTAGCCAGTAAAATACCTATTTTCATTTTTTGTATTATTTGCTTAGCATATGTTACCGTCAAGGGTTTCTTGATATTTAATATATATTAAATATTTCTTTGTTTAGGGAATGAAATTTTTAGGTTTGAAGGTATTTATGCTCGAGGAATCCTATTTCAGGTGCTGATTTTTATTTTAAATCACTTAATAATCGTGGATATCTGAGTTTTTAATCTTTGATTCGTCTATTTTGCTGAAAATTTACTGATGAATATGTCCATACCAATGCTCCCAGATAATGTGATCATCAGTTGAATCTCATCACTAATTGGGTTAAGCCTCATACGCTTTTTTTAGGGAGAACATAATAATTGATGGCTAAGAACCTTTTCCAGAAAGTTTGGGACGCTCATGC
>JASLJT010000153.1:0-3858 GCA_030747955.1 Verrucomicrobiales bacterium | reverse complement strand
AATGACCACCAATAGTTCGATAAGAGTGAAACCTTTCTGGTTGGGCTTAGCTTTCATTTTATATTTTCTAGTGGGATTTTAATTCTAATTACTTGGGGTTCTTTTCTTTAGTCAAAAACTGCAAATACAGATAAGCAAATTACTTAATGTATTGAGAAGTATTTAACACTTCTACTCTACCAGTTACAGAGATCGGTTCAAGGTCTTTTCAAGCTACTTATAATTGCCATACCCAGCTACAAATAAAACCGTTACGTAGCGTCTCTTTTTTTATACACTTGTAGCTCATCTCTGGTAGTAATTGGCTTATTTTGGGAAGCTTATAGGCCGAAATACCGGCAAAAATTCGAAAAAAGACAATCATTTGCCAGACTAATAATCTGGCAATCACTCTTGTGGATCCTTTCTTTTCAGGAATTGCAAAATCACTAATAATCAACTTCGTGTGTTCTTTGCACCATCCAGATATACGACCAAGAATGACAAGAATTTCATCCTCGTTAAAACAATCGAGGAAAAAATGCGATCCGATCACATCAGGAATAAAAGAATCCGGAAGGTTATAATCTTCTATTTTACTAAAAACAAAATGGACATTGCGCTCCGAACCCTTTGTCAAAGACTCGGCTAAATTTAACATCCTTTGACTCGAATCCACGCATATTATTTTTGCTGAACAACCCGAATCTAGTAATGCTTTAAGAAAACGACCGTTCCCATCTCCAAGTAATAAAATTGATTTCGCCTCAAGAAAATTCTCCATGTGACTACAACGAATGCGTTGAAGATCCTCACCAAAAACAATTGACTCGATCCATCCATAATGACGGGCTATCCAATCAAATCTCATAACCATAAAACAAGACATAATAAAGCAGGTACCATCACCGCCATGTCCGCTGCAAATCGAAGGAATTGACTCGAAGCTTTACCATCAAAAAAAGAAAGAAAAGCAATGAGCCCACAACCAATACCAGAAGCTACAAAAATAGGAAATCCCACATGATCATGATTCGTAAGACTAAATGCTATTAAAGAAATAAATACTGCACACGCAATTATTGGAAATAATTTTACGACTTGAGGAAAGAGCTGAGGCAGAGCATTCGAATCATTCTCCACATCATGAACACGTTCCCAAACTGAAATTGCAATGCAATTCATTGAACATAAGACCCCAAAAAGAATCACTGAAGGCGAAAAGAAAGCATCCGAAATAGATTCTCCTGACCAAGTGTGTCCAGTCAATGTAGATCCAACCGCAAAGACCATCCCTATAAAAACTTCCTTAGGTACAATCATCATCATAGGGCCCTTGGCCCAAATTTGATGCAATAAATAAATCACGACAAAAGCACCAACGAATGATCCTGTCTTTATCAATTCCACCGGAAGGAAACAGAGACAGGATAAACCAGTGAAAACGATCAGGATCCCAGTGAAAACAAAAGCAATACGATAATTCCTATGATAAAAGGAGTGCCTCAATGTTGCCCCCTCAGGTCTCTTCAACATTCGTGCATCCAATAACCGGTCTACTGAATAAATGACCCAAACAACAGAGAACAGAGTCAGATAATTTGACCCGGGTATCTTTAAACCAAAATTACAGGCAAAAAAGTATTGCCAAACGACAGCCACAATAGGCGCATCTATTCCCAATAGGTTTGGCCAAATCCACCAAGGCGCACGGGGTACGTTCTGTTGTTGTGCTGAGTTCACTTACTCCTACTAAGCCTCAGGATTACTCTCTGTCCATTCTCAGTTTTAGCTATAAACGAATGGAGGTATCGGAGTCCCCATAGAATCTCCAATCGCCCGCAAAATCTCAGCTTCATTACTGGTGATTTTACCATCAGAAATAGCTGCCTTTCCACAAGCTACTAGGAGAGTCTTTTTGAGTTTCGGAACACACTCCTCTAATGCTCTAAGAGCCTCATCCATTTGACCTATTCCACAATGTTCTGGTGGCAGGAATTTGAGTTTTCCAGTGCCACACAATTCAAGGACAGCAGCTCCTTTCTTGAAGGCTTGAACCCGATTCAGTTCGTCTTCGTTACCGAAACCTGCTATCGCGGAAAGAAGAACAGAGGATTCATGATTAAGTTTAGCCAAATTCTTAATCGTTTGGTTGGGGGAGTGGGCCCTTCCAAAGAAAATATCTAAATGGAACCTGATAATTTTCTGTATCATGAATTCAAAAAGATCCACCTTCTCATCAATGTTAATCAGCTCATTGATGATCTTACAGAATCCCCCGTACTCTTCGGGTGAGAGACGCCTCAGAGCGGGAACAGCAAGGTCCAACAAGGCAATCTTTTCTGTTGAGTGCATACCTTTGATCTGATCAGAAATAGCCTTAAGAGTTTTAGACACATCACTATCAGAAGAGCTCTTAATAACATTCAACTGATTCCCTCTCACCTTACCATCTTCTGAAAGGAGTAGCGAATACACGATAGCGAGTGCCCCTGACTTCTGATGCACTAATGAAACCAAAGATTCATCTATCTGAGAAATAATCCTCTGGGCAACAATGACCTGATCCGGCATGATCTGACCAATTTGATCAAGGTCTTTCTCAAGAAATGAAGCCTGCTTTGGATCAGATGAATGCGCACCCGAATCTGAAAAAGAAGAGACCAATGACTGACTCTCATCCATACTAATTTGGCCCGGAATCGTCTCTGAACCCTTTTGTAAATTCAGATTTTCATCAATAGCGCCTCCAATGGCTCTTATCCGTTCATCTATCGGCGGGTGCGTTGCAAAGAGATTGGACAATTTTTTCTTATAACATGATCCAAAGAACATATGACTTGCCTCCTCTCCCCTAGGATGTTCGATCCTTGCTCCAGCAAAACCTCCTATTTTTTTGAGAGCTCCAGAGATTCCGGACGGGTCCCGAGTGAACTGAACGGCTGAAGCGTCCGCCAAAAATTCTCGTTGCCGAGAAAGGGCAGCCTTAATGAGTCTGGCCATGATAGAACCCATTAATCCAATGAGAAGTAATGCAAGGGCAACGACAATTATAAAACCTGCACCTCCTCCTTCCTTTGAGCTGGATCTGGACCGGGAAGAAGATCGACCACCAAAGCCTCTTAAAATGAATTTACCAATAATGAACATCATAAGAATACCGTACAAGACCGACATCATGCGAATGTTAAGCCGCATATCACCATTCAGAATGTGACTAAATTCATGAGCTATGACGCCCTGCAATTCCGAACGGTTCAACTTATTAAGACAACCGGCCGTCACACCAATCGTTGCATTGCTAGATGAATGGCCTGCAGCAAAGGCATTAATTCCATCCTCCTGTTCCATCACATAAATGCCCGGAACAGGAACGCCCGAGGCAATCGACATCTCTTCGACGACATTAATGAGCCTCCTATAACGCGGATCACTGGTCGATGGATCCACTTCCTTTCCCCCGAGAGATTTAGCCACTGCGGCTCCGCCTCCGGACAGTGCCGCACTTTTAAATATAGTAGATAATATAATTAAGACCAGTACCCCCAGTGCAGAATAAAGAAAAAACTCTGAATCAAAAAAACTTTGCCTCACTAATGAATCTGTTCGGGCAGATTGCTGGACTAGTAACAGGTACCTGGCTCCCAATACTGCAAATCCAAATGAACATACAATACAATCCGATTCCGCATCATGTAACGTAATACTACCTCCCTGATCTTCTAGATACTTTCCACCACCGCATATTTTACAATCTTGAGTTCCAATTTCGTCAGTATAAGTACCTTGTAAGCATATTGAACAATCGCTTTCTTGATCATGTTTTGACACATCTGATGCTAAATCTGAAATATGTTTACCAATAATACACAATTTACA
>JASLJT010000152.1:0-1619 GCA_030747955.1 Verrucomicrobiales bacterium | reverse complement strand
CAGTCTCTGTATTACAATCCAAATATAGTCATATTCAGTTCATTTTTAAGCTTTTCTCAAGGAAATAGAGAGGCTAGTAGCTATTATAGAATTGAGTGGTTCAGCTTTAGGCTATTAGCACAGTTGCCACACTTCTGTGGTTGTTTATGGATGGTGAATAATTTAAAATGATGGTGACGGTCAAACGTCTAACATCTATAATCACTGAAACCAATGCTAGCAAAACTAATCAGTCTTATCACCGCGCCACCAAAAATTATCTTTGACCTTGTTACCGATGTTCTTGGTGCAGCAAAGTCATTGATTCCGGGTTTGTAATGGCCTGACCGTTCCTATGAGCCATGTGCCGGGAACGAGATAAAAAATTCAGGGAATGTCATCTGTAACTAGATGTTAATGAGGACCGTTTTTACGACCCTTTTCCTGTCCGGTGTTTTCTTTTTTGAGGCTCCGAATGTTCTGGGGCAGGCATTGCCGGTAGCGGATCCTGGTGAAGTTGGAATGTCCGGGGACAGCCTCTTAGGGATTGATTCCGTCATTCAGAAGTTTATCGATGAGAAGCAACTGGCCGGCGCAGTCACTATAGTGGCCCGCCGCGGCAAAGTTGTTCAGTTCAAATCTTACGGGATGCGGGACATTGAAAAGCAGATCCCGATGCACAATGATACGATTTTCCGGATCTATTCCATGACCAAGGCCGTGGTCAGTGTGGCCGCGATGGTCCTAGTCGAGGAGGGGATCCTTGAACTTGATGTGCCGGCATCAAAGTATGTGCCGGCACTTGGTAGAATGAAATTTAAGGGGAAGGTCCCGCAAAGAGAGATGACACTGCGTGATCTCTTGAGGCACACGGCCGGTCTTCCGAACAATGTGAGTACGGACCGGGCTCTGAGGAATGCCGGGCATCCTTCTTTGGCCGACAGTACGCTCGAGGAAATGATGAATCGTCTCGATTCGGTTCCTCTCATTTACGAGCCGGGCAAGGATTGGTATTACAGTTTTGCTGCGGATGTCGTCGCAAGACTAGTTGAGATAGGTTCAAAAAAGCCTCTCGATCAGGCCCTCTCGGAACTGGTCCTGGAGCCGCTCGGGATGGTCGATACCGGGTTCCATGTTCCGAAGGGAAAATGGGACCGGTTCGCGGTCGCTTACGGGAACGGGCTCAAGCCGATAATTGCTCCGCAGCCTGGAACGAGTGGTCCATTCACTTTTGAGAAGCCTCCTAAATTTCTTTCTGGGGGAGGAGGACTCGTCTCGACAGCGTCCGATTATATGCGGTTCTGTCTGATGCTGACTAGTGGCGGTGAGTATGGGGGAAAGCGTCTATTAAAAGAGGAGACTGTGAAAATGATGCTCAGTGACCAGTTACCTGAGGGTGTTGGGGAGATTTCCCGTCCTCCGAAGGGCCGCGGTTTCGGGCTCGGGTTTGCGGTTCGTATAAGAAAGACAGACAGTTCTGCTATTGGTGAGAGTGAATGGCTCGGAGGCCTTGGGACAGAATTTTTTATTTCGCCTGATCATGAGTTGGCAGTGATTACTCTTTCTAATCAGTCTCCGATGCGTCAGATCAAGAGGATGGTCCGTCTGGTCGTTTATGACGCGATCATTGAAGAGAAGGG
>JASLJT010000151.1:0-6480 GCA_030747955.1 Verrucomicrobiales bacterium | reverse complement strand
GAGGAGTCTTGGCTCGCTAAGGGACTAGCTGACCGGGCAAGAGAAAAGGGAATTCCGACCTGGGGCCCTGTGAGTGAATCCGCGCAACTCGAAGCTAGTAAGGAATTTGCAAAGGAATTTATGTTTAGGCATAACATTCCTACGGGCGGGTACGAAGTGGCTAATGACTATGAGTCAGCAATGTCTGCCATCAAAAAGTACCCCACAGTGCTTAAGTTTGATGGGTTAGCCGCAGGCAAAGGTGTTGCGATATGCGCTAACGAATCTGAGGCCGAGTCTTTCCTGAAGGAGGTCTATGTTGATCGTCGTTTCGGTGATGGTAGGGTCCTCATTGAGGAGTTTCTTGAGGGGCCTGAAGTGTCCGTAATTGCTGCGGTCAGTGATGGAGAATATCAGATATTTACTCCTGCCCGTGATTATAAGAGATTAGCGGACGGGGACGAGGGCCTTAATACTGGAGGAATGGGAGCCGTCGCTTCTCGGGTTCTGATAGATAAGGATCTGCTCTCACTGATCGACCAGGAAGTCATTAAGGCCAGTGTCGATGGTCTAATTAGTGACGGGATGGACTTTAGAGGCTTCTTGTACGCGGGGCTAATGCTCACCGAGGACGGCCCCAAGTTACTTGAATATAATTGCCGCTTTGGTGACCCCGAAGCACAAGCAGTTCTGCCATTAGTGGGTGGCGATTTTAGTTCATATCTTTTTGAGGCGGCGTCAGGAAGTCTTCAGGAGGACCTGATCTCATTTGATGAGAGTTGGAGCATTTGTTTGGTCCTTGCTTCTGCCGGCTATCCGAACTCATCGAGGAACGATGATGTTATCAAGGGTCTCGATTCTGTTGAGGGTGTACGGGTCTATCATGCCGGGACAAAGAAGAACGAGAACGGTGAATTTGTGACCAATGGCGGGAGGGTCCTAGCAGTAGTGGGCCGTGGAGATGACCGTGAATCCGCCGTGAATAATTCCTACAATGAAGCTGGTAAAGTCAGTTTTGAAGGGGATCAACGTCGCTCAGATATTGGGCGAATGCATTTTGAATAATTCAAACTAATAAACATAACTTAAATAAAATAATGAAAGTAATCATCATTTACGGTAGCGCTAACGACAAAGAATTCATGAAGCCTGCACACACCTATCTGGGCGAGCAGGGGGTAAATTATGAAGAGCATGTTATTTCAGCACATCGAAATTTACCTGAATTAATTCAATTCTTAAGAGATCTTAACGAATCGGGAGAAAAGGCTGTTATATTAGCAGTTGCGGGCCTCGCTGCTGCCCTTCCAGGGGTCGTAGCGGTCGAAACGGAGCTGCCTTGTGTGGGTGTTCCTGTGCCCGGAGGGCCACTAAAAGGGGTCGATGCATTATTGGCAATGTGCCAGGTCCCAGGGGGCGTTCCGGTAGGCTCAGTCGGATTACATAGCAAAGCGCCCTTGAATGCTGCCATGTATGCGCATAGAATACTCAAATTCGCAGGACTTGAGTAACTCGCACGATCAGGGATCAGAGTGCCCCGGGGGGCAAAGCCTCCTAGGAGAGGATGATATTTCCAATAAGCTTCGCAGGCTCGCGGCGCAGATAGCCGAGATGCATCCTGAAGGGCTATTATCTTTCGTAGGCATTCATACTAGAGGAGTCACTGTAGCAGAGAGAGTAAAAGCAATTTTACTGGAGATGGGGAGGGAAGTTCAGATAGGAACTCTGGACATTTCTTTTTATCGTGACGATCTGGACCATAAGGTAACGAACCCGACAGTTCAGGCCTCTGAGATTCCCTTCGAGATAGAAGGGAGTCGGATCGTTATCTTTGATGATGTTCTTTACACTGGGCGGACCATCCGCTCGGCCATCGAAGGTGTGTCAAAGTACGGTAGGCCATCGAAGATCGAGTTGGCAGTCCTCATTGATCGAGGGAACCGTGAGTTGCCCATACAGCCCGATTACGTTGGTCATGTCATAGAGACTGAGCGATTGGACAGAGTGAAGGTCTGTTTTAAGGAGCACGATGGAGAAGATTCAATTAGCCTCATTTCTGGAACATGAGTGAACCGCACAAAGACCTTCTACAGATAGAGGACCTGAACAAGGGTGAGATTGAAAGTATCCTTGCTGCGGCTCAGCCCTTCAAAGAACTCTTCAAGCGATCAGTAAAAAAGGTGCCAACTCTTCAAGGCAAGACCGTCCTGAGTCTCTTCTATGAGCCTTCGACTAGGACCAGTTCTTCGTTTGAGGTTGCAGCAAATAGACTCTCCGCAGATTTCACGAGCCTCGCCGTTGCCAGTTCATCTGTTGTGAAAGGCGAAACGGTCCTTGATACGGTAGATACGTTAGGGGCGATGAGGGCCGATTACATTGTCATAAGACACAAGAAAGCCGGGATTCCGAACCTCGTTGCCGAGCACACTGACGCTTCGGTCATCAATGCGGGTGACGGTTTTCATGCGCATCCGACTCAGGCCCTACTGGACGCATCAACATTATACGACGTCTTTGGCACACTAGACTTTTCTGGTAAAAAGATTCTAATCGTTGGGGACATACTGCACTCCAGAGTGGCCCGTTCAACTAGCCGGATCATGACTATGCTCGGGGCCGAAGTTAGAGTGCTTGGCCCTGGAACATTAGTCCCGCCAGGGAGGCCGGATAAGATGAATAAATTTAAGGATTACGAGGAGGCACTGGACTGGAAGCCGGATGTAGTATATTTGCTGCGGGTTCAGTTTGAGCGTCAAGGTGAGCAGTTCTTCCCGAGCTCTGGTGAGTATCATTCGGTTTACGGGCTCAACGAGGACAGATTTAGTAGGATCAGAGACGAAGGTGTCTGGGTAATGCACCCGGGACCAGTCAATCGGGGTGTTGAATTAGCGGATTCCGTGACCACTTACGATAGGTGCCTTATCAATAGACAAGTTGAAAATGGCATAGCGACCCGCATGGCAGTGCTCTACTGGCTCAAACCTCAAACTTTTCAACAGGATGGATGATCTGATATTACTTAAGCAGGCATCAGTGGCCAGTGAAGATAGTGCAGACCTATTTGAGTCTGATGTGCTTGTTGAGAATGGTTTAATTAAGGCGGTCAGTTCGTCTCTTGATTCAAGCGATGGGACCAGAGTCATTGATGCAAAAGGGAAGGTCCTTCTTCCGGGCCTCTTTGATTTGCATGTTCATGTGAGGGAGCCTGGCCAAACTTCCAAAGAAACTATAAGGACTGGATCTGAAGCAGCAATTAACGGAGGAGTTACGGGTATCGTTGCTATGCCGAACACGGTCCCGGCCATCGATAGTGGCGGAATGGTTCGAAGTGTATTGGAGATTGCTGGTAGGGATTCCAGGGTAGAGTTTTTCACTACTGGCTGCATTACCAAGGAAAGGGCAGGGGAAGAAATGGCTGCGATTGGAGGAATGAAGGAGGCTGGAGTCGTTATGATTACGGATGATGGTTCTCCGGTAGAAAATCCCCAACTCCTTCGACGGGCGATGGAATATGCACGAGAATTTGACCTGCCGCTGGCTTCTCATTGCGAAACTATGCACTTGTCCGGGACCGGCGCCATGAATGAAGGGAAAAGGTCATACAAGTTAGGTATCCCTGGCATTCCTTCAATCAGTGAGGAGATATGCATTGCTAGAGACATTCAAATAGCAGCCTACACTGGGGCTCATCTGCATGTGCAGCACGTCACTACGGCTCGCGGCATGGAGATCATTAGGCGAGCCAAGAATGACGGAGTCAAAGTGACCTGTGAGGTGGCTCCTCACCATTTAATTTTCAATGAGAATGACATTGTTAATTATGACACCTATTTCAAAATGAATCCTCCTCTGAGGACCGAGGAAGATAATGAGAAGTTACTCGAAGGGCTCGTCGAAGGTGTCTTTGATGTCATCGCTACGGACCACGCGCCTCATACAGAATTTGAGAAAAAGCAGCAGGACTTTGAGGATGCTCCTTTTGGGATAACTGGTCTTGAAACTGCTCTTCCGTCACTTTACCACCATTACATAAAGGAAGGAAAGTTTGGTTGGGATCTTTTGGTAAAGAGGTACGCAGCAGAGCCGAGAAGAATACTTAATCTGGACCAGGTGTCCGTTAAGGAAGGCAGTAGAGCTGAGTTGGTTCTTTTTGATCCACAATCAACGACGACCTTCACTCAGGAGTTTATGAAGTCTAAATCTCCGAACACTCCATTCCTTGATAAGGAACTTCAGGGAAGTATTGACTTGGTCGTGAATGGAGAAGAAGTACTGTTGGACAGGTCCGGTGGAGCAACTTAACTCATGATGGGGTATTCAGAAAAGCTAAGTGCCAGAATAGATGAGATTGGATCAAATCTATGCGTTGGTATCGATCCGCGGCCAGACTTAATAGATGGTGACTTTGAAGCTTTTGTCAGAGACTTAGTTGATCAGACCATCCCTTATGCTGCATGTTATAAACCCAATGCGGCATATTTCGAGGCCCTCGGTTCTAAGGGTTATGCTATTATGGAAAAGTTAATCGCGGACGTGCCCGAAAATATCCCGGTCATTCTTGATGCGAAGAGAGGTGACATAGGCGCGACTCAATCCTATTACGCGAAAGCGTATTTTGAATGTATGGAGGGAGTGGACGCAGTGACAATTAGCCCTTACATGGGCTTTGATTCGGTCGAGCCAATGCTAAATTATCCAGGAAAGGCTGTCTATCTTCTTGGTGTCACTTCTAATCCTAGCGCCGAGGACATTGAAACTAAGAAGTTAGATGATGGGAGACAAGTCTTTGAGCTCGTATGTGAAATGGCTAAGAAGTCGGAACCTTTGGAAGGAGAGGTCGGATTCGTGGTGGGACTGACTAACGCAGAACCGGAAATCATAGGGAAAATACCAGATTCTCCGCTGCTGCTGCCAGGGCTCGGTGCGCAGGGAGGGGACCTGAGTCTTCTCTCAGGGTCAGGTAGAAGTGCTCCATTAGTGATTAACGTTTCAAGGGGAGTTATGTTTGGTGAGGGGAGCGCCTCAGGGAGGGCCCTAAATTATAAGGAGCAAATCGCTGAGGCCCTTGGCAATTAATTGGTTCTGAAACCTTAAGGCGTAGGGCAATTTGAATTTACCCATTCCAAGGCCTCTTCCTTAGTATTCAGGCTTCCTTCGAGTTGAAGGTCCTGAACTTTAGTCAGTGTCTCACCCAGTTCAGGGCTAGGTTTCCAACCAATTTGAATCAAGTCTTTTCCGGTCAGGATCGGGGGAGGTATGATTGGTTCGTTGTCGAACTCGGTTCTTTTCTGGTTTAGAAAATCATAGTTATCCAATCCTCCCCAACTGCCTAGGCAGTCGACGCGGTGCAGTTCTGTTTCGTCTTCGAAAGTTGGCCTTGCCATGAACCTCTTAAGCTTCGCTTCACGCATCTTTTGGACATCTTTAAATGTCATGTGATTAGCGACCATTTCGGTCACTTCCTCAATCACTTTGTTGGGAAATTTGAGTCGTTTGAGTATGTCAGCGGCCATATGAGCTCCGATCTTATCATGACCATTGAATCGGATCCTGTCCGCTTCTTCGTCATAGGAGAAAGTGGCGGGCTTTCCGATGTCGTGAAGCAAAACGCTTAGGACTAAGGTCAAGGACGGGTCCTCTTTTAATAGAGTTAGCATGAGCCTAGTATGAACAAAGACGTCACCTTCTGGGTGGAATTGTGGAGGCTGCTCGCAACCTTTAAGGTCTAAAATTTCTGGGATTATGGCCTCCATTAGCCCGCTTTCCATGAGGAGGTCAAATCCGCGGACCCGTTGAGGGTCGACAAGTATTTTGGATAGTTCGTCGCGGATCCTCTCTTCGCTGATGTTTTTTATTTCTTTAGCATTGCTGCATATGGCGGCCCATGTGTTCTCTTCGATTTTGTAATCGAACCGTGCAGCGAACCGGACCGCCCGTAATAGTCTTAGGTGATCTTCCTTAAAACGAGATTCAGGATTGCCGATTGCTTTGACAGTGCCGGACTTAATATCATCCTGTCCGTTAACGTAATCAATTGTGAGGTCCTGGATCGGATCATAGAAGATTCCGTTGATAGTAAAGTCTCTCCGTAGCACATCTTCCTCCGGGCTAGTAAATTCAACGGTCTCTGGCCTTCTCCCGTCACCGTAAGATCCGTCGTTCCGGAAAGTGGCAACTTCAAAAGCGAATTCCCCTGAGATTACGATAATGACGCCAAAGTGAGCGCCGACTGAACGTGTTTTACTGAAGAGGGCTGTGACCTGCTCAGGTAAAGCGTTCGTTGCGATGTCATAATCAGTTGGAATCTCATCTCGTAACAAATCTCTTACGCAGCCTCCAGCGAAGTAGGCCAGATAGCCACTTTGCTGAAGCTTGCTTATGACCTTAGTGGCCTCTTCTTTTATGGGATCCATTGCGATTACTCCAAATAATCTAGAACTGGCATAGTTCAAATGCTCTTATTCTGGACCCCTTGAAAATACGTCAATATTGTGCTAATTG
>JASLJT010000150.1:0-5511 GCA_030747955.1 Verrucomicrobiales bacterium | reverse complement strand
ATCTCTGCGGCGTTCCCCATCTTTCAGGTGCAAGCATTAACGTCGCAACATGTGTAAGGTCTCCTTGGAATGCCAGTACAAGCAATTTACCCATCATACTTATGTACTCTCCACGAGTCATTGGCTCTTCGTCCGGCTCTTTCATGTCGGCCCTTTCATTAATGGCGTAATACTTGTTCAGCTTATCAATCTGTTTTTCGATTTCTCTCACGGCTGTGAAGTACTCATCCATCTTGTCTTTATCATGACGGCTCAACTTTCTTTCAAAGTTGGCGGCATCTTCCAAAATTAAATCTGTAATGTCCTTATCTGATTTGCCTGTGTGAAACAGAGTTTTGTAAACCTGGAGAGGATCCTTCATTGTCGTTGCCACGTGCTCGGGGCCGTACCACGAAATATTATCCAAATAGATCGATTCTCTAAGATCCTTAAAAGTATTACAGTTCAGTTCTAGGGATCTAATGGGTGTCCGTTGACTTACCTTATCTGCAATCAGGTGATCCAATGTCCTGTCCATTGGATAAGGAGATTCAAAGTCAGCATTGGGATTGGCCGACGAAAGGAAGCATGAACTGCATTGATTATGAACATCAACACCCCTCACATTAACCCGTGAAAGGCCCGTGATCATCGTGACTTTTTCACCTACACTCTTTAGTGGTTGTAAAGTGGGCATTGATAAAAAATCTTCATTACCCTTCTCAGGAAAAAAATGGTCCCTCACGAAACCCATCGGAGAATAGAATGAGGCAAAGCGCAGTGAGGGCTCCTTTAACTTTTTAGTTGCCGGCTCCTCTGCATTCATTTCCAACCAGGGAAGAGCCATCACAGTCCCCCCGGCACCGAACAAGAATTTGCGTCTATCAATATGTTTCATCATTTTCTCTTTTGGTTAAATGTTGGGTGAAGCACCATATTTTTGATAATGTCTCTTAATTTATAATTATCCTTCTCACTCGCTTTAGTAATTTCATCCGCTGCGATGCGGTCTGTCAAGGTCAACTCTCTCCCCAGACTATATGAAAGTAAATGCCTAATAAAGGCATTGGCAAAAAGATCCTTTTCAGCGAGAACAGCTTCCTTAAAACCAACAATGTCCTGAAAGGCGTGTTTCCCAAACAATTTACCACTAGCGTCCACCTTTATTCCAGTCCGGTAGCTATCTCTCCAACGGCCCAGTAAGTCAAAATTCTCCAAAGCAAATCCCAATGGATCAATTTTTTGATGACATCCCGCACACTGAGCGTCTTTACTGTGCTGATTTAGTTTTTGCCTAACTGTCAGACCCTGCTCTTTTAGTGTAGAGTCGTCCGCTATTAGGTCGGGAATATCGTCTGGCGGAGGCTCTGGAGGATCATTGAAAATAACGGAGGATACCCAAGCTCCTCGCGTGATGGGCAAAGATCTAAATGGCCCCGATGTCATCACCATCACGGCTCCAGTTGTGATCACTCCGCCATATCTTCTATCCGTTAGCCGCTTCCTAGTAAAATTAATATCACGGAGGTTTACATTAATAGAATAGGTAGCGGCCCTACCTTCATACCATTCCTCTAACAAATGACTTCGGTAAGTAAAGTCAGAGTCGATCAATTCCATGATTGGCCTGTTCTCAACAAAAACCGTTTCAAAATTAAGAAGCGTTTCCAGCATCATGTGCATTCCTCTCTTGTAGGATATTTTGTCATCACCACCAAAGTAGTAATCCCGATACAATTTGAAATCAGGTGATGCAGAAACCACATTATTAATCTTCAGCCACTGAGGCGCAAAACTGTCACAAAAATTCTTTACACGCCGATCATTGAGCATGCGATCGACTTGCTTTTCCAGAAACTCAGGATCCTGAAGCTTTCCTTCACTCGCTAACTGCAATAATTCTTCATCAGGTATGGAGCCCCATAGGAAAAAAGAAAGTCGAGTCGCCAAATTATATGAATCAAAATTCGACGAGGCATCACTCGCCTCGTCATGAACCATAATGAATCTCGGTGAAGCCATGGCCCCTGACACAACACTCTTCATGCTTGTGGTGAAATCGCCACTTTCCTTATAACTCCTGTCAAAATAGTTCGTGTACAAATTCAGAGTTTTTGCGTCAGCCGGAGATCTGAATGCTCTGAGAAGAAATTTTTGAATGCGTTCATGAGCTATTTTTTCAATTGGTTGCATCAGTTTTGGTTCCGACTCTTTATCCATCCTCCAACTACCAACCATTTCCTCCTTTGAGACGTTCTGGTTTCCATTAGCCAGTTGCTCTATCTCGAGTTTAGTCAGGCCCGACCTGAATACGCGAATATCATTAAGATTTCCTTGGAAAGTCTCTCTCTCATTCGAACCATTCTGATAAGAACCTATACTCATCGGCTGTCTGCCTTGAGTAAATAGCTTACCACTGATTTCCTTACTACCGACCTGTTTCCCGTCCACGTAAAGGTTCATTTCATTCCCATCATAGGTACCGGCTACGTGGTGCCACTTACCGTCACCAAGAACCTTAGATTTTACCGGGGCACCGAATTCCACATAGCGACCATCAATGCCCGCGCCCATCCAAATACCCCAGGTCCCACCGGTCCCACCGATGGCCAACAACTGGCGCCGCCACGAATCCTCACGACGAACAATTGTCTGCCAATCTTCAGTTGTCTTAGTCGGGCGAATCCAGGCACTAAGAGTCAATCCCGTGCTATGATTCTCTACAGATTTATCCACAATAATTGAGCCGAATTTCGTTTTCGTTGGCTTCTTTGAGGGATCCTGAAATAAATCATTCCAGACCCGACAGTTCTTATCAAAATTCTCTGCATTAACAACTGAACGGCTGAGCTCCAAGAAAGCCTTCATTAAAGTTGGAGTCATACTTAGATGGTCCCCACGATTGTTGAAGCCGTTCTCTGCAGGCGGGTCTTTAGGAAAAGCCATCACACCTAGTAAACGATTTTCCAACATTTGTTGTAAACCCATGATCCGATTACCCACTCTTGCAACATCCGGCATTTTTCCTGTTTCGGGTCTGAAATAGTTGTTATGGTCCCGGATAATCCGATCGTTAATTGAGTATACCCAAGACTCAAGATCGAAGAGATCCCTCACCACATTACCGTATTCAAAACGGTTCATGCGCCGAAGACGTAATGGGGTTACAGGTTGACGATTCGCCGTGGCATTCTTAAATGCCTTTCCAAGTTCCAATAACATGATTTCACGTTGAGCTCCACTGGGCTGTTCCTCCTCTTCAGGTGGCATTTCATTTTTATCCAATGCCTCAATCATTTTTTCAATGAGTTCTGGATGCTTCTCAAGGTCAGCCCATGACCTGTAGTCAGTCAGCTTAACTTTTCCCTTGGTTTTTTTGGACCCATGGCAGTCGTAACAATATTGTTGAAGAATGGGCCCAATCCCCTTATCAAAATCTTTCACACTTGCGGAAGAATCTTGAGCTTTTAGCAGAGACGAACATGCCAAATTTACTAATAAAATAAACTTGGTCAGTGACAGGGAATTATTTTTCAGTTCCTGCCATTTCTGTAGCCTATCAAACGAGTTTGGAGATAAAGAAACATTATGATTTACGCTCACCGATCTTGTTCGATCTAAAATCACAGGTAGAATTTTCTTTAAGGCAAACACACTCATCAACTTAATTGCTAATTATAGGCAAGATCGATCCTTTACGCAACCCTATGCACAGCTCACAATCACTCGGACTCACTTGTTAATAGTCCGGCGTCTCCAGAAGACGAATGGCACGCAAACAAAATACATCGTGATGCTGTAGACTGCTGCCGGCACTGTCGCCGGTGGAAGGACCTGACCCTCGACCGCCGCCACAATGCTTCCAACCGCGATCGCTAGCGTCCCGTTCTGCACGCCGGACTCAATCGAAATGGCCGTCGCGTCCCGATCGTCAAGGCGCAGCGCCTTGGCCGAAACGAGCCCAATCCCAAGCATCGTAATGTTCAACAATACCGCCACCGGCCCCAAAGTACCAAGGTTACTCGAGAAGACTTTCCAGTTATTCGCTAAGGCCGCGACAATAATTACTACGAATAGCACCACAGCTGCGCGCGACACACTCGGCGAAATCTTCTCCACCAGCGCAGGAAACTTCACCGTCAAGGCCATTCCGATCGCCACAGGCAATGCCGTAATCAAGAACATCGTTAGGCCGAGCCGGGTAACATCGACAGGTTGCGCATCATCCCCCATAAAATGATTAAAGCTGAAAGCGACCAGCAAAGGCACGGTGAGGATTGACAGTAAGCTCGTGATTGCCGTGAGAGAGATCGACAGCGGCGCGTTCCCTCTAGCGAGTTTAGCGAGAAGATTGCTCGTCACCCCTCCCGGACACAGAGCCAGAATCATCAAACCAACCGCAAACATCGGCGAGAGCCCAAAGGCATGAGCCAAGCCGAGTGCGACCAGCGGCAGAAACACGACCTGGTTAAAAAGGCCAACACCAAAAGCCACCGGAAACTTCAATACTCGAGAAAAGTCGCGACCCCTCAGCCCGAGACCAAGAGAGAACATGATAAATGCGAGAATGAGCGGGAGGAGAACCTTGACAATCATAGTTAGTAGAGATTATTCGGATTTGAACCTATTGCACTTTAGAAGGAACGAGCACTTTAAATCAATAATTTCTCAGTGACTCATAATCCATGAACACAAGAATCATGAATCAGAGGTAAGGGGTTCATGGCTTAATCGTACAGGATTTTAGCCCCACAACCAATCCGTATAACCATCTGGAGCTAACAACATTTGGAAAATAAATAAAATTCCTCCTAATATTTGCAATGAAGGATAAATGATTAGTTTTTTCAAACGCTTAATTAATAGACATAGCAGGAACATGACCGGACAGACGAAAAGTGTTAAGAGTGACAGAAACATCAAATAGTTATACTGAATGTTAGCATGCAAGACCAATGCCGATGAAAAGCCCCTCGTTCCCCTCATTTCGGGCCAGCCTCCGAGGCTCAGGTACAGGTGAATTGCTAAAGACCAAAAGAGTCCCAGCGCTAATGACCAAGGCATTACCGCAATAATAAAGGTCCGTTTCCGCTCCTTAAGTTCAGTAACGACCAAAGCAACTATTAACTCTCTTTCCGCCTGAGTAAATCGCTCCTTCATTGCTCAATGGTACAGGATACATTGCTCATGGATCAAGCCTCACAATCCCCGAACAACTGACCATGAATCATAGGTGGATGGCAGGTAATGAACCTAATCCAAACCCACTTGTTCTTTGTTGCCTTTGTTGATTTGATCAGCCATTTTTATTAAACATGAGGAAGAAAAATGTCTGGAAAAGGCGCTCGTGGAATCGTTACGACTTCTCTGATGAGTTAACCAAGGAAGAGCTAAAGACAGCCAAGCGGCTTGAAGATATCTTCATAACTTCAATCGTATTGATGATTTTTGGAATAGTAATCTCATGCGTCTTTTTTACTAACTTGCCTGAACACGTAGGGAAATCTATTGTTTTATGGCAGAGGATAGGTA
>JASLJT010000149.1:0-9208 GCA_030747955.1 Verrucomicrobiales bacterium | reverse complement strand
CTTCCAGACATGCCCATGCTTAATGTAATCCTTTGGGATAGGAGCTTCGTCATTGAATGTCGCAGCGATTGCCTGAGGGTTAATTGATCCTCCTGAAAGTCTTGGGTCAGAACCGTTCGTTGTATAATAAATTGCCAAAGTATTAGTACTCATGGTAATGCCGGAACCCTCTGGTATTGATCCTCCATGCTGGTTGAATACTGGAGCAATTAAATTTGGATACATTCCAGCGCTCCTAAATTTTGTCATCATACTGGCTGTTAGCCTTGGCAATTGGTTATTGAGAAGATTGTTTTGATATGATTCCCAGCTCGCTGGAGAATGGTTAGCTCGTCCGCCACGTACATTTGTCCATCTCGCGGCTTCGGCCAAGAATGGCATCTTAACTTCATCAACTCTCCGCTGTAATCTTGAAGTTAATCGGCCAGGTGTCATTGCTCCATTATTGAAAAAATGTTTATGGATTTGATCAGCGAGTAAAACTTTGTAATCTGGATCTCCTTCTCTACGGAAGCGGGTCAATGAATTCAGTGGTCCATTATGAGTAACGGGATGGCCAGGGTTCCGAAGGAATCCGTCAGCGTCTTTCATAAAGAATTTGAAGGGGACGCCTAGTGGGACTGACCCGACGCTGCGAAATTCAGACTCAGAATTACCAGAAGTCCATAGAAGCATAAAATCAATTACATTTGGAATATCGATGTGATTGGCTGATGCTTTGAATGGAGAATTCCCGTTAATTAAATTCCGAGTCTCAGTCCAATACTTACCACTACCGTCAAATACCACGCCCTGAAGAAATTCGCTCCCTGAATTGTTGGCGTTGATGGCTTCGTAATCTGCCTTGGATCCTCCCAGGTACTCTGATGCCATTGCTGCGTTCCAACGTTCACGGAGGTGATACATTCCCCAATATGTCCCGTTAAGGTAAACATGAACAAAGCGTCCGTGAGGAGCGATGTGCCCCATTTCCAACATAGTGTCATCAGTGAAACGGTTTGACATGTATGCGCCACGATCAATCATGTCGTGCGAGCCGGTCCTGAGGTTAAGGCTATCGAATTCTTGTGCTGGGGGTATCTGATTCTCGACTCCTTCGTAGATAGGATACCGAAGTTTTGTTGCACCGTATTCGCTTCTGAAATAGATACGAAAATTCTTTTTTGAAAAGTTTGTGTAGTACCCGCCGAAATGAGTGACGCCTGCATTTTCCTGAAACCCTTCGGTCCCGTCAGGAAAAATCATTTCGATAGATAGGGGTCTCTCTTTCTCAGTATTGAGTGTGTTTGGGCTTTCAAATGACAAAGATATTGATGGTATTGCCTTAAGAGAATCTACCATCAAAGGTTTGTATTTAGCATTTTCGGTGATTGATGTGCTCATGGTTCGCTGCCCAACGACATCGGCAGGAAAGACGTAGGTATTAGTATCGATATTGGTTGATGAATATCCTGATTTGTAAGCGATGGCCCTTATGACTGTTGTTTCATTTATTGAAATTGGAGAGTTGTATACGGTTCCTTCAGTTTCACTTGGGGCCGTTCCGTCCAAAGTGTATCTTATCTTAGCGCCTTCAGTTTCTGTGCTTATTTCGAGCTCAAAAGGATCTTCATAAAAGCCTCTATTCACATTGAATTTTGTGTCCCCGACTAGTCCGTCTATGCGTTTACCGTTTATGGTTCCTGGCGTTGGGTCTAAAAAGTAACCGTTTTGCGGAGAATTCAGGTCCGTTTTTCTTGCTGTGAGTTCTGGAGAGGTGAGAAAGTCAGAGCTGTTTAGGGAGCCGTTCAATCCTTGTATTGCCAGTATGTTCTGACCTTTCTGGAGAGGTCCTGAAACAGGATAGTCAAAGAATGTGATGGCATCATTTTCGTTAGATCGATTCGAAGTGGATGCGGAATTCCATTCTGGATTATCTGGCGCACTCAGTGATTGAATTTTTTTACCATTAAGATACGCAACGAATCCGTCTTCCCATTTCATCCATAAGGTGAGATTACTTATTCCACTAGCGTCAGTTAGATTGAAGGGAATTCTAATATAGATAGAAGCATTTATGCCACGCATGGCAGATTTAACGTCACCCCCGTCCCCGATGTGTGGGATGTATTTTGTTGAGTTGTCATAACCGATTCCGGTTTTCCCTGAAGACCAAGACGCATCGTTGAATGTTGTTTCTGTCCATCCATCAATTGGTGCGGACGGGACGTGCCATTTCGCATCATCGCCTTCGGTTAGGAATTTCACGTCTTTAGGTTCTCCGTAACCGCTTCCAAATGAGACGTCTTCGTATTGACGGGGATAGCTATTGAACTCGCTTGCTATAGTGACTCCGTCTGGTTTTATTAGGGCTAAGAAACCCCCATCTGAGGAATTTAGCTTAAAGTTGGTGTGAAGTTCATTGTTTGTATCTTTTAGGTCCTTGCCAGAAGCAAATACCAGAATGAATCCTTCATCATTGAATTCTTTTTTGGGGAACGTCCACTTAGTTAGATTGAGTGGATCATCTGTCAGATGGTAACCTTCGAGGTCTCCGTTTTCTCTGTTAACGTTTGAAATCTCAATCCAGTCATAATTTTGACCGTTACTATCCTCTAAGCCCTTATTATTATTTGTAAGAAATTCACTTATTACTGCTGTCTGAACAGGTTCTGCCTGCAGTTGGATGTTAAATAAGTAAAAAGATAAGACTGCAAAATATTTAAGTTTTGAGGATAGCGGCATGATCTGATCAGGTAAGAGGGGTTAATGATGTTAGGGTTACCAACCAGCTCCTTTAACGTTAGTTTGAATCCTGCAAATATACATATCTGCAGTCAGATAAAGGACCGATCCGTCTTCGCCCCAACCGCAATTGGCTGTCTTTTCTCCAGTGCTGATTCGTCCGAGTAATTTTCCGGATGATGTGAAAATTAAAACGCCTCCTGGCCCCGTGGCCCAGACATTTCCTTTATTGTCAACTTTAAGGCCGTCAGGGAGGCCGGGGAGTCTACCTACGTCATCAGTTGCATCAAAGAACAGTTTTCCTTTGCCTAATGTTCCGTCATCATTGACTGGAAACTTTTTCCATATTGCAGCTTTGGGATCTGATTGTGCAACATAAAGGTGCTTCTCATCTGGTGAGAAGGCAATGCCATTGGGGCGAGTCATTTCCTTTGTGAGTAGAGTCAATTGTCCAGATTTTGAGAGTCGATAGACTCCACAAAAGTCGAGTTCACGTCTGGGATCGTTATATCTGTTTGGTAATCCGTACGGAGGATCAGTGAAGTAAAGATCGCCGGCTGAATTGTAGCAGGCATCATTTGGGCTGTTCAGACGCTTTCCTTTGTAATTGTCTACTAAGGTTCTTTTTCCTCCTCCTTTTGTCACGACTGATATGCGTCGATCTCCATGTTCACAGGAAACGAGCCGGCCCTTGGAGTCCAGTAGGAGCCCGTTGCATCCAGGTTCATTGCCATAGTCAGTGGGGCCAGTGTAACCGGACGGTTTAAGGAAGAGGCTAACGCCCTTATTTTCTTTCCACTTCATGACGGAGTTTCTGGGGATATCCGAAAATAATAAGTGACCTCCTTCTTTGTCTTTGACCCATACCGGTCCTTCGGCCCAAACAAAACCATCACCGATGACTTCGATCTTAGAATCTTTCGCAATGAGTGAATCTATTTCAGGATCGACTCGTACAACTTCGCCGATGGTAGGAAAATTTTTGGTATCTATTGTGCTTACTGCTGGGGTCTTTGAGTCCTGAGCGAATGAGGAAATGGTTCCCGCAATAAAAGTAAAGGCGATAAAATGAGCTCTCATGGATTTAATTGTAGCCTTTTATAGCCATTCGGAAAAGAAAAACCCTCCTCATTCTTCTCATGATAAGGAGCATTTTGGATTTAATGCTAATTGATTTGTGTTGAACTTTGATCTGCGAGATTTAGTGTGTTTTTGTAACCTTGGTCTAACTAAAATTGCCTTCCTTGTCCGAACAGAATTACTCGAACGCGACAGATAACAAACTTCTTGTCGAAGGAGTGGCGTCTATCGCTCATGGATCTGGTTCCGAAAAGAACACGGGAGCTAAGGTCATGTCTCTTCTTATAGCTATCCTCTTTAATGGTGCAGTTTTGCTAGTCCTAATGCTGATAAGTTTTACTTTTTTTGAGGAAGATGAAATTGAATTAGTTATTGCTCAAGGCCCTAGAGATACCAAGACAAACATCGATAAAGAGCAGTTCCAGCAGAGTAGGCAGATGAAACCGACCCCAGCTTCATCTTCGAGTTCATCTCCTATTTTGACATCTGTCGCAGCGTCCCCGAATGCTGTGTTCGCTATTGAAAGTTTGTCAGACACTAACACTTTTGGGATTGGTGATGGTTGGGGGAAGGGGGCCAGCTTTGGATCTGGTCAGCAGGGAGGCAGCATCGGTTTTTTTGGTTCTCGTTCAGTTGCTCAGAGAGTCGTTTTTATTGTGGACGTGTCTGCGTCACTATCGAATCAGCAATTTACGATGATCAAGAATGAGCTCAATAAATCATTAAAAAGGTTAGCGCCGTCCGTTAATTTCCAAGTCATTTTCTTTTCGGGTCCGGCTTGGTTCGCGGAAGATGAGCAAAGTGTAAAGAATAAGGTTCATACAATAATTCATAAAGGTAAGAAATATGTATGGAAAACTAATGGTGGTGCGAGTCGATACTACATTGAATCCGAAGAGGACTTGTATACATCGTCTTGGGTCATTGCGACTCAGGGGAATATTAAAAAAACTGGCCGCAGAATTGAAGCTGTGAAGAAGTCATTTGGAACTGACTGGAGGCACCCGTTAAAGATGGCATTGCAGATGAAGCCTGCAGCTGATGTGGTTTATTTTTTGACTGATGGTGTAGTTGGGAATGGTCAACAGGCAGTAGATGAAGTCATTAAATTAAATAAGAGAGGTCCCAAGGCAAAGATTTACACTATTTCCATGATGCAGCCAAGGGCTGAGGATTTGTTAAAAGATTTAGCTGAAAGATCAGGTGGCGAGTTTTCCATTGTAATGGGAGACGGGGAAGTGAAGAAAAAGAAGAAACAAAAAAAATAGTTTTTCTGCAAAAGTCCCCAAGTTAGAAACCATCACCATGCTCGTAGAAGTAGGCTTTGGTGCCATCATCGTAGATCGGTTGGAGTGGTAGGAACTGGTTGATAAGATCCAGTTTATCAGTTTCCGAGAGGGTAATGTTAACTTTCAGTGCAATGTCAATACGGACCCCATTGTCACGGTTCGAAGATCCGTCTCCAGGAGGATGTTGAGAAGTGGCGATATCCAGACTTGGGCCTCCTACAGCGACGTAGGCAGTGCCACTTGAAGAGTTGCGGTAAAGCACATAGAGGAGTTCGTCGTTGGCGATCTTGTTGTAGTCTGCAGTGTAGGCTTCTGTCGTGTTAGTCTGTCCAGGGGACGCAGGCGCAGTATGGTTGATGTAGGTTTTCTGAGACGGGAGAGGTTCCATCTTTAAGAAGCTATAGTTGTCAGATGAATATGTAGTCCATCCGTTAGTGAGTGCGATTGCTTTCATTTCATCTGCATCTTCGTTGTGATCCATTAGGAAATCGAGTAACCCGGATCCATGGCTTGCTGAATTGAGAGTGCACCACCAGAAATCATCGGATCCGCCATAATAATCGAGGCCGTGGTATTGTTCGCCATGGAAAAATAGCTCACCGGTATCGACGTGATATTCAATCTCGCGGTAAGTGTCGGATGCGAAGCGAGTACGCAACACTATGCCTCGCGGAATCTTAGTGAATTTGGTTGCCAGGCGAAAGAATTCTTTCTTCTTATCGATTTCCCATGACATGGGTGAGGTCGCCTCCGCTTCAATGAACCATTCTTCGAGGTTATTCGAGGACAGTAGGTGAGAATCTGAGTTCCACCTGAGGGTGCCGATACCATTATTGATGCTGAGTTCAGGTGACGACAAGGTGATTGGCTCAGGTTGAGGAGGCAATCCTACCAGATCGCCAAGATACTTTTCGATGAGACCTCGATCGTCGTTGCTTAAGGCAGACTCAAAGATGATCATTTGGCTCATATTGCCGACGAAATCATATCCGCTCTCGCTGTATGCCCCAATGATAATGGCTGCGTTTGCGCTGACGCTGTTGGTCGGATTTCCCACAAGATTGAGATTTATACCGTTGGCATAAGTTTTGTGCGTATTAGCAGTAATGACGGTACTCCAGACGGTATCGATACCGTCGTATGCAGTGATATCATCGCCTGCATAAGTTGTGCCGTTATACATCTCCACGCGAAAACCTTCATCACCATCGTCACGCTGATGCGATATGTTATTAAGCCCTACGTTGTAGGCGTAGGTGCCAGAGGTGGCAAACGGCGCGTTGTCCTGGTAATGGCCCAGCCAGAAGATTGTAAAGTCACTGGTGCCGGCATTGGCCAGAGTTCCTGAGAGGTAACGGCCATCGGCGGCAGCGTTAGGATCATTAAAAACCAAGCGCCCGCTGCGATCGTAAGTAATTAGATTAGCAGCACCATTACCACGTTGTATTGACGAAGCGGCTATGCCTTGGAGTGACTTTCCGTCACCATCTACCGGGGTCCAGGATTCGACGGCGTTGCCGGACGTTGAGACTCCAGTCCGACCGTCGTAGTGAGCGACGAGTGCCAATCGAGCATCAGATGAGAGATCAGGCACATCGTCGAACAAGCTTGCTAATGTGACGGTACAAGAGATGAAGTAGGTAGCAATTGTCGCCGGTATGAATCCAGATTTCACCGTCATGGACCAGAATGAGTTATTTTTCCCAATATTCATATGAGTCTGAGCTGTCGGAATTTTCTTTTTTGGTATAACTAAAAGAGAAAGCGAGGATAGCTGCTAATATTGATGGAACCAAGATAGTTAGTCTTCTTAACAATGATTTATTTGATCCTTTAAATGTCAGTAGTCCGATCCAGGCAATTGATGGTGCAGATAAAAGGAGGCAGAGAGAGTGAGTAGGAGGCAATTCAAAGTTTCCGAAATAAGAATAACAACTCATGTGTGCCCATATTAGTCCTGAGGCAATGGCGTAGCCTGGGGAGACTTTTTCTTGTTTCTTTGTTAAACCTACTATCAGTCCAACTGACGCTATTAAGATTGTGATACCAAGGAGTTGTGCAATAGAAGCACTATTGAAACCAACAACGATGGTTCCGGAGGCGATTACTCCTAGTGCTATATAGAAAACAAAGAAATCAATGAGTTTTAATTTTGTCGCGATGCCGTGAAGCGAAATTATTGAACAGACCATTCCGAGTGCAAGTGCACAGAAAACACTAATGCGATAAAATAAGGTAAAGGCTTCATGGTATATTTTAAATCCGTGCAACCCGAGCCCAAGAATAAGTAAGGATATTAGCGTAGCAATTATATTTACCACATGAGTGGAGCGGGCATTGAAAATTCTCCTCAGTGTAAAAAGAGAAGCCAGAGCAAGTAGGCCAAAAGGCAGCCAATCGAAGGAGTCATTCGGTGGAAATCCATTGATTCCTTCTATGCTCTGATGGCTGACGCTATAACAAATGGCAAGGGCCCATACATCGAGCGGTTCAGATATTAACTCTCTTGTCCTTAGGGATTTGCTGAACTTATTACTCCATATCAGAACGAAAATAATAGTAGATAAGATTGCGGGTACAAGGAGGGGGCTGAGGAAAATATGTAATTGATCAATGCTCGGCATTGTATCTTGCCGGTGTAAGGTTTGATCTTTTAAGCAGATTTAATGGCGCCTATTGTGTTCCATTTATTTGCCTAAACCCTCAATGCTCACGGTGATATTAACTTGATCGGATAAAGCGTCTGGGAGTCCAAACTTCATACCGAAATCGCTTCGAGTGATGCTGAAAGTAGCAACGGCTCCCAATAGTGGGCGCTTATTGCCAAAGTGCTGGCCTATCCCGTTAACTTTGTACGTGGCTGTGATTGTTTTTGTTTTGCCCAACATTGTGAGCTGACCTGTAATTTTACCTTTGTCAACAGATTGACTTTTGAATTGAATTGCAGGGAACTGAACGACATCAAAGAAATCTTTGTTTCTGAGATGGTCGTCTCGTTTCTTGTGGCCAGTATCAATACTGGCAGCTTTGATCGTGAAAGATAATTTGCTTTTTTCAGGACTGTCCGGATCATATGTTACCGATCCTTTGAAGTCATTAAAACGGCCATGGGCTTTTCCTACTTTAAAATGGGTAATGTCGAATAGGATGTATGAACCGACTGGCTCGATCTCATATTCGGCCGCATTCGAAGGCAATGTAATTAACGCGCATGCGATGATTGCTGCGGCATGTTTGATGATGGTTTTAATGGGAGTCATAGATTCTATTCTGGTTTGTTTTCTTCTTGGCGAGTGGATTTAACATAAAGCTCGCGTAATTGTTTGAAATCAACTTCAGCCGGGCTAGAGGACATGAGATCGATCCCTCGATTATTTTTAGGGAACGCTATCACTTCTCTAATGCTTTCTTCTCCGGCGATTAGCATTACTAATCTATCAAATCCCAATGCTACACCACCATGAGGAGGCGCTCCAAAGCTGAAAGCGTCCAGTAGGTGGCCGAACTCTTCTTTCGCTTCGTCTTCATCTATTCCTAGGGCGGAGAACACTGTGGTCTGCAGATCGCCTTCATGAATCCTAATGGACCCTCCACCAATCTCATTGCCATTCAAAATAACATCGTAGGCCTCAGCTCTAATTTTTCCATAATTGGCTTCATCATTTAACAATTCTTTATCTTCATCTATTGGTCGAGTGAATGGATGGTGAACAGCGTTCCATTTTCCAGTCTCTTTGTCTTGAGCGAGCAGCGGAAAGTGGGTGACCCATAAGAATTCAAGATCATCGTTATCTTTTGTCAGCTCCAGGTATTGAGAGCATTCCAAGCGGACCCTTCCTAAAACCTCACAGACAGTTTCCCAATCCCCGGCTCCGAACAGAATCAAATCACCTTCCTCAATTTTCATTGTTTCAGTGAGTGCTGTCTTTTCTTCTTCGCTGAAAAACTTAACGATGGGGGATTTCCACTCGCCATCTTCAACTTTAATGAATGCGAGGCCCTTGGCTCCGTGCAATTGGGCAGTCTCGGTCAAATGATTCATTTGTCCTGTCGTAACGCAGGCAAAGTTCTTTGCATTGATGGCTTTGACTACGCCTCCATCATTCAGGGCTCCG
>JASLJT010000148.1:0-2992 GCA_030747955.1 Verrucomicrobiales bacterium | reverse complement strand
GGAACCGGCTGTTCAGCAAGCACTTCCTTGCCCACTGGCCTGATCGTTCTACCGCACCAGACATGGGCTTCTTTAACGGTTCCAGCAGCTCCTGCCTGAACCAGTTCTACAGCTCTCCTGTAATTTTCAGTTGCATGAATTTGTGTACCCATTTGGGTCGCTATCTTGTCTTTGCGTTTGATGTATTCTTCCTGCATCCATCTCGCTTCCTGTACTGTATGAGCCAAAGGCTTTTCAGAATAAACGTGCTTACCGTTTCGCATTGCAGCAATTGCAGCTGGTGCATGATGATGATCAGCTGTGCTAATGACTACAGCATCGATAGCTGGATCGTCGACTATTGTTCTCCAATCATTAGTGGTCTTGGCGCCAGGATATCGTCCTTTTACCGAGCTTAAGACTCCCGGATTCGTGTCACAGAGAGCGTAGATTGTTTCACTTTTTACTCCATTCGTATTGGCTCCTCCTCGTCCACCTGCGCCAATGATGGCTACATTTAATTTTTGGTTAGGTGATTGTGCCCGGGACCGAGTTGCGCAAGCGGCGGAAGCTGCAAGACCAAATCCTATAAAGGTTCGTCTGTTATGTGTATTCGTGTTTGCCATATCTTTAGATTGAACTTTTTAACTGCGTCTCGTCAATAACGATAATTCAAAAGGACGGACTTTGTTGATTGAGAAAGTTAATGTTGATTTATTTGGATTCAATTTTCAGCCCATCTATAGGATTTCCGTCTCTGCCTCGAATTCGGCAGCAAAGCCCCCATGGTCCGCTCGTATTTACGACCTTGAGCATGATCAGATTCCACCCTTTTGATAGGCTAACAGGAATGATTGACTGTCTAGGCTCAAGGCTCCTGTTTGAAAAGGATTCATGAATCTTTTTATCATTGAGCCATGCTTTAATGTGGTCATCACTTCCCATTTCAAGGTTAATTTTAAGATTTTCAGGTGCCCATATTTTGGTCATTGCATATGCAGCAGCATTAGCTTCAGGTCCTAAAATTGAATCGATCTCGATTGCCCATAGTGATCTTTCGGATTTTGATTTAGTTTTAAATTTTTTCCATCGCACGGATTTTGAATCCTTTTCAGGAGCCAGAGCCGTATCAAAAACATATTTGGCATCTTTTCCTTTCACTGAATATGGCCCCGTGATTCGCCAGTCAAGGATGTAGTCCTTATAAAGATCAAGTTCTGATTGCAAATCAGCGGCTCCTTTCTTTGCTGAATCTGACGCGTTAGATTTGAGGATGTCTGTCAAGACAGTGCGAACAGTTGCAGTATGTGAATCCTTTATTCTCTTCGCGACCTGAGTCGCAGCCAAAGCGGCCTCGTTGCTTGTTTCGGAATTCTCTAGGTAAGGCTTGATAATTTCTAGTGATTTCATTCCTCCGCTCTGTCCTAGACCTGCTAGAACTTTTTTGGCAGTGTCTGTTGAGTTGTTTAACTCTAAAGCTTTCCTGTAAGCGGTGGTTGGGTTAGGAGATTTAGAGGATAAAATAATGTAACCATTAAGAGCAGTGTCCTTGTTGGGATTTTTTTCTTCGGATGCAATTTTTAAGAGATTATTTGCAGGGCCGTGGTCCGGCCATTTGGTCAGTGCTCCAATAGCGGCTAACTGAATTGATGTGGTTTCTTTTAGAGCAGAGATAAGTAATTGCAAAGATTGTTTATTAGGATCTCTTCCTAACAGCGAAATAATTGAAGGTTTGGTGGATTCATCGGCTCTTTCCAAGGCTTTAGTGAGAGCGTCCGTTTGTAATTTTTTGTTAGGAATTCGTCTGAAGCTATAAGCAATAGCGGATTCAATATTATCTCGATCGGACTCTTCTTTTGGATTCAATAGAAGCATTAAAATTTCATTAAGGTGACTCTGATCGGCTAGGATACCTATGCCGCGCAAGGCTTCTTCTCGAATTTCTGAAGTATCAGATTTAGCAAGAATCATAAGTTCATTCATTGCTGTTGATTCAGCTCGTGTTGCTATGGCTCTTACTAATTCACTTTGAATTTCGGGTAAAGATTCTTTGAGATATTTTTTGAATGCATTTTGTACATCGTTGCCTTTAAGGTTTGATAGAGCACTCCTTGAAACGTTTCTCTCATGACCACTTGTTGAGGAGGCTATCGTTGCTAGAGGGATGACTGAGGAGCCGTTTCCGATTTTTCCCAAGGCTTGAATGGCTGATAGTCTAACCTCGAGACTTTCGCTTTCTGTTAATTTTGTGATTGAGGGAATTGCGGATTTGTCTTCCCTCTCTGAAAGTGATCCGATGAGGAGTATCTGCATGTTTGCTGGCGCGGATTCAAGTAAGGATTTTAGTTTTGATCCAATGTTATTTCCCTTTAATTCTGCAATAATTGAAGCTGCCCCATTAGCTAATTCATTATTTCCGCTTTTAATAGCTTCAGTCAGAAGAGGGACAGCGAATTCACCGTTTACTTGTGATGCGCCTCGCAAACCGGCCAAGATTACGTAAGAATCTGTTCCTGATTTTGTGAAACGATCATAAATAGATAGGGCCTTTTCCTTGTTCCCTTTTTCCAAGTAAATCTCTGCGCATCTGAGAAGAGCCTGAACTGTGCAGCGGTATGATTTTCCTGTCGTCTTACTTAGTCTGGGGAGTAGATGATTCATTGTATTATCTCCACCGATTAGGCCAAGGGCTCGGGTTGCGTTATTAGCTACAGATGCTGTATCGAGCAATTTAATTAGATCCGGAACCGCTTTTTTGTAGCGGATGTCTCCCAGGCTATCGATGATTCCCTGTCTTAATTTATCTTGTACCATATTAAGTGATTGGTGAAGAGCGGCTCCAGCCTCTTCGTATTGCATTGAGGCTAATACGTACCTTGCCATGTGTCCGATTTCCTGGTCTGAGAGTAATTCTTTCATTATTGGAATGGACTTTTTTGTGCCCATTATGCGCAACATGCGGCACAAAAAATCCTTACCTCTTCTGGAACTTGCTGTTCCTAGAGAACTTAGT
>JASLJT010000147.1:0-4282 GCA_030747955.1 Verrucomicrobiales bacterium | reverse complement strand
TACCCCCATTATAAAAAGAAAGAATACGAGAATGTTCCAGATAACGATCCACAGTACTCATCACCTTTATATTCTTACTAATCTTCTTAAGACCAGGTTGAAGACAACATATGCCACGAACGTTAAGCCTAATTTTAACTCCAGCATATGACGCCTCGTACAGGGATTTAATTATAGAAACATCCTGTAAATTATTAACCTTAATATCAATGCTTGCCTCTTTGCCTTGCTCTGCATTTCTTGTCTCCACTTCAATTAACTCAATGAATTTTTTTCTGAGGTAAAATGGAGCCACTATAAGATTTTTCATTCCTTTGAGCTTGGACCCGCCCGTGAGCGCATTAAATAACGCTGCCGCTTCGTACCCATATTTCCGCCTCGAAGTCATATAGCTAATGTCAGTATAGAGTCCGGCCGTCACTTCATTGTAGTTGCCCGTGCCAAAATGAGTGTAGCGTTTCAGCTCCTTGTTTTCATTCCTAACAACTAGGGTAATCTTGCAATGCGTTTTGTACCCCTTGACTCCATAAATTATTTGAACGCCAGCCTTTTCGAGCTCCTCGGCCCTTTCCAGGTTCCGAGCCTCATCAAATCGGGCCTTAAGCTCAACTACGACAGTGACCTGCTTGCCATTCTCAGCTGCTCTAATCAGGGCACTAATGACTCGGCTATTATTAGCCGTCCTGTACAAAGTTTGTTTAATGGCCAAGACCTTAGGGTCTGTCGCCGATTGCTCAACTAGAGCAATGACAGGCTCGAAACTTTCATACGGGTGATGCAAAAGAATGTCATTTTCAGAAATGCTCTTAAATATATTTTTCCCGGGACTCCATTTTCTATTCAACATCGGCGCCCACTGTTCAGCTTGTAGATTTCCAAAACCCTTCACTGTAGCAATTTCAATGAAATCACCCAAACCGAATGGTGCCCTCGTTGTATAAATTTGATTTGTCTCAGCCCCAAATAAATTTCTAAGTTTTCCAGATAGGAATCTTGGAAACTCAGGCCCCACATCAAGTCTCACACATTTGCTATGCTTCCTCTCTGCAAGCACATCAACCATTTCTCTAGCCAGATCATGTGCCCCCTCCTCTTCAAGTGAAATGTCTGCATTGCGTGTAACACGAAAGAGACCGCTGCTATTGACCACCTCATCAGGAAAGACCTGCCCCACAAAATTAGCTATTACATCTTCAAGAAGTATAAATTTACTCTCATCAGAATCGGGAAGCCAAATGAAGCGAGAAATGTTACCCGGAATCGGAACCAAAACGTGCCTCGGGCTCTCCCCTTCCGACTTCCCAATCTCACAAAAAAGAGAAATGCAAAGGCTCGGCAAAGCACTAGATTCACGGATCTTATCATTTGCTATGACCGGCGTCAGAAGAGGCATGACCCTCTCAGTAAAGAACTTAGCAACGTGGTCCATCTGTGCAGCCGTCAATTGACCGACTGAGACCCTGCGAATACCCTCTTCATTCAGCTCAGGAAGTAACTCCTCAAAGAAGCATTCCTCAATTTCACTAAGCATAATATCAACCCTCTGCCTCACTAATAACAATTGCTTGCTAGGTGATAATCCGGCCGGGTCAGGCTTTCTCTTCCGCGCGGAACGGAGCATTTCAAGACCTCCAACCCTGACCATAAAAAACTCATCCAGGTTCGAAGCAGTAATAGACAAGAACTTTAACCGTTCCAACAAGGGAAGTTCTTGCCTTCTGGCCTCATTAAGAACGCGCTGATTAAATTCAAGCCAACTAAGCTCTCTATTTATGTAGGGAATCTCCATCGATTAAACGGGCATTGATTTTCGCACAGTTGTTACACTTGCGGAAATCTTAATTCGAAAAAAAAATGTTTTAACTATTATTTTATCACGCTTCAGGCTCAAACCTCTAAATTATTTACACATATGAAGAGATTTATTACAGCAAACCTTTAATTTTACCCACCCCATTCACACCACTCACCAATTATATTTAGTGACGTTATTGTAACATAAAATTTCTAATCTTTAAGAAACAACTACATAAAATAACTTAGAATCTGACTTGTCATTTTGTATAAATAATTAAATTATCCACGTTTGAGTATTTCCAGAAAAAGACACTAACACAAAAATAAAACCGCGAAATTTAATTCATGACCAATATAATTTCACCTTTCCTAATCGCCGCAATAACCTTGCCTTTCAGTTCTATTACATTAATCGCTGGAGAATCCTCACCGCCCAACGAGAATATCAATTCAAATTCACTGGAAGATCTATGGGACATACCTCACCTCTATTCTGATTCAGATTCATCATTAGTTAACGATTTAAAACTCGTCGGTAGATACCAATGGCAATATGCAGATTTGAATTCTGATCAAGATGATTGGAGCGATTCAGAGACTCGTCGATTCCGTCTTGGAACTGAAGCTAAAGTGTTTGGAGGCGACTGGAAACTGAAAGGTGAAATTAACGTTAATGATGATTTCTCCCCTTTCTATAAAAGTCTTGAAGAAGCTTATATAAAGTATCAAGGGAATGACGCATTTAATGTAACTATAGGTAAACAAAAGCCTGCATGGTCTTACGAATGGTCTACATCATCTAGGAAAATACTAACCTTTGAGCGTTCTCTTCTTGTCAATCAGTTGTCTCCAAAGAAAACCACAGGCATTAGCGCTAGCGGTTCGATCGAAAATTGGAGCTACGTTCTTGGTATTTATTCTGGAGACATAGATGAAGAGTTCGGTGACTATAGTGACGCAGGAGAATTTGCACTTGCTAGTATCGGATACAATTATTCTGAGACTTCATCATTTGATAAAGCCGCATGGCGACTGGACCTACTACATAATAGTGACTCTTCAAACAATGCAGCTAAGCCATACGAAAACTCAATTTCTTTAAACCACTCTATCAGTCAAGGAGCTATCACACTCAACACTGATTTAATACATGCTGGCGGCTACAGCGATGACGCTTATGGCATCGTCCTCCTCCCCACATACGATATCAGTGACAAGCTGCAATTAGTCGCTCGATACACATATGCCAGTAGTGATGGAGATGGTCTCCGTGCGCAAAAACGTTACGAAAGAAAAGCCAGCCTCACTGATAGCGGATATGGCGAAGACTACCAATCCTATTACTTAGGCCTTAACTACTACATTAATGACCACAAACTCAAACTAATGACCGGCATTGAATATGCTGATATGGATGGTGGCAATGATGGTGGCGAGTACAGTGGGTGGACATTATTCTCAGGCCTGAGACTTTACTTCTAATAAAAATGATTGAGAACGCCTAATCCTCATTCAACCAAAGGAAGAGTCAGCAACAGTTTGCTGACTCTTTTTTGTTAAAAGAACTACCTGCTAAATGGAAGAATCCATTTCAGTTCCATTACAAATGTGACGCTTCCGTCACATTTGTAATGTTGCGTCAATATTCAGGTGGAGATAAATGATAAAACAGAAAACATTCATCAATTAAAGATTATCATATAATAATGACCTTTTTTATCATTCTTGGCAGCCTCGGAATATTTCTATTCGGCATGAAAACCCTCAGCGAAGGGATCCAAAAAACAGCTGGAGAAAAAATGCGCCAAGTAATGGCAACGATGACACATAACCGTCTCGCAGGTGTCGGGACAGGATTCCTAACGACCTGTTTACTTCAATCCTCTTCAGCAACTACAGTCATTGTTGTTAGCTTTGTTAATGCCGGACTATTGACTCTAGTCGAATCGATTGGGGTAATTATGGGTGCCAATCTCGGCACAACACTAACGGCTTGGATCATAGCTATCGTTGGAAAATTCAGTCTTGCTAAAATTGCATTACCGATAGTAGGTATTGGAACTCCTCTCATCTTCATCGGCAAAGGCAAATGGAAGAGCATGGGGGAAATTTTAATAGGCTTTGGCCTCCTCTTCTACGGACTAGGCGCTCTTAAGGATGCAGTGCCAGACGTCAG
Organism: Verrucomicrobiales bacterium; assembly: GCA_030747955.1. GTDB lineage: Bacteria > Verrucomicrobiota > Verrucomicrobiia > Verrucomicrobiales > DEV007 > EC70. Next base: position 309 of record JASLJT010000147.1, on the reverse strand, counting down.
AAGTATGCTTGCTAGCACCGAGCCTGAAATAGTTCAAAAAGCTGAGAGCTGGAGAGCTTTCATAGAAAACATCAGCGGCAAAGGATACCTATCAATACTAATGTTCCTAGCCCTTGGTGTTTTACTAACAATTGCCGTTCAGTCATCATCAGCTGCGATGGCAATCACTGTCACGTTAGCATTAAATGGTTGGATTGGATTTCAGGAATCCTGCGCAATTGTGCTAGGCGAAAATATCGGCACAACCGTGACTGCATACCTCGCTTCATTGGGTGCCAATACAAATGCAAAACGCGCTGCTCGTGCTCA
>JASLJT010000146.1:0-9934 GCA_030747955.1 Verrucomicrobiales bacterium | reverse complement strand
TTCATTCATGGAGGCATTCGATAAAGGCATATGCATGCAGGAACTCGAAGCCGATTGGCGTCCTCTCTATCGTGTGGCTTGGGCTGATTTTCATCGGTTCATGAAGGGCTGGAGTCCGGGACACTGGAAGCTCAGTGACTATAGCGAGAGGGTCACGCGTGAGGTGACTGATTCACTAAAGGAGGTTAAGGCTTAATGGATTTCACCGTGTTAACGCAAAAGGCTGTAAAAGCCGCCTCTAATGCAGGGCAATTGATAAGATCTTATCGTGATAGGGACGTGCATGTCATGCAGAAGGAGAGTGGTAGCACTCTAGCTTCACAGGTGGTCACTGAGGTGGACCGTAAATCTCAGGATGCAATACTTCAGATATTGATGCCGACTTGCGATGAACTTGATATTGCGATGCTTGCAGAGGAAGGTGAGGATGATAGGGGTCGGCTAGAACATGACTATTTCTGGTGCATTGATCCTCTGGACGGTACCCTACCATTTATTAATGGTCAGCCGGGATACTCGGTCTCTATTGGATTAGTTGCTAGGGATGGGACTCCTCAAATCGGCGTAGTATATGATCCGGTACATGATACCCTTTATCAGGCAACTAAGGGTCAGGGTCTCATGCGGAACAATGAGGCATGGGTTCCGGTACAATCAGCTCAAGAGCTGACTTTTACTTATGATAGTAGCTTTGCTGAGAATCCTAAATTCAACGAAATTCAAGATGACCTTGAGTCCTATGCCTATTTGCTCGGGCTTAACGGACTCACAGCGATGCATTATGGTGGAGCAGTCATGAATGCATGTTATGCCCTAGATAGGGCACCGGCCTGTCATTTTAAATTTCCTAAGTCTCAAGATGGTGGCGGTAGCCTTTGGGATTATGCTGCTACTGCTTGCCTTTATCAGGAGTCAGGAGCCGCCGTTAGTGATGTCTTTGGAAATCCACTGGACCTTAACAGATCAGATTCGACTTTCATGAACCATCGTGGTGCGCTGTATGCTACCGATGCAGAACTGGCTATGCGGGTTCAGGAAATTGTAAAAAAGTACTACGATAGTTGCTAATTTGTTAATTATTAAAGTGCCTTGAGATTAGACTAAGTCAGAGGTGCGCCAACCTTTGCGAGCTTCAACATTAATGAGTGCGGCGGCTTCTTTGTTGCCGGTGATCTTCATATCTTTGGCATTCCACTCAAGGCCTTTACCAGTTCGGATTGCAAGTGTACCTAAGATGATACTTTCTGTGAGTGGTCCGCTATAACTAAAGTCAGAGACAGTTTTTTCGTTGTTTCGGATTCCATTGACCCAATCATTATGGATGCCAGGGACACGCTTTAATGTTTTTGGAACACGTTCATTGGCGTTCTTTCTATAATCTTCCCAACGAGCCTTTGGATAGAGTCGGGGACTGTTTGGTCGCATTCCATCGTGGCTAATTCCACCTTTTTCTCCGACCATAATAAATCCACCATGACCTTTAATGTCCCAATCGTATCCGTTGGGTGCTTTTGGAAGACGAGGTCCTTCAATCCATTTGACGTCTACAGCAGGCTGTTTTCCACGAGATGGAAACTTATAGGTTACGATAGAGCCGTTTGGTTTATGAATGGGTGTATCTTTTTCTTCCAAATATACAACAACCTTATCACGAGCCCCCACACCAAATGCCCAGTAAGCGGTATCAATAGTGTGGCAACCTATGTCGCCGAGACCTCCACAGCCAAAGCTCCACCATGGTCGCCAAGTAGTTGGATGAATTGCTCTACTAAATGGGACATCTTCCTGACAGGGGCCAAGCCACAAATTCCAATCCATTCCTTCAGGAAGCTTTTCTGCCTTTGGATATTCTGTGCGAACTTGTCCGTTGAATCCCCATCCTCTTGCGGGCCGGTCTGTCCAGGTAAGGACTTCCTTAACCTCACCAATTAGTCCGGCCTCGTACCACTCCTTGACCAGATAGGCACCCTCGAAGGCGTGGCCCTGGTTTCCCATTTGTGTTACTAAGCCTTTTTCTTTAGCCAGTGCCTGTAAGGTCCGTGCTTCCCAAAGCGAATGAACGAGCGGTTTTTCGACAAACACATGTTTGCCCATACTCATCGCAGTGTAGGCAATTGCAAAGTGAGAATGGTCCGGCGTGCCAACACCTACGGCATCAATTTGGTCACCCATTTCTTCCAGCATTTTGCGGAAATCCTTATAGAATTTTGCCTTTGGGAATTTCTTTTTTGCACGTTCCCATGTGCCCGGGTTGCAGTCACAAAGTGCGACAACGTTATTTCCATTTGAGCAATTGTTTAAGTCACCCCAACCCATATTACCAAAACCAACCCAGGCGATATTAATCTTCTTTTCATTCGCTCCAAATACGCTCTTAGGCATGAACGTTGGAATTGCTAGAGCCGAAGTTCCCTTAAGGACTCCACGACGGGTCATCTTATTATTAGAGTTTTCTTTAGTCATTTGATTTCCTTTATTGATGTTGGTGTAAAGTCTTTGATTGTAACGAGTGAATTATGTATCGGTTCCGTTTTAATTGATTGGGGGCCGTTAGCCTTGGGTAGTCTTAATTTCTATATCTCTCCAGTGAAAGCAAGTTATCATTTGAGGGTTGATAAGTAGCTGACAACGTCCCGAATCTCTTCAGGTTTCATGATTGCACTCATCGGTGGCATTATTGAAGTGACTTGAGAAGTGTCGACTATTTTTGGGTCGATTTTCTTTTTGCTGCCATCGGCGAGAGTGATGATCCATTCTTTGGTTTCTTTACTGGAAAGGACACCAACAATCTCCTCACCATCCTTTGTCTTGATTAGAATGTTTCCGTACCCATCAGAAATTTCCCTCACCGGGTCCAGCATTGATATGACTAGGTGATTTCTGTTTCTCAATCTGCCTATCTTTGTCAGATCAGGGCCAAGATCACTCCCAACTTTGTTAATTTTATGACAACGGATGCATTGAGCCGCTGCATGCTCCATAACGAGTTTCTTGCCTCTTGCCGGATCACCACCGTTTTCTAGAAGTTCATAGCCTCCCTTCAACTTGATGCCTTTGGATTTGGCGACTTGCCACATTTCGAGTTTCCAATGAGAAGGAGTTTTACCAGATTTGAATTCAGCAACTAATTCCATGAACTTTTCTTTTGCTTTAGGGTCCTCAAGATTGGCTAGTTGGCGAATCGCATCTCCCTGACCAGAAGCTTTCGGGTCCCCAAGTGTTGCAAGTATAAGATGGAGTGTTGGCACGCCTGCCTTATTTGCGTAGGCTCTGGCCTTTTCCCTGACTTCCGAAGAGTTTGAATCAAGTCCCTGAATGACAAATTCCTTGAGTTCAGGAGAATTTGTCTTATCGAGAGCCGCCAATAACCGGACCTGCATTTTAGAAGGCCAGTTTGCAAAATATTTCTTTGTTCCCTTTAGCCAAGAAGATTCCCCTCTAACTTCGACTCCCTTTAGAAGAACCTCCGTCAGTTCATTGTCAGCAAGTATATTATCGCGGATCGATTCGATTGCTTTATTTGCCAAATCCTTGTCCCTAGGTGAGTGCTTCCGGTATCGCCCTTCGACAGGATCGAGGACGGGTGGATTTGCCCACCAAAGCATTGATGCGAGTGCCGTTCTTCTCATTTTTGCTGACCCTTCTCCACTCCTTATATAATCAGCTAAAAGATCAAGGTCCGATCCAGAGCCTGTCCGCAGTGCGGCATTAATAGCTCTTCTTATGAGGGCTTCATTTTTGAGTCCTTTACGCTTGAGTACTGCAGCCAGGTCTGGGAGCGCTTCGGGAATTGATTGGTCATCATGAATTGCACGCGCAGCCTCTAGCAGGATCAGTTCATCCGAATCATTTAGAAAAGACCGGATTTCGGGGGAAGCGATTCGTCTCATTGCAACGATCGCAGCGAGTTTGACTGTCTTATTTGGATTCTCGCTAAGCCTAGCAATTTGCCCGGGATTCATTGTTCCTGAAAGCCCCATGGATCCCGCATGCCTGATATAAGGATCCTTTGAACCGCTATGTTCAATCAGACTGACAAGTTTTTTGGCTATTCCTCCGCTCTTGCGATTGCCAAGTGCAATGGCGCAGAAGAATTTTACCCGCTCAGATTCATGGTCCAGTCCTGCTATTAGTTCGGAGTCAAAATGCTTTGACCTTTGTCCTAAATCGCCCACTGCCTTGGCAGCCTGTGCAAGAATTTCGGGTTCTTTATTTTTCCATGCTGAGCCCATAAGAGAAATTTTTTCCGGATCATTCCGGGATGCCATGCCGATTCCCCAAATCGCATGAAGTTTGCCTAATAGGGTGCCAGAATCTAATTTTTGTTTTAGTGCTTTCAGGCCTTCATCACCACGATTGACCAGCTCAAATTGTCCTTTCATGCGGACCCTCTGATCGGGAGAATCGAGCCAGGAGCTTAGTGTTTTGATGTTTTGCTCTTTGGTAATTAGATGAAGTATTTTTTGAGTTTCTTCTCTCGCTGGATGATGGCTTTCTTTTGCAGCCGCATCGAACCGAAAGATAAATCCTTTGCCGCTTCCCCACGATGCAGAGTAGAGAGCGCCATCGGGGCCAATGGCCAGACCCGTATTACCTATCCCTCCCTTTATGGGCTTGAGCTCTTCAAATTTAAATGAGGCTCCCTTAGGAAGGAATTTAAATACTCTTACCTGATTCTGCTGATTGGTCATAAAGAAGCAATCGGAGAGTTCCTTAGTGAGTGCGGTGCCAGGATTACTGGTAAATCCACAGGGTCCGGGTCCGAAGTTTCCAATAGTTGGAGTAATGTAAGCGGCATGATCTTCGCGGTCCGGCAAAAAGAGCTTCTCTTCCATCCATGGGTTATAGGCCGAGACACCGCTAATTTTGGTAAAGTCCTGTTTCCTTAGCCATTGCCAGTTCAGTCGCCATCCGTGTTCACTCCCCTCAGTAATGTACAGTGCTCTTTCTTTTTCTCCTGGATAGTCCCCATCATTGTCCATGCTGAAAAGATTGCCGTAAGAGTCGAAGGCTAGTTCTTGGGCATTTCTCTCTCCCGATGAGAATCGTTCGACTCGGGTCCCATCAAGTTCGCATCGGAAAATTGCCCCACTATTGGGCATGTGGAAGGTCTTCCCTTCTTTGGTTTTTACATAATGGCCCTTGTCACCAAGTGACCAGTAAACTCTCCCATCTGGTCCAACGGCCACTCCACTAAGGTTATGGCCTCCTTGTCCCATATGAACTTGGAAACCAGTTCCAACGAGCTGTTCCTTTTCCGGGAACCCGTCCCCATCCGTATCATGGTATCTGAAAAAATCCGGTTCTGCAGCTACAAAAACATCGTCTCCGACTGCAAGTACTCCTCCAGCGATACCGGTAACTTCACTGTGGTACTCTCCGAGGACCTTTAGTCCATCAGCTGATCCGTTACCGTCTTTATCAGTGACTTGATAGACCATGTCCTTTTGGACTGTGAGATCTTTCCAGTCTTTTTTGCCATCATTATTTCTGTCAGGTATCCAGCTCTTTCCCGTTAGTTTTTCTCGATAATATTTACGACGCTCTTCGACAGTCTCAAACGAAAGGTCCTGTTTAACTAAATCCTGATGGTGACGAATATCGAGGCTTGACTGTTTTCTTCTCTTTGAAACTGTCAAATAAGCGCGGCCCTTATCGTCCATTGAAATGCCAACGCTGTTGGTTAGTAGCGGGTCATTAGCCCATTCAGTGACTTTGAATTCTTCGGCCCTTGACTGAATGGGCCAGAAATTAAGAAAGGCAATTGTTAGAATTATGTAACGGATCATATCATTCAAATTATTACTAAAGCGCACTTAACGGCGAAACTTCCTTGCTCTTTTTGGAATGCTTTTCTTTTTGGTCTCATCATTGTTAGTTGATTTTGGGGAAGTCCGGGCCACTCTGAAACCCAAGTGCCCAAGTTCGAGATCCGGGTTAGAATAATATCTCCCAGCCGCTTGGTAGTTGTTGCCCTGGAACCAGGAATCGGATCTGATCCCACGGAATGCCTCTCCGACCTTAGATTCAGTCCATTCCCATACATGATCAGATGTTCCCATCATTCCGTAACTGCTCTTTGATGCTAGCTTTTCAGAGTTCTCTATTTTGTGTGAATCTCGAAGTGGATAGAGTTTATATTTTTTTGTTTTAGAATCATAGTAAGCTGCTTTGTACCATTCATCTTCGGTCGGCAAAAAATATTCAGCGCCTTTTTTTCTTTGTCCGATCGGCTCATCTAAAGATGTACTATAATTGCCCCCTAACCAGTTGCAGTAATGTAAAGCATCATACCAGCTCACATAAGTGACGGCGGTATTCGCTGTGGCTGGGTACGCTTCGTAGATGATTTTACCGTCTTTAAGTTCTCTTCTTATCCTCATGCTTGGATTGTACAAACCGTTTGGATCTGACTCAGAGGCTGCCCAATTTAAGAACGAGGCATATTCTGAATTACTGACCTTGTAACGACCAATTTCGTAGTCATGGTCTACCGAGCCGAATGAACCGACTCTAGGATAATTATAGTCTCCTTTGTTTCCTGCATGGCCTACCCTTATGAAGCCCGATTCGCCTCCGCTATCGGGTCGTGGTGTTACTTCTGCAGGATTTTGCCAGAACGATTGCCCATCCTGTGGAGCTCTCCCATAGAAGGTCAGTTCTGCGTAGTCGAGTAGTGATGTCCAGTCCGATCCGCTGAATGTGTGACCTCCGCGCCGGAACCTGATAGCGTTCTTTTCAGGAACTCCATAAAGTTCATAAACCGGCATGGCTGCTTTACTTGTGGCATATGTGCCTATTGGGTTTGCATAAAGGTCATCAGTCGATTCAATGCAGAAGAGTCCACGCGGTGCAACGAGTGCTTTCAGGAAATGTTGATCGAAGGGGAGGTGAGCTTCATTTTCTGCAAACATTCTAATTCTTGGATGATACCAGTGTGGTTTATCATTCATGCCGATTGATTCGGCTCCTGGTCCAAGGATTCTGGATGAGCCGGCTCCGCCTGCCCCTGATCCGTTTGGAACAACTAGTGAGATGCGCTCGTCTAGGGCCCCAGCGAGTAGTGCCATTTTTCCGCCTCTTGAGTGTCCGGTAATGGCGATCTTTTTCATGTCGACATCGGTCCTACCTTCGAGATAGTCGACTACTCGCATGCCTCCCCATGCCCAGACAGCGAGAGTTTCCCAATCATTTTCTGGGTACGCTTTTTGAGCAGGACCGTCTGTTCCTTTTCTGTCAGGATCAAGATCGTGTCTGGCATACTCAATGAATAGGTAATTTTTCTTCATGAAGCGTTCAGCATTTTTACTCCCTCCGAGTGATCCTTCTTCTTCGATTATTACCGGATGAGGTCCCGGTGTATTTGGCTCATAAATAACGAGTCTCATTTCCAGTTTTCTTTTTGAACCAATAATTAGAGTGACCCACCGTTCTTTACCGATTCCGCTTGGATGTGACTTTTCTTTGTCCAACCGCGGAGTCACTTTATCTGGTCTGGGTGGAATGGACCCGTACTGGTAGAACATTAATGGTTCTATGAGTTCTTTCCTGCGCTCTTTCCAGTCCTTGAGATCTTTAACTTTGTTGCCGTTATCGAATTTGAAAAGGTCCGGCAGATTGTCTTGAGCAGGAATTTCCTTTAGGCTGGTAGGGAGTTCTTTTGCCAGAGACGAATGAACATTAAATATTAGCGAAGCTATCAAAAGATAAAGAAATGGCATGGAGAAGTGTAATATTTTATGGTTCGCCTCTGATTTGGGTCCGGCTGTTTGATTCGATGTAAAGAATACTATTCGTTCATGATGTGCTCTTACAAGAATATCCAATGGATCATGAGCAAAGATTTTATTTAATTCTTTTCTCTAGATCATCGCAAAGCAAAGCACAAAAAGAGCTGATCCCCTTATATTTGAGAGTGCTTTCTGGGCAGGATCTAAGAACGCCCAGTAAGTTTGATTGTTGCCATTTTTCAAGTTCGGCGACTGATACTTGGTCTGTGAGGATTGTAAAAAGAATGTTTTGTGTTTGAGGGAGCCTAGTTAGGGTCTGTTTTTCTATCCTGAAAAAACATCTGTCACTGACATTGTCCGATGTTAATTCTGCCTCTTCTTCTGTAATTAAAGGCATTGACTTCGGAGACTGATCGAGCCTGCTGCTTGGTTTTACCGCCCAGTTGCACCTCCAGAAGGTCTGGCCCGTTCTGAGGCGTTTCAGCATACGGTTCACGGCTTCACTCATTACTTCAGCATATTCAGGAACTGGTCCATGCACTTTATCAATTCCCTGACCAATTTTTTCACTGATAGTCCAGCCATTAGGGAAGCAGACGGTACCGGCAATGATTGGGTGGCCCGGTGATGCTTCTCCACTAAGGATAACGAGATCTTCTTGGATTTTTTTTGATGTCTCTATGAGCTTATCCGGGTTCCCAGTCAACATCCTAGATGCTTCGTTCTCGGCTAGGACACTTTCAGGAGTGGAGCAGGAATAATATTGGGGATCCTGTGAGAGGAGGGCCTTCTTTAATGTTAGTTGGTTTTTGAATTCACCGGTCCTCTCTAGAATTTTCTGTTCAGGTGCCAGTGATTTGATTCCAAATTGGTGAGAGAACTGATCAGATATGAGAGGAAAATGTATGATCTTACTCATTTTTTAGTTTTGCATCATTTCCCATCAATTGGGGGCAAGAAGATCAGAACAATATGCTTACGATCCTAAAGGGGTAATTTATTTTATTGGGATCTCATTGACTGTGTAATAGGCCTTAGAATGAAGCAAGGTTTGATCTGAATGGCTTTTAATCTTTCCTAAGTCGAAATCATGAATGTGACCTTCTTGTATCCCGTTGATCTTTAGTCGAACACTTAAATTGTCTTCCGATACTGTGGCTTTATTTATTGCTGGTGTCGTATGATCAACTTCCGGACTGCCATAGCCCGCAGAATAATTATGAGTGTATGTTGTCATTGAATAGTTTCTGGCATCCGATGCTATGGCCTGATCCACTTCCTTGGTAAAATGGATCATAAAGCCATCGTTAAGGATGTTAATTTCCTTAATCTCAAAAGGAATTTTACCGGTCCAATCCAGTCTCTGAATAGCGAACGGGGCTTCTCCTCGAACGGGCCATTGTCGGTTCGTTGTGAACCCACCGGCAATTAGCTGACCCTTTGGAGAGAATTCAACGTTCATGATGCCCGTTGAGAGGCCTTCCCTGAAGGGATAACAGGCGCCTTGCCAGACCCCGTTTATTTTTTCAGTCGTTGCCCGCATGATAATACTCAGTGTGTAATCTCCAAAGAACAATTGATTTTCGAATGGTCCGAACTTGCCTTTGGTTTGATTGAGACTGAACCCAGAGATGGATCTTCCCATCTTAATGTAGGGGAAGAGTATTACCGGAGGAACAAGTTCTTTGACTCGTTTTTTCTCTATTGCGATTCTCGAATTGGTCTGGGGTTCTATTTTTGGGGTCTCAATTCCCTTAGCAAACTGATACCAGTTATAGCTGGCAGGGTGCCCTAAAAATGCTCCTTCTTTGAGGTGCTTGAGTGAGCAGGATCCATTCCATGGTCCTTGACTCTCGATGCAGAACATCACACCGTCCTTGTTGGCGGCGACGCCTCCCGGGCTACGTAATCCGCTACAGATTGGGATCATTTTGCCATCAGGTGTTACCTTAACGGCCCAGCCCCTGAAAATATTCCTGGAGTGATAAGATCCACTCAGTCCTAAAGCTACCCAGATGTTACCGTCCGGATCGTGCTTTGATCCAAATGCGAATTCGTGACCCTCGGCATAACCCCAATTATTGGTTAGGGTATCAAAGCGGTCAGCGGTCCCGTCCCCGTCCGAGTCGGTCAGTTTAGTGACTTCACCAAATTGGGTGATGGTTAGAGAATCGTCTTTCCAAGACAGTCCAAAAATTTCATCC
>JASLJT010000145.1:0-10434 GCA_030747955.1 Verrucomicrobiales bacterium | reverse complement strand
GCATGGGAGGAGGATCTATTGAAGAGGTATCCGGAGGAGCAGAATGATTGCAGTGTCAGTGACGACGGGACCTTTCGTGATTATGAGTCAAATACGAGGCCTGAGGTCCGAGAGTTTTATCGGCTCAATCATCGATATCAGACACTCGAATTCGCAAAGCAGAAGAAGGACCAGTATCTGAAATTAAATCAACGGAGTATGACGATATGGGAAGGCCTTGAGTTTCTTGATCAGTTGATCGATGACAGTGATCCTGACATTCATTTGCCTCAGATCGAACATTTATTACAAACGGCCGAAGCGATTCGCCATGACGGACATCCTAGATGGTTTATTTTGACAGGACTAATCCATGACCTTGGGAAGATTTTGTGTCTTTTCGGGGAGGAGCAGTGGGCAGTAGTGGGTGATACATTCCCTCTAGGGTGCCGTTTCTCTGATAAGATTGTTTTCCATGAATTATTCCAGGACAATCCTGACACTAACGTTGCTGAGTATTCGACTCGCCTTGGCATTTATGAGGAAGGCTGTGGTCTAGATAATGTGACTATGTCCTGGGGACATGATGAATACTTATACCATGTCATGAAGGATCACCTTCCCGAGCCTGCTCTTTACATGATCAGGTACCATTCTTTTTACCCGGCCCATCGTGAAGGTGAATATAATGAGCTCATGAATGATCATGACCGTCAGATGTTTGAATGGGTCCGTGCTTTCAACCCCTATGATTTATACACGAAGAGTGAAGAGAGGGTCGATGTGGAAGAGTTGAAACCGTTTTACGATGATTTAATCAACGAGTACCTTCCGGGTAAACTATCATGGTGACCAGATTAATCTTTTGGATTGTATTGAGCCTGACGGCTCAGCTATGTTTTGCGGAAGAGGTTACACCGATCAGGCAAGGTCACGCTCATAATGACTATGAGCAGGAGCGGCCTCTTTTTGATGCCCTTGATAATGGTTTTTGCAGTATCGAAGTGGATATTTTTTTAGTTGAGGGAAAGTTTTTGGTGGGCCATGACAAGAAAGATCTTAGGCCTGAGAAAACGATTCAGAATCTGTATCTTAATCCTTTGCGTGAGCGCATTAGAAAGAACAGGGGCCGGGTCTATGAGGGGGGACCGCCTATTACTCTTCTCATTGATGTGAAATCGGACGGTCCAGAGACCTATTCGCGGCTCCGTACTTTGCTGGCAAAATATTCAGATATCTTGAGCGGATTAGATAATGGTAAGTGGATTAAAAGAGCCGTCAATGCAGTCATTAGCGGAAACAGGGCAAAGGACATGATTGCGGCTGACGTTTCGCGCTGCGCTGGAATTGACGGCCGGCTCTCAGACATTGAAAGTTCGGTGCCTCCAAATTTAATGCCGCTCATTAGTGACCGGTGGGGGAGTCATTTTAAATGGAGGGGAGAAGGAGAATTTTCCAAAGAGGAGAGGTCCAAACTGCAGGCCATTGTTAAGAAAGTTCATCAGGGCGGAAGGAGAATCAGGTTCTGGGCGACGCCAGACACAGTGCCCATGTGGCGTGAACTTAATGAAGCGGGTGTGGATATTATTAATGCTGATAATCTCTCTGGCCTGCGTCAATTTCTATTACCTTGAATCGAGTATGAATAATATACTTTTCCTAAGAATGAATCTTAGTTATATTGTTTACCGTTATGAATGATAATCCTCCCTCCAAACTAATCTTCGGTTTTGTTATAGGCATTCTTGCTGGGGTCGTTGCAATTCTTTTTGCTCAATACGTTTTTAAAGATGACGGATCGAAGGGAGTGGTCAAAGCTCCAGTGAATCAGGAACTGCAGGCAGTTTCAGATAAAAAGAATAATTCGAATAAATCGCCTAAGCTTTCACTCGTTGATACCAGGTCAGATAAAGGCTCGTCTTCTTCAAAAAATTCAAAAGATTCTGAGGGTGACAATAAAGATAAAGAGGATGATGAGTCAAACGCGGCATGGGAGGCACTTAAGGCACTTGGTGATGCTAAAGATAAGGCAGAAGCCCAGAAAGAAACTGATGAACTTGCGAGTAGGCTAAAATTGAGCCCTGCACAGAAAGAGAAATTGGAAGGACTCCTTAATGATAAGGCGGCCCGGAACTCGGCGGCTGGGCTGAGATTACTGACAGGAAAGGCGACCGTTGCGGATATGATTGCATCGGACGAAGAGGATTATTCGAAGATAGACGAGGAAATGAGGGAGCTTCTTTCAGGGGAGCAGTTAGAGGAGTACGAGGCTTATGCAGAGGAACGTGAAGTTGAAAGAATTGAAAAAAAGACCAAAGGAGATCTTGATGGTATTGAGGATATTCCTGGTATTACTGAGGAGCAAATGAGAGAGGCCTGGGATGTACTCATTGAGATTAATGCTAAAGAAAAGCCGGGGACAATGCTAAACGAGAACTCTACTAGGGAGGAATTTATTGGAGTCATTGATGATGCGTTAGATAGTAGGGTTGAAAGTATGAGGCCGATATTTACTGAGGAGCAGTTAGGTGCATACAAAATTGGGATTGAAGGATTCCGCAAAATTATATCCGGTATGGTTCCGGAGGAGTAAAAGCAGGTATAAATTATTTTTTTAAAAAAATAATTTATGGGTAAAGCTACTTTACCGATTACTAAATCTATATAATTTTAGTATGAATGCTAGTGTTTGGTAGTTGCTTTCCAGTGAGAGTAAAAGTCACAAAGATATTCCTTTGTCTTTTGCTTCTTACAGTGACGGCTTCAAATAAAAGCTTCTCTTCGGAAAAAGATTCTAAGTTCTGGTCCTACGGCCCAATCAGGCACACTGAACCTCCAGTCCAGGAGAATGATGATTGGTCCATTAATGCTATAGACAAGTTCGTACTTAGTAGGGCCCAATCAAAAGGGGTTCGTCCGAATGACAAAGTGGAATTAATCAAGCTCATACGGCGTGCCAGTTATGATCTTATAGGTCTTGCGCCGACCCGAGAAGAAGTGGAGGCATTCATTTTCGATGAGTCACCAGACGCCTATTCAAAGCTCATTGACCGGTTGCTAGCCAGTCCCCATTATGGCGAGCGTTGGGGCCGTCATTGGCTGGACGTGGCCCGGTTCGGAGAGAGTCATGGTTATGAGAGTGACAATGAGAGGCCCAGTGCCTGGACCTATCGAGACGCTGTGATCCGTGCACTCAACCAAGATATGCCATTTGATCAGTTCGTTAGGTGGCAAGTCGCCGGGGACGTGATGAAATCTGATGATCCATTGGCCGTGTCTCTGACTGGTTTTCTTACTGCGGGGTCAACAGTGACTAATGTTGACGGTGTGGATAGGGAAAAAGCTACCTATGATAAAATGGATGATATTGTTTCTGCTACTGGAGCAGCTTTCCTTGGACTGACCATTGGGTGCGCTCGTTGTCATGATCATAAGTATGATCCAATTTCACAGAAGGATTATTATAGGCTCGTTGGATTTTTTCTTCCTGGGAAGCCCGGCCATCGTAATATCGCGGCTGGAGACTCGCGATCAAACGTCAAGGCACTGACATGGAACGGAGGGAACAAACGGAAGAACCCACTCTTAAAACGTGGGGACGTTGAACAGAAAGAAGGGGACTTGGGTTTTGGGGTCTTAGCCGCATTGAGTGCAGGAGATGGGAATGTCGAGCCTTGGATCAATCTAAGTGAAAAGAAGAGCGGTGATGGAAGAGCGGGCCTTGCTCATTGGCTGACGGACACTGGAAATGGTGCTGGCTCTCTTTTGGCCAGAGTCATAGTGAATCGTCTTTGGCAACACCACTTTGGTGAAGGGATAGTAAAGACCAGTGATAATTTCGGGAGCGTAGGTGAAAAGCCGAGCCATCCTGAATTGTTGGAGTGGCTCGCGGGTGAATTGATTCGGAGGGGGTGGAATCTGAAAGGTATGCATCGATTAATAATGTCGAGTGCAGTTTATCGGCAAGGGACTCAATGGGATGAGAAAAGGCATGCCATTGACCCTGAAAATAAACTCTTGTGGCGGAGAAGTCCCAGACGGATGGAGGGTGAGATCATTAGGGATTCTCTTATGAATAGTGCCGGAACTTTGAACCGGAAAATGTACGGGCCCAGCATCAAGCCGTGGGTCTCGAAGGATGCGATTAATACTGGCTCCACAAACAAGTGGCCAGTGAATGTTAAGGATGGTCCTGCCACGTGGCGGCGCAGTATTTATGTTTTTATGCGTCGGTCGATGAGAGTTCCATTCTTTGAGGTTTTTGATGTGCCTGATTCAATGCAGAGCCGGGGCGTGCGCGAACTGACCACGGTTCCGACTCAAGCACTGATGCTTTTAAATAATAAATTTGTCCGCGGACAAGCGGATCACTTTGCGGCACGAATAAAAGAGTCAGTTGACGCTTCTGATAAACGTTCAGTCATTGAAGAGGCATATTGGTCAGCACTTTCCAGAGCGCCAACGGAAGAAGAGCTTAAGCTAAGTTCTGAATTGCTATCTAAGGAAGGCCAGAGCATTGAAAACCTTTGCCATATACTTTTTACTTTGAATGAATTTAGCTATGTTGACTGATAAGAGAGTGAATCCATCCATGCTTTCAAGGCGCGACCTGCTTTCCCAGGCCGGTTGTGGATTTGGCTCATTAGCGCTTACTACAATGCTTTCCGAGCAGGGGCTTCTAGCTTCTCCAGCAAAGGTAAGTTCTCCATTAGCTTCAAAGAAGTCCCATTTTGCGGCGCGTGCAAAGAATGTGATTTTTCTTTTCATGTATGGAGGCCCTAGTCATGTGGACCTTTTTGATTATAAGCCGGCTCTGGAAAAGTATGCAGGGAAGAGTGTTGGGGATCATGTGGACACTAAAGGGTCTCGGAGCAGTGGTGGATTATTCCCGTCCCCATATAAGTTTCAGCAATATGGTCAGAGTGGGCATTGGGTGTCCGACCGGTACCCGCATTTGTCGCGAGTTATTGATCATACTGCTATGCTGCGTGGTGTTTATGGGCATTCCATCAGCCATGCTCCTGCATTGTTTGAAGTGAATACAGGAATGATTCGGACCGGATTCCCTAGCCTAGGTTCCTGGGTTAACTACGGGTTGGGTACTGAGAATCAGGACTTGCCTGGTTTTGTTGTTATGTATGACTATCGTGGAGGACCCATTGGCGGAGCTCCAAATTGGGGGGCGGGTTTTCTTCCGGGAGCTTATCAGGGCACGCCTGTACGCTCCAAGGGTACGCCGATTCTGAATCTGAACAGGCCCGATCAGGTAGGAGAGGTGCAGCAGCGTGAGCTGTTGGATTTTGCTGGTAAGATGAACAGAACCCATCAAAGAAGTCATCCCGCTGAATCGGCACTAGAGGCTCGCATACAGTCCTTCGAACTTGCCTACCGGATGCAGGCAGCGGCTCCAGGTTCCCTCGATTTGAATGGCGAAACTGACGCCACCAAAAAACTTTACGGAATAGAAAAAGGAAATCCGGGTGAATATTTTGGAACGCAGTGCCTAATGGCTAGACGGTTAGTGGAAAGGGGCGTCAGGTTCGTTCAACTCTATTCAGGCGGAGGTCATGGAGATAATAATTGGGATGCACATGGGAATATTACTGGTAATCATAATAAGCACTGCGCTGCCACTGATCAGCCCATGGCTGGGTTAATTCAGGACTTAGATCAGCGTGGTTTACTTGATGAGACTTTGGTTGTTTGGGGAGGTGAGTTCGGGCGCACCCCGCATAAGCAAGGAGGAAGTGGGAGAGATCATCACCCCTTTGGATTTACGATGTGGATGGCCGGAGGAGGAATCAAAGGTGGAACAAGTTATGGAGAAACGGATGAAGTCGGTTACCATGCTGCCATTGACCGAACATCTATTCATGACGTTCATGCAACGATTTTACATTTAATGGGGATGGATCATGAGAAGCTCACTTATAGGTTCAGTGGTAGGGACTTTCGTCTGACTGACGTGGCAGGTGAAGTGATTCATAAAGTCATAGTCTAGAATGAGAGTTAATGGTTCAGATTCCAGAAAGCCCTGGTGCCCTGTCTGTGAAAGTCACACAGACTATCATTTGGAAAGTGAAAGCAGTTCAATGTACACTTGCAATGAATGTGGCTCCAGCACATGGAAGCCAACGGCCCCAGTGCCTCTTACAATTGTTGTGTTGGGTTTAGTTTTTTCTTTAAATGCATTGGCCTTTGCTGCCTTGAGCGGAAAGATAAGTTCAGGGTTAAACTTGGAAAATGGGTTTGCGGCTGTAGTAATATGGGTAGTAAGCATCATGCTTTTGATAGTGGTATGGAATAACTGGGAACATTGGAGGAAATTTCACCGCTGGAAAAAGAAACAACGTCACTAATGAATTAATTTCGAAGCTGATTTCCGAAGGCGATCTTACGACCTTTACTGATACACAGGTGCCGGTGAATTCTTCTAGGCGTTTTTATCGCGTTCATGAGATGGAACCTTGACTCTAGTTGGTAAGGGTTGTCATGATATTACTCATGAAGAACAATTTAATGTTTGGTATTCGATTTCCTTTCTTGGTTATCTTCTTTTGCTCTTATTCATTATTGAGCGCTGATGAGGGGAAGGGGTTTATTTCTATTTTTGATGGCAAGACTCTCAAAGGTTGGAGAAAAGCACCAGAGACTAGTTATGAGCCATGGTCAGTCAAGGACGGAGTCATTCGTGGCGAGGGAGAAGAAAACCGGTTAGTTTATTTGGTATATTCAGGAGACGAAAGTCTTAAGAGTTTTGAACTAAAGTTCCGCTATAAAATGGTCACCAAGGGGAATACCGGTGTTGAAGTGCGTACAAGAATTGACAAGACAGGGAAACGTCCATTTGAAGGCTATCATGCCGATCTTGGTCATGTTGGAATAGGGCCAGGCGTTCTGGGGGCTTGGGACTTTCATTTTGGATCCGGTACGAGGAAGGAGTTTCCATGTCAACGTGGGACCAGCTTAGTCATTGATGCTAAAGGGAACGGTAAGCACACCCCTATAAAGGATGCTATCAACATTAAGGAAATAAAAAAACGTGACTGGAATGATTGCCGCATCGTTGCCAAGGGCAATTTTTTCCAGTTATGGATCAATGATAAGTTATCATCCGAATTCACTGATAATATAAGCGAAGGTGGTTTGGAGAGCGGATTCATTGGTTTGCAGTTGCACGACAAGGGAATGGTTGTCGAATTCAAAGACTTGTTTCTTAAGAGGCTATAATTTTTCAACTAGATTTGTTTGTATAGAGATTCTTGCGGTTGCTTATGTTATACGAGACAACGAAGCAACAAACATGCCTAGGTACAAACTTGATGCTAAATTCGCAGTTGTTGTATACATGGAACAGCCGTTAGTCATTTCAGGTAATCTTAATTGCGGAAAGAGCTGTTCTCAGTGGATGAAGGCCTTTGCGGAGAAGTTAGATGCAATGGTGTGATATTTACATTATCATAAAACCATATTGCATTTAATATTTAGTGCTATTTCTCCATGAGATTGTTTCAGTTTGCCGCTCTTATACTCTTCCTTCCATCCGTGGCAAAGGGTAGAGATGTTTTTCAGGAAGAGGTGAAGCCCCTATTACAAAGTCATTGCTTCGGATGTCATGGACAGAAAAAGCAGAAAGGTGACCTTAGGTTGGACACGCTTGACCCGAATATTGTTGAGGGTGCCTCGGCGGAGAGGTGGCACGATGCGCTTAATAATATCAATCTTGGAGAGATGCCGCCTGAGGGTGAGCCGCAACTCTCTCCAGACGAACGCCGTAAACTTGTAGATTGGTTAACAGGAGAGTTGCAAAAGGCCGCCAAGGCGCGCCGAGGCACTGGAGAACAAGTGGTGATGCGTCGTCTTAACCGGACGGAATATCAATACACAATGATGGATCTACTCGGGCTAGAGATGGATTACAGTGGGGGCTTTCCTTCTGACGGCCGATCCTCGGAGGGATTCAAAAACAACGGGGCTTCCCTGAGTATGACTGCCCTTCAGATTGAGAATTATATAAAGATTGCTCGGCAGGCCTTTAAGTTTGTGCTCGTGGCAGGAGAACAGGAAAAAAAAAGAGTTACAGTCGTTGATAGAAACAAAGGACCAATCCGAGGTCCTAATAGTAGGCGTTTCACCGGAAACTCTTCTGAACGACTGGGACGGGTGAATTTTTGGCACGGGTCCTTCAAGGATCTTCCGCGCACAGGAAAATTTAGTATTAGGGTAAAGGCCTACACAGATCGCAAACCTGGGCAGCCTGCTCCGATCCTTTTTGCCCAATATGGATATTTCGTTTCAGGGTTGACCCTTAACATAATGGAAAGAGCCGGGGAAGTTGCGATCACTTCGAACAATCCTGAGTATTATGAAATCTCGGGCCGACCCGAATTTTTTCCGCTCCCCGAAGCTCATGTGCCAAGTGCCAAGCTCAATGGGATCATCACCTTGCAAAATGTCCTCGACGATGGCGAGTCTCCTACCCAAGCCATTAACAAGGTAATTGAGGAGAAAGACAAGAAAGGAAAGATCAGGAAAAGAAAAGTTAAGGTCTTCCCTGAGGATCCTGATTTTCCTCGCATCATCATTGAATCCGTCGAGTTCGTTCGCAATGACTACCCGTCCTGGCCTCCCGCATTGCATCGGAGAATCATTCATGAAGGAGAGGACGTGTCCGATCCGAAGGTAGTCGAAAACTTATTGAGCCGTTTTCTTCGGCGGGCATGGCGCCGACCAGTTAACGGGAAAGAAATAAAAAAATGGATGGCTCACTACCAGAAAATGCTGCAGCAGGGGGATTCTCCTATTTTGGCCCTCAAGGAAACCCTTTCCGCGACCTTGGCGTCCTCCAACTTCCTTTACCTCAGTGAGCCATTCAATTCTGATAAATCGAGAAAACTAAATGCTCATGAGTTGGCTGCTCGCCTATCCTACTTCCTCTGGAGTTCAATGCCGGATGAGGAACTCTTTGAATTGGCCGACTCTGGTCGACTATTAGAGCCTTCCGTGTTGCGGAAACAATTTGATAGGATGTTGGCTGACTCAAAGGCCGATCGCTTCGCTGAACAGTTTAGCATGCAATGGCTTGACCTTGAGGGGGTCGACCGTGTTGCTATCAATCCACAATACTATAAGGGTTTCGATAACAAGTTGAAGCCAGACATGGTGGGTGAGACTCAAGCTTTCTTTCGGGAGATTCTGCGCAGTAACGCATCTGCGTTGCAATTCATTGATGCAGAATTCACTATGCTAAATGCTTCTTTGGCCAAGCATTATGGCTTGGAGGGACCCAAATCCCAACGATTTGAAAGGGTTTCTCTCAAAGGAACAAGCAGGCCAGGTGGAGTACTTGGCCATGCTTCGACTCTCTTGGCCGGATCAGATGGAGCAGATTCTCACCCAATTAAGCGTGCAGTTTGGATAAGGGAACGACTTTTGCATGACCCGCCCAATCCGCCTCCACCTGATGTTCCAGGTGTTGAAAAAAGTGTGCGTAATTTTGAGAAGCTTTCGATTACGGAACAACTCGCCATTCATCGAAAGAAGGAGGCCTGTGCGGACTGTCATCGGGGCATTGATCCGTGGGGCATTGCTCTTGAGGAATATGATGCTATTGGACTCTTTAGGGAAAAGACGGCGCGTCGGAAAAAACGCGTTTCTGCTAAAACTGTCCTGCCGGGAAGTCATGAGATATCAGGATTGATTGATCTGCAGAAGCATTTACTCAATGGAAGACGTGATCAATTTGCAAAGGCATTGGTGTCAAAATTACTGACTTACGCCCTCGGGCGTTCTTTGAGCCTGGAGGACGAACTCTTAATTGAGAAACTTAGTGGAGACTTTGCAATTAATGGCTATCGCCTCCCGAGTTTAATGAAAAACATTGTCACGAGCCGGCCTTTTTTATCGCGATAATAGCTATATTAATGTATTCTCCAATGACAGTGACGAGCTTTACAATATGAGGGAAAAGGCATTTCAGATGAATCGCAGAACTATGCTTAAGGCAGCAGGTATTTCGCTTGCCGTGCCATGGATGGAATCCTTGATGGGAACTGAAATTAAATCCCCGCCGAAGAGATTCTGTTCTATCTATTTTCCATATGGGGTGAGTTTACCAAAACAGGACGGGGAATATGGTCAGTGGAATTGGTTCCCTAAAGGTTCAGGGAAGAATTTTACTTTCAATAAATCACTTGAGGCATTGGAGCCTTTCCGGGATCAGGTCACGGTCTTGGGAGGACTTTCCCATCCTAAGGTGCGTCGTATCGGAGGACATGACAGTGGAGACACTTTTCTCACCGGTGAAGAATTAAGTTTGTCTGCTACTGGGCTAAAAAATTCAATATCTTTGGATCAGTTCATGGCGCGTACGCACAAGCTCGGTGCAGACACCCGTTTTACCAGTTTAGTGCTTTCCTCGGACGGAGGTGTCGGTATGCCCACTAGGGCCAATAC
>JASLJT010000144.1:0-1890 GCA_030747955.1 Verrucomicrobiales bacterium | reverse complement strand
GGTCCTAACGAAGAATCCATGTTGATCGACTGGGGAATTTTCGGCGGTCGGACTTACAATAAATCTTTTCTCAGCCAGATTGGCTATGACCAGTTTGTGGCTTGGTAAACATAAGATGTCATTTTCGATGATGATACGGTTCCTGTCGAAGGGGATTCCGGACCCGATTTCAAATCTATAGGAGGGGTCCTCCGGTTTGAGGATAACAAACACCTCCTGATTTTTTTCGTTTCTTGTCAGAGACAGCATGTATTTTCCATGGCAGCTGATCATTTCATGATTAATCGCGAACGGAGTGGCTTTTTTTCCGTCCAACACGTATATGTAGAGATTGCGTTTTCCGTGTTTGCGGTCCCTCGTTTCCAAAACAACGCCGCCATCAAAAAATTGGGCCTTATCAATGAAGAGTTTTCTGACCATGATTCCTTTAGCTACTGGTTCTCCCCATTGGCTTGGGTCATTACTAGCATAGAGTTCGTATTCACTGATCATACCGTTATTGTTAATGATGACTGCGGGAAGGTATCGGAGTGACTTGAATTTGGATTCTTTTCCAAGGTCAATTTGTATTTCGTGAGGATGAGGAGGAATCTTTCCTATCCATTGGGTGTGCCACCATGTGCTGGGGTTTCCATCAAAGACATTCTTCAGGTCAGTGTTCATTCTGGACTTTGGCTCGTAACTGTCAGCGTAATGAGCTCTCCAAGTGGACCGATCAATATTGGCCCCGTCTTCACCACCAAGGTGAATTTCCGAAGCTGAGGACCATCCCATCCCGTTCACTTCTGAAAGCATTACCAGCCTGAAGTATCTTGCTTTGACCTGATTGAATTTAATTTCGTAATAGCCTTTACCTATCAATTTTCCGTCCGAGTAGTTTTGTCCGTCATTAGTGATGTTGACATCATAGTCATTAATTAATTGGCCGCTCTTAGGCTCTATTTCCAGATGCCAGGGAGCTCGTCCCATTGATGTCTGGAAAACGTGAATTTTTTGCCCATCCCATTGAGGAATAGTGTGATTACCGAAAGCGACTCGCCGTTCCCATAATCGTTTCCCTGTCTTCGGATCAAAAGCAAAGAGGACAGTTCTCTTGTCATGCATGAGCCCTACGTCTCCACACTTCATCATGGAATTGGCCTGGGCAGGAACCTTTGTTTCCCAGATGATTTTCCCGCTCATCCCATCAAAGGCGACAGCGTGCCTGCTCTCACCTGCTCCTGTAAGGAGGAGTAATTTATTGTCAATTACTTGAAATGCCGGTTGGATTGCATTTATGAATCTTCTCCATTTTAAGGCTCCTTTTGATGATATTTCCACACACTCCAGTAATCCTTCACTCAGAATAAAAGCATGATTTGCCAGTGATGAACTGTGAGGGGCTCTAATGATTTGGGCATCATTCCGCATGAGTGTCCATTGCCTCTTTATATTTGAAGATAGACTCTTATTGGCGGGCACGGCGTTAGGATTGAGTGGTTCCGAGATGGCAATTCCTCCACTTGTCGATGGGCTGTCGCCAATCACATACATTGAATTATTATTGATCAGGTAAGAGAGTGGTTGCCCCATGTTTTGATCCCATTTTCTTGAACCTTTGATTGCCCCAGTGACTGCATCAAATTCCGTAATTTCTGTTGTACTGGCAAGATAGATGGAGGAACCGATCATCTGTGATCGCCCGATCGATCTTTCTGGAACTTTTGTGTGCCAACTCGTTTCTCCTGATTTAATGTCAATTGCAGCTAAAGAGAATTGGCCTCTGACGATGAGATGATTTTCATATTTTCCTAGATACTCAATTCCTAAGGCCAAGGTATTTTCCCAAATAACCTTCCCGGTTTCAGCTTGTAGAGCGAAGACCTTTCCTGAATCCTTTGTCATGCATAT
>JASLJT010000143.1:0-3583 GCA_030747955.1 Verrucomicrobiales bacterium | reverse complement strand
ATTACCGCAAGTACAGGCAACTCTAGGAAGTGCTCCACTTCGTCCATGCTCTTTACGGAAGTGTCAAGATACTCAAGGAAGAAAGCCATTCCTATACCAAAGACAAGACCAACAGTCGCACCTAAAACCAAGTGAAGCTTTATGTTAGGTCTTGCCGGATTACCAGGATCCGAGGCCTCCGCAATTTCATGAATGACCAGTGGGGTTCTCTGGCCTGCCGCATCAATCTTTTCCTTTGCAAGCTGAGACTGCATCCCGTTGAGCATCTCTTTGCATAATTCATACTCTTTTTTAGCCTCAATATACCTCACATTGTCTTTCCGCTCCTTCAGTGATGCTTTTTCTGTCCTTTCTTTGGTCTCCTTTGAATTTTGGAATTGTTGCTCAGCCATGGCCATTTGTGTCTCGAGAGCTTTCTTATGGACCTCGACCGCATCCAGAAGTTGGCTCATCCTGAGTTCCAATTGCGAGTCAATGTTTATGATTTTTGGGTGCTTTTTACCAACTCCACTCTCCACTAAAGCAGCACGAGAAAGCTCAAGGGCTTGGTAAGAACTCCAACCATTTGATAATGTCTCATTCTTGATACCAAGGTCCACGGCAGACTTAATGAGTTCTTCACCTTCAAGATCAGTCAAAGACTTGATTGTTGTTCTCAGATTCTGGATAGCAGCTTCGGCTGCGAACTCTTTCTGTTTGGCCGTCATCACTAGAGAAGCGATACCTGTATTGGGTTGACTGCCGCGTAACCACGTCGGCTCACCAAGACTCAAGTCCACTATGTTAAGTTCTTCCATCAGACCGATCATCATGTCTCTGGACTTTTCGAGCCTAGTCATCTGAGCCATGATTTGAGTATCTAATTTCTCCAGTGCTTTGTCCGCCCTGTCTTTTTCTTCATTTTGTCTCCTCACTCTATAGGCATCTGCTAATGCATTCGCTATGTCCGCTGCTAGCTGTGCATCTGTATCATAGACTTCGATATCAATGAGGTCAGTCCCCCTAACGTCCTGCGTCTCGACTTTCTTCTTAAGGATTCGGATAGCATCATCTTCAGAACTTAGATTCCAAACTTCCATAAGGTTCAATGGTCGACCCACAGAATTCTTTCCATTCTTAAGGACTTCTTTAAGCGTTTCCCTGCTCTGAATAATTTCGAACTGGGTCTGCATAAATGTCATATATGGAAGACTGTCAGAACCGAGGTTACCTACGGTGCCGGTTTCACGAAAGACCTCAAGGTCTCTGGCCTCCCTCTGCACCTGAATTTGAACTCGGCCCAAGTACTCCGGTGGCCGCAAATATGCAATCACCATTGCCGTCATGAAAACCAAGAAAAACGTAAGCAAGATGACCGGAGTCCGATTCCTGACAACTTGCCAGTAATCAAGTGCGTGAAGCTTAGTCTCGCTCTGTTTGGCCATGATAACTATTTATAAACTTTTGAGGTGAATGTAGAATGAATCCAGAAAGGGAAAGAAAAATATAGGCATTCCTCACAATTCTCAACGATTATTAAACAACAAATCCCCCTGCTGTATGACAGCTAGGGGGATATGAAAGTTAAATTAATAGTCAAATTTAGAAAGTCACACTAATACCTGCCCACAAACGATGCCTGTCATATTCTCTAAAAGCACTATCAGATGTATGGGTAGTTAGCGTATACCCTAGATTCAAATCCGTATTAGACATTACTCGGTAATTTAGTCCCAAGTTTAGACTCAGGCCATACTCGGTAAGCTCAGATAATACTCCGCGATCATAATCACTGCTATGATAGCTGAGCCCTGCCTTACCTCTTAAATCATCCGAAAACGCATGAGAAGCATTGAGCGCAGTCCTGAAAACAGAACGGGAATTTGCAAGATGATAGAAAACCTCTGAATCCTCGTACCCATAACGTGTGAACCAGACAAGCTTAGTGCGATCACTTAACTCATATCGTAAAGAAGCCTCAGCGTATGGATTCCATCCATCATCATCATTACTATCATAATCACGATTCTCTCCTCCTAATCGGAGGGTTCCACTTACATTATCATTAAATTTGTGATCAGCACCAGCTAAGAGATAATTCGCATCATAATCCAAATTAACAATATCGTAGTCAGTATTGGCTCTACGATACTCACCAACGAGTGAAGTTAAACGATCTAGAACATAACGAACTTCTTTAGAAAAGGTCTGAGTGAATCGGTCCTCTCCTACGGACTCAATATCATTCTCATAATCAATCCCAGTCACAGTAAATCTAGAAACTGTACTCAGCCTGCGGCTCCATGAATGTGAAATCCAAAGATTATTGTATCTGTATGAATATTGATCTAGGCGACGAGAAGCAGACGCTCCGATCGCATCATCTGGTTCAATTTCATAGCTGATGTATGCACTGTTTCCAACGGTAGTTCGTGGATTTACTCTATGGTGTAGCTTCAAGCCTAGTCTTGCTGTCTGAAAATTATCATCAACCTGTGACTCGGGCTGATCAAAATAATACAATGTAGAAAGGCGCGCATTCAGATCGATATGTGTTCTACGGGTTCCGCCAGCATAAGCTGCACCTACTCCGCCTCGAATGTACCCTGATTCCTCCTCCAATCCGCCCGGACGATTGCCTACATTGCTATCAAAGCCAAGGTCACCAGTGACGGTCGTTGTGAATGGAAGCTTAGAATCAAAATCATCAAATGATCCAGATTCCCCAATGCTAAGAAGTCCTTGTCCAGATGCACTTAAGAGGCAACCAATCAAAGAAATCAAAATCAAGAGAGCGCTTTTTTTCATAGTTTATTGTAGATCCAGTTTGGTAGGATCTGTGTTTCTAATTTTGGGATAATTTTAAACTGAAAAATTAAAATTCTATCAACCTTTAGGGATCGGTTGGCGTTGAAGGAGTGTCTGTATCTCTTCCAAGTAATCTATCAATTAGTGCCTGCTGTGCAGCAAGTTCAGCCGCAGTCAGCGGTCCAAAGAATCCAGAACCTCCACCAGCGGAAGCTACTGGAGCAATAAGATAGACACCACTAACAACAACGGGCTCTGTTCCAAAATCATCTCCGCCTCCCATGACTGCATCAATAGCTGCGCTAATTGCCTTCGCTGACTTGGGTGAAGCTGCGACTGCACATTCATGAACGACTGCTGTCTGTTTTGGAGCTGCTTTGACTGCTGCAGTTACGACATCTTTAACATCACCACCACCAGCAATGGCTGCCTTAACAATCGAGCAAACACAATTTTCGTGTTTACTAATCATCTTTGTTACAGTACTTGCCGCTGCACCTGGCTTAGCACTAACTGCTGCCTTGGTCTGCTTAGATATTTCTGAGCAATCAAATTTCGTTTCGGCAGCACTAAAAACTGCTAAAGAACCGAAAGTGAGGAGGAAAACCAAAATTTGCTTCGATAAACTTTTTTTCATTGTTCGTGTTAATCTATTAATTGATTATTTTTTTAAATTACTAGAGGCTCTGAAAATTAAATTCTATTCTACCTTATTACTTTGGTAATATCCTTAATAATTGAACCAATCGCAAGGTTTTTCTAGCTTTAGACATAAAATAAAATGATTGCTTCAAAT
>JASLJT010000142.1:0-3823 GCA_030747955.1 Verrucomicrobiales bacterium | reverse complement strand
AGCTGCCTCCTCAAAAGTCATCGAGCTGGATTTCTTGAAAACCATCTTCTCACTGACTGTAACAAATGAACGGAAAGAATACGGGGCCATACCAACGACCTCATCCCCTACAGAAAAACGCTTCACCTTTGCACCCACACTGACGACAATTCCTGAGAAATCATCACCAAACCATTTAAGATCAATTGGATTGCCTGGGTACATACCCAATGCTTTCATGACATCCCGAAAGTTAATCCCTCCAGCCTTAATCAAAACTTCAACCTGATCTGGATCAGGTGAGTATCGAATTGTCTCATTCAGAGACAAATTAGTTAATACTCCAGGCGAACTAACCTCTAACCTGAAAGGAATTACCGACCCATCTGATAAAACGGCTTCAGTTAAACGGTCAGTTTGCTCTTCAGTTTTAATAGAACATAATCGATTCACATATCTAACACCATCCCTATAAGCAATTTCATTCTCTTGATCAGATAGGATAATTTCTTCAGAAATGTCATGCAGTTCGGATCCGCAATTCCGTTCATCCAAGTCAATATGTTTCCAGTGGAAATCAGGATGCTCACCCCTAGCAACACGAATGACCCCAATCATAGAAGACATTGCGATCCCTGGAATCATATCACCATCTCTAACGTGAATGGCACCACGGGTTAATATTAATACTTTCGGACAGAACTCAAAATCTATCGATGATAAGGTTTTGGCCAATCGAAGCAGATGCAAAGAGCCAGTTCTCTGAGCATCAATTAAATCATGTTTCGATAAACTCCCATCTGATGACATGGACTCAGCAGCGAACGCATGAATAATTGTATCCACCCGAGATGTACCCGCAATGACTGCACCTACATCCTGATCAGATGCAAGCCTAACAATCTGATCAAACCCATCATTAAAACATTTAGACAACTCCTGAACAAAAGCGTCATCGTCAGAAAAAATTATTAGCGCGCCTTCATTTCTTAAATCATCAGGGCCGTCCAAGCTTTCCTCTTCCTCCTCAAGATTAATTTTTTCATTTAAGGTTGGAAGACCTTTGCGGGCCATGAAAGCCGTCTGGCCAGACTCTTTAGGATCAGGCGTATTCACAAATGATACCACGTCCTCGTACCCACAACTTAATATCAAATCTTCCCACTCTTGACGATTCAGTAATGCCGAATTGGGCCTCAGATCAATATCAGTGTATTGCCACCAACCCTTAAGCAGCCCAAAGACAAGATCCAATGCACTACGAGAGCGAGTCACTTCTAGAAAAATGAGCAACCCATCCTCTGACAGGCAACGCTTTAGTTGTTCTAGAGTATTTCTAAGATCAGAAGTAGCATGAATTACATTTGTTGCTAAAACTAAATCAAAAGATTCAGGAACAATCCCCTGATCTGATGGGGACTTTTCTATATCAAAAATACAATAGTCTACTGACGAGTTTTCAGCAAATTCCTTCCTGGCTTCAGCAATGAAAGCCTGACCAGTGTCAGAAAAAGTATAATCAATTTTATCAGGTGGTAATTTTTCAAGAACGCTTCGGGTCAATGATCCTGTCCCGGCTCCAACTTCGAGAATCCTGACAGCGCGTCCATCCGGAACACCTTCAATAGCTTTCTGGACAGCAGCCGAAATCATCTCATTATTAGAAGGAAAATCAGCTCCATTAATATAAAAAGATTCAAGCACCTCTGATGACCCTTTCGGGAAAAGAACTTCAAGAGCATCAGTTTCTCCAGAGAGCACTTCAGTGATCCTAGGCCAAACCAGCTTATAAAGATCAAGGTCAGATTCTCGGTTCGGATACTTAATCCTAAGGTGATCCAATTCCTTAACAATATCGATGCCACCAATTTCACGTATTACCTTCCATTCTCCTTGAGTCAATTCCTCTATAGGACCCGCAACTGATAGTGCCTTCAACTGAGCCGCAACTAAGCGTTCATGTTCTAGAGAAATGCCTAAATCTTTGATAATCTTACTCGTAGTGTAAATAGATTCAGGGTTCGGATCCCAACCTAACTCCTTCAATGAGCTTTCAAAACAGAGCCTCGCCCAGTTGTCAACTTCTTGAACAAACTCGTTATAATATGTTGCGAGATCATATCTTTCATACCTCTCATTTTTTTCAGCATCTACCTCACCAAGGATATTATCAAAATTCGTAAATACTATTTTCCCACGGACTCGACTACCCTTTAGCCGCTTAGGCTCCCAAGAGAATTCATAAAAAGAATTATTAATAGCTTCTATTTCCTCATCCTTTTGATCAATTCTTTCAACACAAAAACCCAAAACATCGGCAACTCTTTGCCCATCCTCATTCATAACAAGAATATCAGCTACGACACTTTCACCATCATCAAATGTAACCAGAGCATGTGCCCACAGCTTATCTGGAAGAACATCTCCGTACAGTTGCACCCTACGAATAGAAGAAGGAAGGTAAAAGTTTTGGCTAGCTCTCGATCCTTCCGGGATCACTTGCGCCCCTTTTAGCGCATGGAAACAAGCATCGAGAACAGCAGGATGAAAATGATAATTTGAAAGTGTATCAACTAATGATTGAGGGACTTTGATTTCAGCAACGGATTCATTCGGCTTACTCCAAACATTAAGGAGTTGGCGAAAATTTGGGCCGAACTGGTAGCCGGCATTATCATACTCTTTATAATAGTCCTCATGCGTTGAATGCTTTTCCATGCGGGCTTGGATACTATCAATAGATTCATCAATAATATCTGGTTCTGGATTTGCCCTTTGAATTAATCCCTGTGCATTTAGCTCCCAAATTTTACCCTCATCAGTGGACGAATATACCGAAAAAGACTTTTGCGATTCATTATAGATTATACGCACTGTAGGAACATTCTTATCTGAAATAAAGAGCGCCTTCTCTGTCTTAATTGATTCTACCGCATAAGAACCATCAGAGAACAAACTCCTAGCAACTGCGAGACCTATCTCCGCATAACCTGCTGCCGGAAAAATGATGCTGTCCCAAAAACAATGGTCCTGAAGATAATCGTGCTCTCTCGGGTCTAGAAGGAATTCCCAACAAGGCTCAGGAAACCTTTGTCTTAATCCAAGTAAAGGATGCTCTATGACTTGCAATCGATGCCTGAAAGATTGGTCACATTCAATCCAAAATCTTTCATGGTTCCATGCGCACTTCGGAACACTCACCACTTTACCCGTGCTCTGATTAATAGAAGCCCAATCAATCTCCACGCCCTCTATATGAAGCCTAGCTAAATTTCCAAGAATGGTTTTCGTTTCGCTTTCTTTGCGATTGAGAGAGCAAAGGACGGCACATTCTCCTTCAAGGACTCCAATAGAATCAGCAATCGGACCAGCAAGCGCAGGGTGAGGACCTAATTCAAGAAAAATCTCAGAACCATCATTGGATAATGACTGAATGGCTGAAGAAAAAAGAACAGGTTCCCTTACGTTACGCCACCAATAATAATTATCTAAATCAACACCCTCAAAAAGTTCACCCGTAACAGTTGAGTAAAATGGAACCTTGGAGCTCTTTGGAGAAATTGCCTTCAACTCCTCTAAAAGATCATCCTTAATGGAATCCATCTGATGAGTATGAAAGGCATAATCAATGCGAAGCCACCGCACAAAAATTCCTTTTTCTTCAATTCTTTTAGTGATTTCTTCTAATGGCTCGGTATCCCCAGCAAGAGTGACCATTGCAGGTCCATTTACAACGGCTACCTGGACTTCAGATTCCTTGCCTTCAATTATTTGCTCCGCCTCAGATTTGGACAATCCAACAACAACCATCTTACCCTTTCCTCCTGTCTTATTCTGCAAATAA
>JASLJT010000141.1:0-8774 GCA_030747955.1 Verrucomicrobiales bacterium | reverse complement strand
AAAGGGTCAGGGCAAAGAGTTCGCTGACAAGATCCGCGGTAATCTTAAGAAAGATGATTGGAACCATTTTAGAGTGAAGGCTGTCGGAGAAAGAATTCAAACATGGTTGAATGGAAAGCCTGTATCAGACATTAAACATGGGAAAATATTAAAAGGCTATTTTGGTATCCAGCATCATGGGAAGGGGGGAACCGTTCGTTTCAGAAATATTAGAGCGCGTGAAATCTCTAATAAAAAAGTGACACAAGAAATTCAGGACAGACCCAATATTTTGTGGATCACCGCTGAGGACATGAGCCCGACACTTGGTTGTTATGGTGATAAATATGCGACTTCTCCGAACATTGATAAGTTGGCCAGGTCCTCTACAAGATACTCCAATGCTTTTGCAGCTTCTCCTGTCTGCTCTCCTTCAAGGTCCGTCCTGATTACTGGAATGCATAACGTCTCTACAGGCACTCACCAGATGAGGTCTGGATTTCCTTTGCCTACAGGTGTCAAGGGCTTCCCAGCCTATATGAGAGAATCAGGTTATTTTACAACCAATAATGTCAAAACAGACTATAACAGTAGTGATGCTCCACGCCTGATTAAAGAATCATGGGATGAGTCAAGTCCTAAGGCTCACTGGCGCAATTCCAAGCGAAGACAAGGGCAACCGTTCTTTTCTGTTTTTAATATTATGACCAGTCACCAGTCCCGTTCAATGGTCTGGCCTTATCCTGTTTTTAAAAAACATGTTCAATCCAAATTATCGGCTACTGAAATTCATGATCCTAAGAAGGCTCCGATTCCTGACTATTATCCTGATACTCCACTCATAAGAAAAACTATTAGCCGGTATTATGATTGTGTCACAGTCATGGATCAGCGTGTCGGTGAAATTATGAGTCAATTGAGCGAGGACGGATTGGCAGAAAATACTATTGTATTTTTCTTTTCTGACCATGGTTCAGGAATGCCTCGTCATAAGAGACTATTACATGATAGTGGGATGAAAGTTGCTATGCTTATACATGTTCCTGAGAAATGGAAGCATCTGCGTCCGACTGTTCCCGGTGCTGCGACGGATCAATTAGTGAGTTTTGTTGATTTTCCACCATCAGTTCTTGGGTTAGTTGGTCTCAAATCACCAAAATATATGCAGGGAATTCCTTTTATAGGCATTGGTTCTACCCAGAAAAGGAAATTCGTTTTTGGTAATAGAGACAGGGTCGATGAAGTATTTGATTGTTCCAGATCTGTACGAAACAAGAGATGGTTATACATACGTAATTATCATCCTCACCTTTCCTGGAATCAGCCGTCAGTATTCTCCGATCTTGGTGAAATACGCCATGAAATTTCCCGAGTTTTCCGAGAAGGTCCTGATTCTTCTAGTGCTGCCCAGAGACACTATGCTGGTCCCACAAGGGCAACTGAAGAATTTTATGATTGTGAAAATGATCCGGACAATACCCGTAATTTGATTTCTGAAAAATTGTCAGATGAGGCTAGCAAAGCATTGCAGGGATTACGGTTAGGCTTAGTTGAACACCGCAATGCAGTAGGTGATCTGGGAGCTTTGCCTGAAAGTGAGATGCGTCGTTGGGTCAAAAATGAAGGTGGCCCAATGAGGGACATTGTGACGGGCAAGACGGACCATTCGCCCGACCTCGAAAGGGCATGGGCAGCTGCTGATAAGGTAGGTAAGTCTGATTCCAAGGAACTTCTGGATCTCCTTAAAAAAGGAAATGTTAATGAGAGGTATTGGGCTGCGGTTTCTCTTAAGAATGGATACTTTGATGAAAAGAGCATCCAGCAAAGTGCATCTGAATGGATCCAGGACGTTGCACCTTCTGTTCGGATTGAGATTGCTGGGTGGTTGGCATTCTTTCCTGACAAAAGAGAAGTTGCCCTTAACCAATTAGTGAAAGATCTAGAGCATCCTGACTGGGCAGTCGCCTTGCAGGCTTGTCGCGCAATTGAATTGTTAGGACCAAAGGCAAGGTCGGTCCTGAGAACAATGAAGAAACTTTACGCTAAGACTCGCCATGAGCCTGGAGATAATAATTTTTTCATAGCTTTCTCAAGTGGTGCATTTCTAGATAGGCTCGGGGAGAAAACAGTGCCTTGGGATTTTTCCCCGGGGGCCGGGAGCTTCATGCCTGCAAAGAAGAAATCTAATTGAGAGTTTTATGCCACTGATCAATTTTCATTATAGGCTTTTCCAATTTCAAAGGCTTTGGTAAATTTGATCCATGAATGTTGGTATTGTTGGATATGGTTGGGTCGCAGGAGCTCATATTGATGCACTTAATTCGATTGATGGGATCGAGGTGACTGCAGTTTGTTCTTCTCGCCCCCAGGACGAGAATGAGCTTTCAAAGAAGCATGGTTCATCTATCAAGGCATTCCAGGACCTTGGGGAAATGTTGTCATCTGATGATATTGAAGTGATCTCGATTTGTAGTTATCCGGGCCAACACAAGGAACATGCAATTGCTGCGGCGAGAGCGGGAAAGCATCTGATCCTAGAAAAACCACTCGCATTGTCCATTGAAGATTGTTCCGAGATTCGTTCAGCTGTTCTGGAAGCGAAAGTTCGAACTTGTGTATGTTTTGAGTGTCGATATTCGAGTCAGTTCCTTGCAACTAAGTCAGTGATTGATGATGGATTGCTGGGGAATATTCACTATGGAGAAGTGGATTATTATCATGGCATTGGACCATGGTATGGACAATTTCGTTGGAATACCGGAAAGGAGCACGGAGGAAGTAGTTTACTTTCGGCAGGTTGTCATGCACTCGATGCGCTGCTCCTTTGTATGGGAGGTGATGTTGAGGAGGTAAGTTCATATGCTGCGGTTTCAGGAAGCCCTACTTTTTCTGATTACGAATATCCCACGACCACGACCACTATAATGAAGTTCACTGATGGGCGCGTTGGTAAAGCAACTTCGTGCATTGATTGCCTCCAACCTTATTACTTTCATACGCATCTTGTAGGTTCAGAGGGAAGCTTACTGGACAATAAGTTTCATTCTGAAAAGCTTTCCACTGACAAAGGTTCTTGGAGTTCCTTATCAATGAAAATGTTGGATTCTGGTGACGTGAGTGATCATCCTTATACGACTCAGTTCCAGGCATTCTTTGATTCGATGGCTAAAGGAGAGGAAATGCCATTAACTTCAATCAATGAAGCTTATAAGAGCTTCGAAGTTGTTTTTGCCGCTGACAGATCAGCTGAGCTTGGTAGGCCTGTGAAAATTTCAGAAATTAGTGGTGACTAAAAATGCAATCGCAATAGTCGCCCATCCGGACGATATTGAGTTTCTCTTTGCGGGCACAATGCTTCAATTGGCTGCTCGCGGATGGAATCTTCATTATATTACCATTGCTAGTGGCAATTGTGGTTCCTTAGATATGGATGCTGAAGAGACTCGGCAAGTTCGTCAGAATGAGGCCCGACGCGCGGCAGCAAATTTGGGTGCCAAGTATTATCCTCCTCTATGTGATGACCTAGAGATCGTTTACTCCGTGGATCTGCTTCGGCGCTTGTCTTCAGTGATTCGGTCAGCGGCCCCACATATTGTTCTGACACATTCTCCAGAAGATTACATGGTAGATCATATGGAAACGTCCCGGTTAGCTGTCACTGCAGCTTTTACTCATGGCATGCCTAACTTTGTCACTGATCCTTCGACTAGTCATCTGGATGGACATCAGACCAGTGTATATCATGCCATGCCTCATGGATTGAGGGATGGACTGAGAAAGAAAGTAATCCCTGAATCGTACGTTGATATTTCGTCAGTCATGGATAGTAAAAGGGGTGCCTTGTCAGAGCATAAGAGCCAACATTCTTGGCTCGAATCTAGTCAGGGGATGAATTCTTATCTCATGTCCATGGAGGACATGTCTCGTGAACTCGGAGAAATGTCAGGAAAATTTGATTATGCTGAGGGTTGGAGGAGAAGGTCTCATCTTGGTTTTAGCCAAAATGAAAAGGATCCGCTTTCAGAAGCTCTCGGAGAGCTGTACTATTTAAACCCAGAATATAATTTGAATAATTAGAGCTCAGATGGCCAGAAAACTAAGCACAATAGCACCTGAATGGTGGGACTACACTACCCTCGATGATGATTTGATCCGTGATGCTGCTTCACTAAGTATGGAGGACTTGGAGCAACTTTCCCGCACAGGTTTCAAAGTAGTCATGTATGATACTTTGGAAGATTTTTATTTGGCCGAAGCTCTTGAATATATTAGTGCCTGGCAATCCTCTACCCCTGATAACCCAGTGGGGATATGTGGCCCTATAGGCCCTACAGAACAATTGCCACTCGTTGCAAGACTCGTGAATGAGCTCAGAGTGGATCTTTCTGCGGCACATTTTTGGGGAATGGATGAATGGTTAGGTGAGGATGGGAAGGAAGTGCCGATTTCACATCCTCTTTCCTTTGAGAGAGCCGACAGAGAGCTTTGCTTTGGCCGTATTTTTGAGGACTTGCAAATGCCTGAATCAAATATGCATTTCCCTGCTGCGGATACTATGGAGTACATTAATTCGTGGGAAGGGGTCCGATGCGCGGTCATGCAAGGAGGGCAGGGCGATATTAAACATTGGGCTTTTAATGATCCTCCGCGCCGTGAAGGAGAACATAAGGAATCTCCTCCGTCTCCGGAACAATACAGGAAACTCTCAACACGAGTTGTGGAACTGCATCCCATTACCTTAGCACAAAACGCTAGGACCTCAGGCGGTGGCAATGTTACTTTGGTTCCTGAGAGGGCGATCACAGTCGGCCCAGTTCAAACATGGAAATCGGATAAGGTTTCAATCTGGCAGGCAGGCACCCATGATAATCCATTTGGTCAGCGTTTGACGGCTTTAATGATTTCCAAAGGAATTGCTGATTCTGCTGTTCCGATGTCATTGTTGGCAGATCATCCAAATGTGCAGTTCAATTATTATAGGGGAGGCCTAGGAAGTTGTGATGTTGAAATGCATTAATCACTAGAGTGTTCGAATTAACAAGACACACTATACTAGTTCGTGATACTTTAGGGAATGGGTAAAAATATTCTGACTCGACGTGCGTTACTAGCTTCTTCAGGAGTAGGAACATCACTCAACATCCTTCGTGCTGGGACCTTGTACGGTGCAGAGCCTAAGGCCTTGGATAAGCTGTCAGTGGGTTTTATCGGAATGGGTGGACAAATTCAGGGGCACGTTGCGAATATACTTAATCAAGGACAACACGTTGCTGCTTTTTGTGATGTGGATAAGAGACAGATTGATAATTCGAAGAAACGGCATGGAAATAAGGTTAACAAGGTCAAGGAATATGAAGATTATAGAGAATTGATTGAGAAGGAAAAATCAATCGATGCGGTTGTGATAGCAACGCCTGACCATTGGCATGCCCCGATTTGCAAGGCAGCCATGAAGGCAGGGAAACATGTATATTGTGAAAAGCCACTAACTCATACAATTAAGGAAGCTAGAGA
This sequence comes from Verrucomicrobiales bacterium, assembly GCA_030747955.1. Classification (GTDB taxonomy): domain Bacteria; phylum Verrucomicrobiota; class Verrucomicrobiia; order Verrucomicrobiales; family DEV007; genus EC70. The sequence goes on along the minus strand of JASLJT010000141.1, from coordinate 3,281 downwards.
ACTTAGAGAACTTACTAAGGCTTCGAAGGTCGTGACTCAGACCGGTAATCAGGGCAGTGCATCATCTAATTTACGTCGTAGCATGGAACTAATTGCTGCTGATGTTTTTGGTCCTATCCGCGAGATTCATGTTTGGCATCCAAAGCACAATTGGCCGAGTGGTGGTGTCCGGCCAGCAGGTTCAGATCCAGTGCCAAAAGGACTGAACTGGGATTTCTGGTGCGGAACTGCACCAGTGCGGCCATACAAGGAAGGGATTTATCATCCGGTAAAGTGGCGAGGATGGTATGACTTTGGTAATGGTTTCATAGGTGATTTCTGCTGCCACTCATTTAACTTGGCTCTGAGGTCGCTCAGTTTGGATTATCCTTCTAAGATTTCTTTTACTGGTGAGGGATTGGGTACTGAAACCTTCGCAAAGTCATGCTCGGTTAAGTACCACTTTTCCAAAAATAAGGAACGTTCCCATGATGTTGCTTTAAATATTTATACTGGTGGAGGAAATGATGTTCCACCGAACCATGCTGTAGAGGCGGCTGTCAAAACTTTCGGTAGCTTGCCTAGGGTGGGTTGTATTTTTATTGGCGATAAAGGAATGCTTTCTTCAGGACTATGGAATTCTCAGTGCTACATAAAGATGAACGGAGAAGAGAAGTACATCGGTGAAGGGAATCACGATGCAGCGAAGATTGTTTCCAAAACAATTCCTAGATCAAGGGGCCACATGCATGAATGGGTCGATGCGTGTAAAGGAAAAGGAAAGACCTTCGCTGACTTTGAGCATGGAGGACACCTCACAGAAATCGGCCTTTCAGGAATCTTGGCCTTGAAGATGCAGAAAGAAATTGAGTGGGACGGGCAAGCGATGAAAGTAAAAGGTCATCCGGAAGCGGATGCTTATATTGGCAAAGAAAATAGGGAAGAATGGCTTTAGGTCATACTCATTGAATCCGTTTGAGCATCATTAGGCGGAATTCGAGTGCCGTGTTCCCTGGAATTTCCATGGCACGCAGAGTAAGTTCCCCTTTCCCCTTATTTAATTTCATTTCCCCTATTTTTATCTCTTTAAAATCCTTCACGTAAGATTCCCGACGCATGACACGGTCGTTCTCATGGCCTCGATTTTGTACTTCGTGAGGTTCGGTAATTGTGTACCGGATTTTGGATTCATTGTGACTCAGTTCCAAGACAGTGCCTTCGTCTCCTTTTGGAAGTGCATAATGGATTGAAACTTCATAAGTGCCTGTTGATCCTACCTCACAGTCCCAGGTAATTTTATCTTTGGTACTTTTCCAATTCATAAAATAAGAGCAATTAGGAGCGCGTCCTGAGCGCTTTATTCCGCCATGGGCCACGCCATCCCGGGCAGGTATCTGAGTCCAGGGATAACCGGGGTAACCAATAATGAAGGGTCGATTATCTTTACCTAGCTCGGATAATACATTTTTCTCCCATTCGGTAACTTCATTAAGTAGCTCTTTGACTACTTTGGTTTGGATCTTGCTCACATCGATCTGTTGGCCTGGGTCATTGATAAGATCAAAAAGTTTTCCCTGGTGATCGAGTCGGAAACGCTGAGTCCGTGCACTTGTTTTACCTTTCCAGTAATTAATTAAAGTCCTTTGTTCCCAGGCACTATCTTTTTGTAGCAACAGAGGTTTGAGGCTTCTCCCGTCCAGATTTTTTTTACTCGTCACAGGTATTTTTGCGCAATCTGCTAGAGTAGGAAGTAAATCCATTGCTGAGGCAATTGGCTTAATGAATTTTCCTTTTGGAATATGGCCTGGCCACCGGATCAGTAATGGTGAGCGTACTCCGCCCTCATCCGTCGAACCTTTACGACCTTTCATTCCACCGTTCCAACGCACGCCATTTGGACCATTATCATGAAAAAAGACCACGATAGTGTCATTAGCAATTCCTTGGTCCTCAATTTTTTTAAGGATCCTGCCAACGTTCCAATCAATGTTTTCACACATTGCTAAAGCACAACGTAAGTGAGGCATATTTTCCCTCCTAGGATCGCGATTATGAAGTTTTATTTCTTTGTCTTTGAATTTATCCCACCACTGATCGGGGACCTGCATTGGAGAGTGAGGAGTGTTGTAGGGAACATAGGCAAAGAACGGCTTCTCTTCTTTGATAGAGTTATCTATGAAGTCGATGGCCTTGTCGGTGAAGTCGTTGATGCAAAATCCTTCACCTTTCACAATCTGGCCATTGTGCTCTAATGGGGGGTTGAAATAATCTCCCCAGTGCCCGGAGCAAAATCCATAAAATTCATCGAACCCACGACCGTTAGGATGGTAAGGATATTGCATTCCATTATGCCATTTACCAAATGCACCGGTGGCATATCCCGCTGATTTGAATGTATCTGCAATTGTGAGTTCATCCAGATCTAAGCGTTCGCCTCCAGTCGAGGTGCTATACACGCCTCCCCTCACATGGTATCTTCCTGTTAAGAATTCTGCACGCGTGGGTGAGCATACGGGGCAAACAAAGAAACGATCGAATTGTGCTCCGTCATGAGCTAAAGAATCAATATTGGGAGTGGAAAGGTCTTTGTTGCCGTTAAGGCTCAGATCACCCCAGCCCTGATCATCAGTCAAGATAACAATGATATTTGGTTGCTTGGCCTGAATAGTGCAAATTAGTGACAAAAAAAAGAGCCAGCGGAACCGTTTCGAAATTTTTAACATGTGTGTCATTTCGGGATCAATTTTGATGTTACTGATTCAGTTTCCAGCAAACAATTTTCTTATCTGTTCGAGCAAATATGTGTCCTCTATTGTAGGCTGGATGGGCCCATGTCTTTCCGGTGATTTGTGATCTTGAATGAATCTCAAAACCTTCCTTGCTCAGTGTTACTGACAGAAGCTCGCCATTTGCGTTGAGTATCAATGCGCGGTCCTGGCGCTTACCATCATGGGCCCAGACCAGAGTTGCTTGAGGGTTTCTTCCTGAAGGCGTTACGATATGATTTTTAGAATCATCCCAGTGCTTTTTACCAGTTGTTATTTCGAAACAGCTCAGACCATTGGTCCGATCCAATAAATAGACTAACCCATCTTTCTGAAGGGGTTGTGCCATGAGTCCACGGATATTATCCTTGTCTTCCCATAGAAGCTTAACGCTTTTTCCATCTTCACCTAATAGGAGGGCCTTCGAACCGTGCCAGTAACCGCAGACCAGAACCACATTGTCATGGTAAATTGGCATAGCTATAGAGACTCCGTATTTTATTTTGTATGGAAATGACCAAAGGACGTCACCATTGT
>JASLJT010000140.1:0-17709 GCA_030747955.1 Verrucomicrobiales bacterium | reverse complement strand
TGTGCTTTCAGAGTCAATGAGTGAACTTCTTGATGAGCATGCGCTGAGGGGTAGAGTCGAACGTTCAAGCTTTAAGGTCGTTGGTATTGAAGATTCAGGAAAGAAGAAAGTGAGCTGTGAGGCGATTGTACATTTTGCTGGTAGGCATGATGGAGTTTTTCGTGAATTAAAAGGAACCCTAAATTTAAAGTGGGATCTTGAATCGGGTGAGATGAAACTTCTCAGAGTGGACGGTTCTTTTCGTGCTGTTTATTCATCGATCGGACAGTTTGTTGATGTGACTCAGTCCTCATTAGGTAAAGTCCCTGAATTTACTGAACAATTTTATCGAGGACAGGACCATTGGACCGGGCGATTGGAAATGTTGACGGGAATTGATGTTGGAGGTTGGCAAGGAGTAGCCGTTGCGGACATTAATAACGATGGGCGGGATGATATGTATGTGGCTCAACCTGGTGGTTTGCCGAACCGTCTTTATATCAAAAATGTTGACGGAACTTTCGAGGACCGATCAGTGGCATCAGGAACAAATTTCCTAGACTCCTGCCATGGTAACCTTTTCGTTGATCTGGATAATGATGGGGACCAGGATTTAATTTCAGGTGTCCTTGATGGTGTCGTTATCATGGATAATGACGGGGAAGGCAATTTTACTAAGCGCGCTTCTATGGTTCTTCCTGCGGCGGTTCCTTACTCAATATCAGCAGCTGATTATGACGGTGATGGAGATCTCGATTTTTATGTTTGTTGCTATAATAAGAGACCCGGAGTCAATAGGCATCACCTCTTTGCAAGGCCAGTCCCTTACCATGATGCAAATAACGGAGGCAGGAATGCGCTATTTCGCAACGATGGTAATTGGGCATTTCGTAATGTGACCAAGAAAGAAGGTCTTGATGAAAATAATCGTAGGTTTAGTTATGCCTCTTCATGGGAAGACTATGATAACGACGGAGACCTTGACCTTTATGTGGCAAATGATTTTGGGCGAAATAATTTTTATAAGAACGAGGGATCAAGGATTCGTTTTAGGGACGTTGCCGAGGAGGCGGGAGTAGTTGATGTGGGTCCAGGTATGTCCGTTTCATGGGGAGACTATGACAATGACGGCAAGCCTGATCTTTATGTAGGCAATATGTTTTCCTCTGCGGGGCACAGGATAAGTTCACAAGATCGTTTTCATAAGGGAGCTGATAAAATCACAAAGGACTATTACAGGAGACACGCGCGCGGGAATTCGTTATACAAAAATATAGGCAACGGTTCCTTCAGTGATGTTAGTCTCAGTGCTGGGGTCAGCGTCGGGCGTTGGGCATGGTCATCAAGGCTAGGGGACATGGACGGTGACGGTTATCAGGACATATATGTCGCAAATGGATTTATTACGCAGCAGGACTCTGGTGATTTGTGAAGCTTTTACTGGCGGCAGGTCGTGTCGAAATCACCACTATCTCAGACGAGTGATCCTGACAGCTCGTACTTGGATTCTTTCTCCCAACTCGCTAGCCGAATTCGGTCAGGGAATTCTTTCAGTGGTAATGAACGTAATTCTGCATTTTACAACCTCAGTAATGGTCAATTTACTGAAATTTCTTATTCTCTTGGTCTGGATTTCCTCGATGATGGCCGTGGCCTTGCTATCACTGATCTAGATGATGATGGTGACCCCGACTATTGTGTTACGAATCGGACGGCTCCTCGGCTTAGATTGTTAAGGAATGACCTTAGGACTGGTAACCGGTGGGTGAAATTACGGCTCTATGGTGATCCTGAAAAGAATTGTCCGCGTGATCCAGTGGGGGCTAAGGTTGAAATGAAGGTCGGATCACGGACGCTCTTTCGTACTCTTTATGCCGGGGATAGTTTTTTGAGTCAATCAAGTAAGTGGTTACACTTTGGTCTTGGTGCTTCGGGTGAGATTAATTCGGTGAAGGTCCGGTGGCCCTCCGGTCATACCGAATCATTTGCCGGTATATCTTCAGGTAAAAAGTTTATTATCAGGCAGGGAAAAACGGAAGCGGTTCTAGTGCAAGATATTAAGACTGAATTAGTACCTTCTGTCCCTACCATGCCTGATCCGGTAGAGACTGCCAGGATCAGGCTCTCCCAACCTTTAAAATTACCTGAAAAATTAAAATACATCGATACGAATGGAAAATTTGTTTTCATTGATGATTTAACGAAAGATGGACCAGTTCTAATCAATTTATGGGCTTCTTGGTGTGCGCCTTGTATCTCGGAGCTTGGGGAATTTGGTGCTGCCAATAAGCGTTTTAATCAGGCAGGACTAAAAGTCGTAGCCCTTTCAGTGGATGGGCTTTCCGATGATCAAAAGATCCTACCTGAAAAGATTGCCTCCATCCTAGAGGATTCGGGTTATGTTGGAATGGCCGGATTTGCTAATGAGCGTATTGTTAGTGTCTTGAATACATTAATCCTGGAAACGATTTATCAGCACCGAGATCTCCCGGTCCCAACAAGTTTTCTGATTGATAAAGGTTCCTGGATGACTGTGATTTACAAGGGACTTGCTGATGTGGATTTGGTATTTGAAGACCAGTTAAAGATGGGGCTCGGTCCTCAAGTTGCGTTGCGTGAGTCTTCACCTTTTAGGGGGACTTGGGCCGGTAAGGAATTTAAGAAGGATCCAATTTCAGTGGCATCAGTATATCGTAGATCAGGTTATGTTAGTGATGCCGGAGATTACCTTAAGGATTTCCTTTCTACTCACAAGATTATACCTGGAAGTGATCCTGGTTCCCGAAAGTCCTCGCAATTATCAGAAGTCCATTTCTTTCTTGGTGAGATTTTTGCAGAAGAGAAGAAATTTAAAGATTCGCTTACTCAATTCAAAGCGGCATCGCATCTTAATCCCAGTTCAAAGAGTATGCTTATGAGAAAGATCTATGCGCTTGCTCAGGCAGGAAAAAATAAATCTGCAATTGAAGAGGCTCTCGGAATAGTTAAGCAATTTCCTAATGATCCGAATTCCTTAACCTTGTTAGGTGATGTCTATTATACCCTAGGGCAATCTGTGCCAGCATCCGAGGCATTCACCAAAGCCCTCAAAGTAAATTCAAAAACTATCCCCGCTCTTCGTGGCCTTGCTCTGATAAGATCGACCGCTGAAGAGGAAGAGTTGAGAGATGGGAAAGAAGCGGTCAGGCTGGCTGAGTTCCTCATGAGTTCTCCTGGAGCGAGTCAGAACCCCGATTTTATAAGGATCTTAGCGGCAGCACACTTGGAATTAGGGGAGTACATGAAATCCAAAATCTTGGCGGAAAAGGCTCTCCGAATGGCTCATGAACAGAGCAGGCTATCTTTAATTAATGAGATCGAATCCTTATTAATTTTGATAAGGGAAAAGGGAAAAAAATAGGGTGACGATTGATATTGTTTTAATAAGGAAAGAAGAGTTTCAAGGTCTTGCTTATTTATGAAATACCATCGAAGGTCTTTGACTATTTGTAATGCCTTTAGTTGATCGTTTAGAGCGTAGATTTGGTTGGATTGCGGTTCCCGGAATCGTGAAGATTATCATGTGTCTGCAGGCATTAGTATGGTTTCTCACTTCGGTCCGTAATGATCCTGCGCTGCTATTAAAAATTTATCTGGATAAAGATCTAATTTTGAATGGAGAAGTTTGGAGGATTGTCAGTTTTGTAGTGATGCCTCCGCCAGTGGGGGTTGGATTCAATGGAATCATATTCATGTTCTTTGCCGTTTTCTTCTCTATTTTTCTCGGCAATATGTTGGAGAGTATTTGGGGAAGTTTCAGATTGACGCTGTATTTGATTGGCGGTGTTGCAGGTATGGTCATTGCGGAATTTCTAATTCCTGGCCAAACACAAGCTATGAGTAGTGTTCTTTTGATTGAGTCTATTCTGTTTGCATGTGCAGTGTATAATCCGAATTACATAGTGAGGCTTTTTGGTATCATTCCGGTAAGATTATTTTGGATTGCTATTTTTTCAGCTGGGTTATTTTTTATTGATGCAGTTACCAACCTTTGGCTATTAGTGTCGATTATTATTTCTCTAGGTAATTTCTTTATCGTCTTTGTTCCTGGAATGAAAAGGTCATTGCAGATGAGGGCCCAGGTAGCGTCCAGACGCAGCAAATTTGAGGCCGCTAAAGTTCCAGAAAATGAGCCGTTGCATCTGTGCGCCAGTTGCGGAAAGACTGAAAATGATGATGAGGATCTTATTTTTAGGGTCGCTGATGATGGGGAGGAGTATTGCGAGGAATGTCGCGGGAAGAATGTAAAATCAGACGAATCATCGAATCTGCTAAATATTAAGCATGAGGACGGGAGCCGGGCTCAGGTTTCCTCAGAAGATGAGAAATCATCGGGTCAGAAAATGGTAAGCCGCTACAAGAAAAAGAAGAGACGTCCTGGCCAATGGAAAGAGTGAGGGCTGGCTTAGGTCCTTTATTTAATAAGTATTTATTCTTTAGCGCTGAAGCCTCTTAGTGCAGTAAGCTTTGCATGTGCTCGGCCGTCTTTAATGACTTCAAGCGCCATTTCAAAGCCATCAGTCATATTAGACGCTGAGCCGCAAATAACGAACCCTGCAGCTGCATTAAGAGCAACGATATCACGCTTTGGTCCGCAGTCCGTTCCGTCCAGAATGGAGTTTAGTATTGAAGCGTTTTCTTTTGGATCGCCTCCCTTAAGTTCAGAAATGGCACAAGACTCAAGGCCAAGTTCTTCGGGTGTGATTTCGGATTCGTTGACATCGGTTCCGGTCCACTCTGAAACTTTAGTTTTTCCGGAAAGAGATAATTCATCGAGCCCTTCTCCTCCTTGTCCCTTTCCGTGAACTGCCCAGGCTTTTTTTCTGCCTAATCGGCCTAAGATTTCAGCAAATGGAGAAGTGAAGGCCGAATCAAATACTCCCACTAATTGATGCTCTGGGCGGACCGGGTTCAGGAGAGGCCCGATCAAGTTGAATACGGTTCTTATTCCTTCCTCGGCCAGTGCCTTACGCACAGGGACCACTGCCTTGAAGGCAGGATGATAGAGAGGAGCAAACAAAAATCCTGCGCCGTTTTCAAGAACACACTCACGGAGCGCAGGAACGGGAAGATCAATTGGGACTCCAAGTTCTTCGAGTACATCTGCTCCTCCGCTCTTTGAGGTGATTCCTCTGTTCCCATGTTTTAATACGGTCAGTCCGCCACCTGCCAATACAAAGACGGACGCTGTGGAAATATTAAATAGGTCTAGCTTGTCTCCCCCGGTCCCACAAACATCAATCGTGGGCCCGTTACAGTCTTCTGGTCTAAAACCTGGATCGACTGCATGCTCCAGAAAAGCTTCAACGAAAGCGGCAATTTCAGCCGGTGTTTCTCCCTTCGCTGAGAGGGCTTTGAGAAATTCAGTCTTCGTTGCCGTTTCGTCATCCTCTTTCAGTAATGCCTCTGCGGCCATCGCAATTTGGCTTTGGTTCAGATTATTTCCGGATTCTAGTAATTCGGTCAGTTCAAGCATGATTTAATGATTACCTTATATTAGGATTACTCACAGCCTAAAATGAGACATTATTCATCAAATTTGGATTTGAATTATTCATTGAATTCAGATTTGGTAACTAAATACAAATAGAAGTGAGCTTTAAAGAACCTGAGCAAATATGTTTAAAAGGATCATTGATTCTTGCGGATCCCTCTTTAACGGATCCTGGATTCGAGCGTAGTGTTCTCTTGCTCACGAACCATAAGCATGATGATGGAGCCGCTGGGTTCATTCTTAATAAACCGATGGGGAAGAAGGTCTCAGAGGTGATTCAGATAGATGCAATGCGTGAACTGGGTGACTTGCCTGTTTTTTTGGGGGGGCCTGTCAGTTCTGATCAGTTGACTTTCGCTTCTATTAATTGGGATGCTCAGGGTGAGGAACTTGGTTTTGATACTCATTTATCATCAGAGGAAGCATTACATAGGTTAAGGGAAGGTTTTTTTATTAGGGCATTCGTTGGATATTCTGGTTGGTCTGAAGGACAGCTTGAGTATGAACTTCAGCAACGTTCCTGGATAACAAGAAAACCGGTTCCGATAGCGGCCAGCTTAGATGCTGATGAAGGTTTGTGGAAAGAGCTTCTTTCTACGATGGGACCTTATTATAAAATGTTATCCTCTTTTCCAGATAAGCCTGAGCTTAACTAATTTTCTGAGGAAACGTTACTAACGGGTCGTGTGATGCGGCGCCATAAAAATTCAAGTTCCGGTGCGATTTCAGAAAATGTTTCCTCTTCAGAATTCGAAGCGGTTATGATGGATCTTCCTGCGGCAATTGAAGCTAATTCTTCGCGATCTAATTCAAGAACATCGAGATTTTTTCTTGCGGTTCCGTTCAATACATCAAATTGAAAATTTTCTTCGTCAGGAGATTTGAAAGCAATAACTTTGGAGCTTTCCATTGGGCTATTCTCTGCCTGATCCACTAAGGCCCTCCAGTACGGGATCCTTTCTGCTGGCTCAAATCCGAAGATAATTTCCATTTCGGGTGAAAGCCAAGAGGATGCTGAAGATTCTCCATGCACATCAAATTCTCTATATTCAATAATGGGAGATCTTCTGCCCGCCATTTCGAGTGTGTATCGGATCGCCTCGGTGTCGAACAGACTTTGTCCGCTCGAAAATAATTCATTTCTTTGATCGGCGAAATCTTTGACCGAGCTTGGAGCATTTTCATCAGGTTCTTTCCAAGGCAAATCGGCTATATTTTCTGTGCATTGAGTGAGTTTTGGTTCGGTCCTTTGATTGACCGAGCGCATCATTTTCTGAATCCTCTGTAAAGTTTCCGAGGAATTGGAATTCTGAGTAAGTTCCGGTCTTTTGGCAGTAGAAGGTTTGCTCAGTAAGACTTTGTCTGTTCTGCCCTTTACCCATTCTGAAGATGCCATTCGTAGGATTTGGCGTGGTGATGGGAGGCCCTCCTTTGGAGTCGATTGATAGAATCCCTCCAAATCTATCCTATCAATAAAGCCACTAACGGTATCAGATTCTAGATTTGCGCATTCCATGCGGTACCGGATCAGTTCTTTAGCGGTCTGAAAAGGTATGCCTTTGAGTTGTACATTTCTTTCGTTTATCCTGTCCCTGATGGCCGAAGGAATGGCATTGGTGAATGTTGATTCCCACAGATCATCATTGATTGCCAGAATAGTTAAAGGGACCACAGCTTGTTGACCAATGTCCGCTAGTAGTTGCGTCAGTTTTAGACTCTTCTCAGTATTCTTATATAAGAGATCAAGGTGATCGAACACAAGGACCAGAGGCTGGTCCTGAGTGATGAATGTATTGAATTCTCCTATGCGAATTTTTGCATCATGATCAGTTAGTGAATTGATTTCTTTTTTTATAAGCTCCGGTCCATCAAGTTCGCATCCGTAGAGAATCTCAATCCAAAATTCACAGGATTCATTTGATAGTCCTGTCTTATTGATGAGGGCGGTGACTAGATGCGGAAAGAGTGACGTAATGTTTTGCTTGAACCATTCTGCGATGAGCGATGAGTGGTCCTTGAGATTGAGCATTTTATCGTAATGCTGATTCAGACCTTTAATGGCTGTTGATTTGTTTTCTACTGGTACAATTTCATTAGTGACCAGATTGCATATAAGGTCAGCAAATAATGATCTAGTCATTGCCGCTAACGGCGAGAGGGATTTTTCAGGAGGTCTATCTGAAAGGTAGGATATTATTTGTTGGAGAATAAAAGAATAACCGCAGTGCGATTGGGTTGATAGATTAATTTGTACTGGTGTTGAGACCGAGGAGTGGCTCTTTAGGGCCTCAGAAATGAGGTGAGTTTTTCCGTGGCCTGCACTTGGTGAACTTACCATTAGGATATTGCCTCTCTGGTTCGTTGAGTGGCTGGACGAAAAGATCTGGTCTCTAATTAAGCTAAGTTCCGTGGGGTAAAGTGAGATGCCCTTACCTGACTGAATCAATGAGTCAGGGTCAAAAATGGAATCCTCAAATGGGTTGTCTTGGGTCATCAAGGAAGAGTCAATTGCTGACAATTCTTTTTAATTACGGAAATAATGATAATGCCCGGATCTTACTAAATATCTGAATAAATAACATACAAAACAGAGCAAAATTGAGAATCTTATCATATTTTCCACTAGAAGATTATAATTTATGACGATATGGCATGAGGGACTATGAATTGGGTCTCACTGGCCGTTACTTTTTTCGGATCATTTGATCCTATCGTCAGCTGGATAAAAGAGGAGAAATTCCTTTCATTGCATTAACTTTGTGATACAAAGTTAATGCAATGAAAGATTCAGACCATGCATTAGAGCATTTGAAGGTGATTCGAGGAATGATGGAAAAGGCAACCATTTACAGAGCCCTCTCAGCGCCAGCAGCGATTTTCGGTGGATTGTTGGCAATGTTAATTGGCTTTTATTTCTTATATCATGACCAGAAGGAGATTTATGTGAGCGGGTATAAGTTCTTTTGGACCTGGGCAATTGCTCTGATCATCGGTGATTCCTTCAATGGTTTTTTATTATTTAGGCGAGCCAGGAAGGAAGGCGTTACTTTTTTATCTTCAGGACTAAAGCATACGTGCTTTGCATGTGCTCCGGCCGCTATTGCTGGGGGGATTATTTCGTATGAAGTCGTAGAACAAGAAATTGAGCTTTGTGCTCTGGTCTGGGTCCTTTGCTACGGTGTTGCTATTTTATCGATGGGTGGAGCGGCGCCGCGTTCATTGAGGCGACTAGGATGGGCATTTTTAATATCCGGAAGTGTCATATTTTTGGTTTGGATGAAGTACGGTCCTGCCATGTCTGCGATACTGGGTATTAATACGCTCGGTGCCGGGGCAGTGATGATGATGCTGACTTTTGGACTTTTACATTTAGTTCATGGCTTTGGTGTTCTTTTGCGCAAGGAGGAAAAGAATCCTGTTTCCTGAAGATCATTTGATATGATTGATTTCGAGAAGCTTGATAAAACGATCCATGAAAAAGGCAGGTTGTCTATAATGACAATGCTTGCCTCTAGGGGTGAATGGAGATTTCAAGAGCTCAAAGATCAGTTAAAGATGAGTGATGGGAATCTTATTACTCATCTGAGATCTCTTCAGAAGGCGAGTTATGTGTCTACTAAGAAAGAGCTTAAGCGGCGCAAGGTGACAAAATATTTACTGACCCGTTCAGGAAAAAAGGCATTCAAGGAGTATTTGAGGTTACTTGAGCAAATTGTTGCGCAGGGAAGTTCATAAAATTTATTTTTTTGTAAGAATGCTTTGTATCACAAAGTATATAATTAAATGCAGATAGAAAAAGAAATGATAAATCGATTAAATGTACATTTAGCATCTCATTACGGGATGTGTTTTGGTGTGAGGGATGCCTTATCGGCAACTCGAAGCACATATAATGAAAAGGAAGTTACTGTCCTTGGGCAGCTGGTTCATAATCCGTTAGTGAGCCAGGAGCTAACGGAAAATGGGGTCATGGAAGGGGATCTGAACGCCCCCATGACAGACATTGAGGGGACCGTAATTATTACTGCTCATGGCGCCTCTGAATCTGATCGGTTTCGTTGGTCGTCGCCTCACAGGAGAGTCGTTGATACTACATGTCCTCTAGTTCATAAGGTGCATGAATCTCTTGCCTCTTTAGTTGGTTCCGGATTCTTTCCTGTAGTCATAGGAAAAAAGGGACACGCTGAAGTGAATGGGATCGTTGGAGATTTCCCACAAGCCATAGTAATCGAAAAGGAAGAGGACATATCAGATGTGCCCTATGAGGGAAAGGTTGGCATTGTTTCGCAGACCACTCAACCCATTGGGAGGGTCGATGAATTGGTAAACAAGATACGCTCGATGAGGAATGAATGCGAAGTCAGGTTCATTGATACGGTATGCTCGCCCACAAAGAATAGACAGAAGGCAGTGAAGGATTTGTCTGAGTTTTGTGATTTAATTGTAGTCGTTGGTGGTTCTAACAGCAATAACACATCGCAATTGGTGTCCACAGTGCATGGCCTTGGATGTAGGGCCGTTCAGGTAGAAAGGCCCGAAGATCTAATTCTTGATTGGTTCATAGGGGTTAAGGACGTGGGCGTGACTGCGGGCACTTCGACATTAAACGAAACGGTGATAAGTGTTTCCGATAGGATTAAAGCCATGTCTGCAGAATTGGCTGCAAAAAATCAGGAATATCTTCGAAAAGAGAGGATATTATACTGAATGATGGGTCTTAAATCCTATTATTAAAGAATTACAGTGCCATTATGTGAATTTTATAGGAGTATTGATTTTTTAACCCTTGGGATCTATTTTAGTTATATGAAGCTTATCAAACTCTTCACTTTGGGAATTCCCCTCATTTTCTTATCATTACCTTCGCTTGCGCAGGACCAGCCGCTAACTCCTACGGAGAAGGCGCAGATGTTGAGTACTATTAAAAACATAAAGGGCAATGTACAGAAGGGTCGGTACGGAGTTCATGCTGCGGCGATATCGGCGTTCCGGGCCGCATCTGCTTCCCCAATTTCTGCATATGAGTTTTATCTAAAGTGTTACAAGGAAATTAATTTTACTAGGAAAGGAGCTAAGGAATCAGAGTACCGTGATTGGAAATCCAAGAATAAAGATAATCTCAGTTCACGGGAGCACTCTACGGCCAGACGATTGCAGTTGCAGTTCCTAGTCCTCACTCTCAGGGCAGCGCAAATCCCTGAGGATAAAAGTAAGGAGTCGCTCGTCCCTGAGTTAACTACGTTAATGGATAATTGCTTGTCAGCTTATCCTTACCTTGGCAAATCTAGGAGGATCTTGCATTCAGGAGCAACAGGTTCAACTTTTGCGGAAGTTTATGAGTTGCAATCGACGCTAACTGCCCTCAAAAATTGGCCCCGTGCTCCTATGGATATTAGTGGCATTTACGAGTCAACGATTTTTCCTATTTACCGTAAACCTGAAAGAGTCAAGGAGTTGACCGCTGCATGGGATAAGAGAATTTCTCAGGAGATCACTTTGGTTGCCGCGAATGACAGCACTGAAGCTGAAATTAATTTTACAAATAAGACGCTTCCAAAGTTGAAGTGGGCCAAATACCTTGATTTACTCAGGGCCGGTAAGACGAGAGTCGCATTGACTTCAATGGTGACTCTAGTCAAAAGTAACCCGGAGCATCAGGACATAGATGCGTGGCTTGAAGAGTTGGAAGGTTACCTCTCTGGCGAAGTTACTCCTAGTAGCTTTGAAGATGCGGCGAAGGAGGCTGAGGCGGTTGCTGCCAGGAAGAAGCAGAGCGCCGGAGCAAATTCAAATCGCAATGAGGCTCAAAAGGCCCTTGAGGGTTTGAATCTTGGTGGGCGCCGTGGCAATAGAGAAATTCCAAGGGACGTTGACGTGGACAGGATTCGTGAGCTGTTTAATCGGCGCTAAAAGTACTCCTTATTTTACTTCTCTTAAATTGACGACAGGGCCTTGAGTTGGCTTTGTGATTCTTGGATTATGCATTCAAGATCAAATAAATGGTGTTTTTCCGTGCACTATAGGATTGAAATTGCAACGCGGCCTTGACTTCTAGTTAGGATATGTAAAATATCAGCTCACACAAACAATGTCCGTGACTATGAAGAAGATTACGATCCTTACATCAATTACTTTAATTTCCCTACTGAGTATTTCCTGTACGCAGAAAAAGACGGGGGCCCTTGTTTATAAAGGGAAGGAGGGCCAGCCTTACAGTGACCCTTATGCTACGGCGGAGGAATACAACAACGTTTATGCTTCGCAGTCTGGAGGAGGGGATGATTTTTACAGTCAGCCAGTGGGCGATCCTTACGTTCCTCCTGGTAGCGGTGACATTGCGATTCAACCGCCTTCGCCTCAGCCTCAGAAAACTTATGCTTCCAAGCAAAGTGTCCATACCGTGAAGAGGGGTGATACTCTTTATAGCATTTCGCGCAACTACGGCACGTCAGTTGCAGCTCTGAGGCAGGTTAACGGTATCAGTGGTAGCCTGATACGGATCGGAGAAAGAATCTCAATTCCTTAATTGGATTTCTGTAAATTATTTTTGAGGGTTCACTTGCTTGCGGGTGAACCCTTTTTATTTACCAAAAGCCTCCTTGAGGAAGGTGATG
The DNA here is from genome assembly GCA_030747955.1 of Verrucomicrobiales bacterium. Taxonomy (GTDB): domain Bacteria; phylum Verrucomicrobiota; class Verrucomicrobiia; order Verrucomicrobiales; family DEV007; genus EC70. The sequence continues at coordinate 5,583 of JASLJT010000140.1, read as the reverse complement.
CTTTCCTTTGCGATGGTTTCAGGGTCCGGACTATAATCGAAAACTTCGACTGAAACGTACCCTTGATAATCTACAGACCTGAGGGATTCGACGATGGGGCCGTATTGAACTTCTCCAGTCCCTGGTCCCCTGAGGTTGGGATCATTGGCATGGAAGTGCTCGATGTAATCGCTGCTTTCGGTGATTATTTGAGGTATGGATTTTTGTTCATCACTCATCGCTTTAACATCGAGATGAAGCCTGCATGCTGGGCTATCAATTTTGTTAATGAGTTCAATTGTTTCCTCAGCCGTATTAAGAAAATTAGTTTCTGCTTTTGCTAAAGGTTCCATTGCAATGGTGACACCACATTCCGCTGCGGTTTCACAAATCTTAGATAGAGTTTCAACGGCACGTTGAATCGAGTCACTCCTGTCCCATTCAGGAAGAATGTTTCTTTGCTTGGGGCTTCCCCATACCATGACTTTGCCATTCATGGCGGCGCAGGTTCGGACGAGGTGCTTTCCAAAATTAACTGTATCTTTTTGTAATAGAGGATCATCAGTTGTGAGATGAAGCCAGGCAGGTTTGACAAGGAGCCAATGGAGCCCAACCACTTCGAGGCCTGCTGATTTGGCTATTGCGCCAATCTTAGTAGCATCACTTTCACTGATCTCTCTAGGATCATCTTTGAGGGTGAATGGTGCAATTTCAACTCCATCATAACCGGTACTGGCAATGTGCTCACAAGTAGCATCGAAATCCCAACCGACATAGGTTTCATTACATAGTGCAAATTTCATTATCTCAGAGATCTTCTTTGCTGGCCATGATGTCAAGACCTTGTCTGTTGGGGAAGTGAATTTTATTGGATAATTCAGGTCTTACGGTGCCAAAGAACCTTGAATGCCTCACCTGCTCCGTGTGGATTGGTTGAGGGATCCCCAGTCGATGCGCTGATTTCATGATCTGCAATGAATTCGGCTTGGGTCTGATATTTGATTTCCTTTAATCCATCTATGAGTAAGCGATTTCTAATGTCAGTGAAGTCGATGTCCGAGGTAATGTCCTGGTGCCCGGGTCTTGCAAGAATTTCATGTATTTGCTCGAAACGATTTTGTGCGAAGTATGCCCGGACAGTTCCGTTGGGGCGCCTTTCATAAAGGGTTGGGAATTCGTCGCCGTAATCAATGCTGAGCATGTGTCCCTGTTCCCAGAATCCTATCCAGGAGTGGAACCATCTAACGAAGTCGTCGTGTCTTTCGACGCGTTGTCCATCTTTAAAATTATGTAATTCTAGCAATGAGGATTTTTTTGGAATTTCGTAATCATTGCCGACACTGGTAGTCCATCCCTGATTATCTGAATGAACCATCACTCTTCGCCACTTTTCTTTTTGGTGTTCCCATTGAATTAATTCTACAGGGAATGCATCTATCAGTTCATTGGATATTATTAATGCTTTGCCTGAGCAGGACTCTAGAGCAGATCGCGGATCTTTGTGCCATTGGAATGGTTTTCTTTTTCCGAGCCGTTGAACTTGTAATTTAAGTAGTGGTTCTGATGTTTCAACGATATGATAATCAAGTCTCAATCGTGACCAGAAACCGATCCGTTTTATTATTTGCTTAGCCAGGGATCCGTTGCCTGCACCGATTTCGATGATTGAGCGGGGAAGGTCTTTGTCTTGATTCCATATTCTTTGAATCCAGTTAGCTATGGCATTTGCCAATGAATTATTCAGTGTAGTTGAGGTTGAGAAGTCACCAGTCCTACCTACTTCTCGAATATTAGTACTATAGTAGCCGCTATGTTCATCATAGAGGGCACTGTTCATGTAGTCCCTGAACGGGACCGGTCCAGAATTAATTAACCGCTTAAGGAGTGGATCCACGATGAGAGGGGTGCCTGCGACTATTGCTGGGCCTTTGCCAGTTCCTCGCATCCCTTAATGTCGAGTTTTCCAGAAGCTAGTGAAGGTATTTCCTCGACTTTAACTATTTTCTTTGGAATCCAAAGGGCAGCTACGCCCGAATCTAAGAGTTTCTGTCGGAGTGCTTTTATCGAATCATTATCCATCTCAACTGAACAGAGCATTACCAGAGCCTCACCTTTGGCTTCGTCGGGAACTCCTACAATGGCGATTTTCTTTTCGGCCTCCGAGTCATAACCGAGGGCCTTGTTCACATGCGCTTCTATCGTTTCATGAGGAACCATTTCACCGCCAATCTTCGAGAATCTTGATAGTCTTCCTTCTATGAAGAGGAACCCATCCTCATCGACTCTGCCAATGTCTCCAGTCCTGAACCATTTATCCTTAATGACTTCGTTGGTTTGATCTTGGAGGTGAAGGTATTCTTTGAAGATGTTTGATCCTTTCAGCCAAATCATTCCACTCTGATCTATCGGCACCGGTGCATCGTCATTAGTGTCAGTGATTCTTATTGCGACACCGGGTAAAAACTGACCAACTGACCCGAACCGTTCGCTAGGAATCAGTTGCTGATTACTTTGAGTATCGACATTTGGAATGTTTACGTTTGAAACGGGTGAAGTTTCAGTTAGTCCGTACCCTTCCATTACTTTCTTACCGAACTTTTCTGAAAAGGCTTCTGCAAGCTTTTGAGGTAGTTTTTCAGCGCCGGTCACTACATACTTAATGGTTTCGAGTTGTTGAGGATCTACTCTCCGCATGTAACCTCTTAGAAATGTCGGAGTTGCTAAGAGGAGAGTCACCTTGTGCTTCTGAATAAGATTAGCGAGTTTGGGGGGATCTAAGGGGCTCGGGTAAGTGACGAGATCAACTCCCTCAAGCATGGGGTACCATAGCGTGACGGTTGATCCGAAGCTATGGAAGAGCGGTAAGCATCCTAGGACCTTATCTTCGTCACTGAGATCGAGTCTGCTGCCGAACTGTGAAACATTGGCAAGAATGTTGCGATGGGTGAGGACTACCCCCTTAGGGTTCCCTGAACTGCCGCTGGTAAAGAGAAGAACAGCTTCCTTCTCACCGCCCTCTTTCGCTATGCCCAGCCTTGAAGCTAGTGTTTTCGGAGAGAAAAATTTCAAAGCGATGAACCAAAACATGATTTTCTTCTTTTTCTTTAATGGAGGCAGAATTTTTTCAATGAACAGGATCTTATCGTCGTCGGGCCAAGGGAACCCTGGATACTTTTCAACGAATGCTCCTGCCGTAATAATTTTGTCCAGATCCGCCTGTTCCACAGAGGACGTGATGGCATCGGATCCTGCAGTGAAGTTTAGATTGACTGGAATTTTATCCGATAGTAGAACTGCCAGATTTGCAATGAGTCCTCCCCTCCCTGGTGTGAGTACAATGCCGACACGCTTTTTCTGGGTTTCTTTTTTGATTACACGACTCAGTGCGGCGGCAGCAGCGAAGACTTTAGTGAATACGAGTTCAGTGCCGTCATTTCCATCAAAGATAGTGGTCTTTGATCCATAATTTTTAAGGCCCTTGATGATCGAATAGGGCAGAGAATCATTAAAGATACTGTGACTACTGAATGCTTTTTCTCCGGCTTCGAGGAGTGATTCCTGAAAGCTTGGAATTGTCAGGTCGGCTCCTCTTAGGATTTCACCATAGGAATGGATTGTGCCTTGTTCCTTATCAATGGATAGCGTGGTCTCTGATATTCTTTCTATGAAGAGGGGAATACTGGGAATGCCGAGGCTGAGTATTTTTCTGAGATCATTGGAGGGAAAATGAAAATTAGCCCCTTTCTTAACTGAGGCCTTGGCTGGAATATAAATGATCGTATTGCCGTTGTTTTTGAAGGGTTCAATAATGGATCTTAACTCATCATCGGATCCGGAGCTGAAATCGAATGACATGATGGCTTCGGTCAGCCCGTAGAAATGAGGATCGTTTGAATCTATTCCTAGTTCGTCATTTCTTGGATGCGATGAATCAAGTAGCAGGATCAGTTTTGATTCAGTGGCTTTAATGTCCGAGGTCAGCGCTAGGAGGTCAGATTTACTGATTTTATTTGGTATCAGGATAAGGCATTCTTCTCCGAAAGGGGGCTTTGTTCCTAGTCGGGTAAAATCATCAGTGATCACGGTATTGGTTTCTGTTCCAGGCATCTTTGAATTAATCTATTTTTATTCTCCTAATGTTTACGTGTTAATGATTTACACGGCAACGTATTGGAATTAATAATAAGTTAAGATTAAGTGCTTTTTACCCCAAGTAATTTAACAATTATTTAAATATTTTTAGATATAGCCCCATGAATGATCAAAAAAGTGAACCTGAAAATCCCTCGATTCCTTCAGGTTCAGGGATGACAAGGCAGGAATATTGGAAAAAAAATATCAGTTGTGTCTTAAAATTATTAGTGGTGTGGTTTGTTGTTTCTTATGGTTGTGGAATTCTTTTTGTTGAACAACTGAATAAGATTTCAATTGGAGGAGCGCAGTTCGGATTTTGGATGGCTCAGCAAGGTTCCATTTATGTGTTTGTGGTTCTTATCTTTGTTTATGTTCGTTTGATGAATCGGCTCGATCGTGAGTTTGCTGGCACTGGTCATGGTAGGGAAGAAGTTCAAGCCAATGGAGAGGAGCAGTCATAATGGACGTCAAATATTGGACCTATCTTATCGTTGGTTTTACCTTTGCTGTTTACATAGGCATTGCCATTTGGAGTAAGGCCAAGTCAACTAAGGAATTTTATGTTGCTGGTGGGAATATCAGTCCAATATCCAACGGTATGGCCACGGCCGCTGACTGGATGAGTGCCGCATCCTTCATTTCAATGGCAGGGCTAATTGCTTTTTCTGGTTACGGAGGATCAGTTTTTCTTATGGGGTGGACAGGAGGTTATGTGTTGCTGGCCTTCTTAGTGGCTCCGTATCTACGCAAGTATGGAAAATTTACCGTACCTGAATTTATTGGTGAGCGTTTTTATTCAAAAACAGCAAGATTAGTAGCTGTTCTTTGTCTTATAGTTGTCTCGGTCACCTATGTTATAGGCCAGATGAAGGGTGTTGGAGTTGCGTTTTCAAGGTTCCTTGAAACGGATTACAATACTGGATTATTTATTGGAATGGGGATCGTGTTCTTCTATGCGGTCCTTGGCGGGATGAAGGGTATTACGTATACGCAGATAGCTCAGTACGTTGTTCTTATCTTTGCATATACGGTCCCCGCTATTTTCATTTCGCTGGAACTGACTGGCAATCCGATCCCTCAACTTGGCTTCATTGGTAACGTATCAGATGGTACTCCGTTGTTGCAGAAATTGGACACAGTGATTACTGATCTTGGTTTTGGTCAATACACTAACAGTGTAATGGGAAGTAAATTAAACATGTTTGCTTATACCCTTTCCCTCATGATTGGCACTGCGGGTCTTCCTCATGTTATTATTAGGTTCTTTACGGTGAAGAAGGTCAGTGACGCTCGTTTGTCAGCGGGCTGGGCCTTGGTTTTTATAGCTATTCTTTACACTACGGCTCCGGCAGTCGCTGCTATGGCCCGATTGAATTTCACTAAGACTATTCAGGTGGATAAGGTTGGGGAAGTTTCCGGGAACATTGAATATGAGAAACGTCCCGAATGGTTTAAGAACTGGGAGAAGAC
>JASLJT010000139.1:0-4677 GCA_030747955.1 Verrucomicrobiales bacterium | reverse complement strand
GAGCTGAGCAATGGGCGCATCAATCATAGTCTTAAGATCCTTCATCCTAGTGTGCCCATTGTCATGAGTGTCCCAATATTTAAATGGATAGTAACCATGAGTAACCTCAATGAAACGAGCCCCCGCTTCAGTTAACCTGCGAGCAAGAAGACATCCAAGCCCAAAACGACCACCTACCTTATAAGTATCGTAGCTCTCCTTCGATTCGAGGCTCAGGTCAAAAGCTTTGCGAGCCTTAGGGCTAGAGAGAAGCCGATGTGCATTATCAATCGACTTTAATAGAGATTCACGTTGATATTCAGATCCGTGCCGCTGTACCGGACTGTCGGCAAGTAACTTCTTGTACTCTTGATATCGTTTAGCAAAGCGCGTATCGCTCATTCCTTCAGGAGGTTTGACCGCCTCAACTGCCTGATCAGGTTCGACGAGGAAGAAAGGTGCAAACTCACTACCTAAAAATCCCGATGTATGGAAAGCCTTGAGAGATTCTTTCTCTCCACTGTCAAAAGTCTGTCCAATATCAATGAAAGCCGGAAGGTCCGGATTGAGCGGCCCAAGGGTACGAGAGATCCATGAACCAATGTGCGGAGCAGCCACTGTTAGCGGTGGCTCATAAGCAGTGTGCCAATGATATTGGTGGCGGCTATGAAGAATGAACCCAAGGTCAGCAGCTTGGTAAGTTTTAATCAAAGTACCACGATCCATGACCGCACCTATCTTTTCTAATCCCTCTGTGAATTTGAGCCCATCAACGGCAGTATCAACGGCGGGAAAAGTGGACAGGACACGTTTTGGGTCAAGTCCCTTCTCGTACGGAACGTAACGTTTTGGATCAAAAGTGTCCGTACTGGCCATGCCTCCCGCCATCCAAAGAACTATGACAGTATCCGCAGTAGAATTGAGAGCCTGTTCCTTTATCTCGGCAGCCAAAGACTTGGACGGAGAGCCGGCAGCCAGCGCACCGAGTGTCGCGGTCGAGGCCGTTGAAATAAAATCACGTCGATCAATGTTAGTCTTCATTTATTGCTTTGTTATATTTAGTGAATTAACTGGAACTCTGGATGCATTGCAAGCATCCAGAGAAGATCCTCTACCCCCTTAGCGTTGATCGGATCCCCAACAATCTTGTGAGCGGTCTTTATCTCCATCTTAGAAGGGAGACGGCCCAAAGCACTGGTAAAAATAGAACCAATGATTGACTCAGGCCCCTTCCGCTGCTTCACCCATTCCTGCCCACCACGTGCCATTAAATCGGCAAGCGGCTTACCATTAGATAACTCTATTAACTGAGCAGTGGTCGCGGTCGATTCTCGTCGAGTGACCACAACATCACGCTTTGGTCGCCCAAGAGTTCGCATGAGCCTATCAAGGTTCCTCATGCCTGCTCGCTTTCGGCCAGTGTCTCGGTCCTTTGCATCAGAATTTGCCGCGAGAATTACCTGGTCAATGCCGTCAAGGAACTGCTCAGCCGACATGCGTCGCACAACAGGACCTTCAAAAATGTATTCTGCATCCTCATCAAAAGTCACTGACGGCCGCTGGTAGGCATTAGAAGTAAGAATCAGATTTATCGTGTGCTTCAAGTCATAACTATGATTAACAAGATCAACTGCAAGCCAATCGAGCAAATCCTGATTCCAACTTGGATTATCCATTTCATCGACCGGTTCAACTAGTCCACGGCCCAGAAATATCGCCCACAACCTATTCACAGCAGTTCGCGCAAGTCTCCCGTTCTTTGGTGAGGTTATGATCCCTGATAACTGCTTCACTCTTTCGGAGCGGGACGCTTTAGGATCAACATTGCCAAGTTCCGGATAAAGAAAAGCTGGAGAAGCCTTTTCGCCTGTCGGCTTATTACAACGATGAACATCCATAGGCCCATCAGAAAAGATCGAAGCCAGCGCATAGGTCTGCTTGAGAGTCCAATCATTAATAAATGAATCATGACAAGAAGCACATTTAATATTCAAACCAAGAAAGACTTGAGCAACGTTCTGAGCAGCTTGCATTTCCGCGACTTGTGAAGCATTGACCGTTCCTCGCCATACAATGCCTTTGATAAAGCCATCAGAACCATTTACCGGATTAATCAGTTCGCGAACGAACTGATCATAAGGTTTATTTTCAATCAGAGATTTCCTCAACCAATCAGTAATTTTTTTACCTCCCCCGCCATGGTACTGGCGAGTATAACTATTACGAAAGCAATCATTCCAAAAAGTAATCCAATGCTCCGCATAGCGCTCATTATCATTCAGCAATTCAGAAACGAGGCGGACTCTCTTTTCTTCATTTTTCTCGGCACTGAATTTCGTCACCTCTGCCGAACTTGGAAGCAATCCGATCGTATCAAGAAAGGCACGTCGTGCATACACTCCATCACTCACTGATAGCTTGGGATCTAAATTATGTTTCTTGTAATATGGAGACAAGAGCCGATCAATCGGGTTCGGTTCGGACCCTTCAGGCAAATCGACCTTACGAGGAGCCAATGGAGCATTTCGGAACTTTGCAAAAGTGAATCCCTTCTCCCATTGCAGTCCTTGATCTATCCATGCGCGCAAAAGTGCAACCTCATTAAGAGGTAACCGATCACCCTTAGGCGGCATAAACTCATCTGAATCATTGCTCAGCAACAACTTAACTAGCAAACTAGCTGAACCCTTTCCCTTAACGATTGCCGGACCACTATCTCCTCCAGCCTCGACAGAATGCACATGATCAATACTGAAGCCTCCCTTGCTTTTTCCATTAGAATGACAATTAGTACAGTTCTTTTGTAGGATTGGCTTAATATCGGTAGCAAAATCAATCTTCTCATTTATTAGATCCGGCATCTCTCGCGGAGTCGGCGGAGCCGCGAAGCCAAGGGAAATTACCAGCATTGCGATGGCCTGCCAGATTAAGAAAAATGCCATTTTTTGACCCATAGTTTTTTGAGCGGTTAAACTAAATTTATCTTATGTCCAAATTTGTAAGTTGTCAGGCCAAATCGAATAAACAGTACGGAAATTTGACTCGACTCTTACCATAATAATAATGCGAAAATTCATAAGAAAATATTATAACTTTACCACTGATAATAAACCACTTAGATTTATTAATACCTTAATAACTTAGTTGTAATAATGAGCACAATAACGACCCAGAAATGGCTAATGAACCGCCGTTTTGCTCTGAAAGGTATTGGGGTATCAATGGCCTTACCAATGCTTCAGTGCATGCGCCCTTTACGGGCCACTGAGAAAATTAAACAACCGAAGCGCAGTGTTTTTATATATCTCCCTAACGGAGTAAATACCAACGACTATGAAATAAAGAAAGCAGGATCAGAATATGAGCTTTCTCGTATCCTATCTCCCCTGCAAAAACAACGGGCCAACATTACCCCAATATCCGGTCTCTATCACCCCAATTCCTTCGGCATCGCTCACAAAGCAACCAATACTTGGCTCACCGGCGCCAAGTACGGACCAACTGACCGCAATACAATTTCTATCGATCAATTGATTGCCGGAGTCAGCGGACCAGATACAAGGTTCCCGTCTCTCGAGTTAAGTAATCAGGGCCATCGACTCGCAGTGAGTGCTGATGGTGTACAACTTCCCGCCGAAAAGAACCCCTCTGTGGTCTTTAAGGAATTATTCACAGAACCTGAGGGCGGAATCGTTAAACAACGTCGGAAGCTTCACCGTAAAGAAAGCATGCTTGACCTGGTCCTTAACGACGCTAAGTCACTTTCCAATAAACTAAGCAAAGAAGACCGAGGACGTCTGGATCAATATCTCACAGCAGTTCGTGAAGTTGAAATTCGCACTAAGAGAGCAGAGTCTTGGCTAGAAACTCCAAGACCGAAAATTGATTCCAGCATCGCCAGTAAACTTAACCGTAACGTGCCCCTTGAAAAGCTCGGAGATTATCTACGTACAATGTATGACATCATCGTTCTGGCCTTTGAGACCGACATGACTCGGGTTGTGACATTCAATACAGGGAACGAGGGAACTGGGCCTGCCGTTCCTGAAATTGGAGTCAAACGCGATCGTCACTCCCTTTCACATCATAACGGAAACAAGGAAGCCCTGGAGCAATTAACGAAAAGCGATGAATTTAATATACTTCAATTTTCTTATTTTCTGGATCGGCTTTCTGAAATTAATGACGGAGAAGGAAAACTTATCGACACGACAGTTGCTCTTTATGGTAGCGGCCTTTCGTACGGCAACAGTCACGGGACAACGAGTCTGCCTCTGGTCTTAGCGGGAGGATCCGGGCTCGGCTTCAAGCATGGAAAACATGTGGATTATAACCAGCAAATCAAAGATTTTGAAGGATATGGTAACGGCGTCGGAGTTTATCACAGCCCCGTTAATCCTAAGGCTCACTTCAGCAATTTATTATTAACTATAGCTCAAAAAATGGGAGCCCAATCTGAGTCTTTCTCGGACTCCAATGGTGAAACAACAGAAGTCCTATAATCAAATGAAGACCTCTGGGCGTTTTTCATTTCTAACTTCATGCGTTGTCTTTGTTTTAACCTTACTGGGCATCTCTTCATTGATTGCCGAGGAAACAACAACCTCAAAGACTGATGCAAAATCTCCTTATGCCTCTGATGAACTTCTCAAACAGGGCATATTTCCACCGGAGGAAACAGGAACATACATTGAAGGG
>JASLJT010000138.1:0-1937 GCA_030747955.1 Verrucomicrobiales bacterium | reverse complement strand
ATCACATCAATGGGTTGCACAAAACAGCCCATTGATGCTGATAGCCTTGAGGAACTAAAAACCAAAAGAGAAGAGCTCGATCAGACTGTTTTTGCAGATGAAACGCAAGCCGTTCGTCATGAAGGGGTATTTATCCGTTTATGGGATGAATTAAGAAATGATGACCCTTATAAGGTCCTTAATAATTTTCCCTTCGATACCATTATCCTAGGCGAACCGGTTCCAAACCCTTCACCAGAGTGGGGAGTTCCAGGAATTAAATTCGTTTCATTGAACGGCACAAAAAGGAAGCTTAATGTCACTGAATTTAGAGAACTTCTCAGTGATCTCTCTGAAAAAGGATTAAAGCTTAAACAGAGCGAATGGCATCACACTAGTTTCCAGCCAGCATCAAACGGCTCACCGGCCCGTTCGATAATTTCCTGCGAATTGCATTGCCTCTTCAATAACAATGAACAGCGAATCATTGTCCGCGGAAAACTCAAAGTAACATGGACGAACAATAAAGAAGGCCAACCAGCCCCAAGCCTCATCGATACGACTGAACTAGAAATAATAGCTCGCAAAGGAAAACCGATGTTCACTGAAATCATGAATGCGGACCCAGGAACTGAAGCCCCTGGTCGGTTCCCAAGATTTAGCCCACTGCTAGTTCGTGACTTAGACGGCGACGGATTATCTGAAATAGTTACAGCAGGTTGTAATCTAGTCTACAAAAACGAAGGGAACGGTAAATACACAAAAAGGGATTTCTTAAAGAAGGGTATCAATCGACCATCAGAAGCAGGACTACTGGCCGATCTGAATGGTGACGGCCTCATCGATTATATTGGCGGCAATTCGGAGAACGGATCATTATTATTCTTTCCTGGATCAGAGGGAGGACAATTCATAGACAGTCCTTACAAATTTAATGTCCCGCCACTCAAAGGATTACATACAATCAGTGCGGGAGACATTGACGGCGACGGCGACCTTGATCTTTTCATCGGACAATGGAAAGCGCCCTACCTTGGAGGGTCAATGCCTACTCCGTATTACAATGCAAATGACGGATACCCAGACTATTTACTTCGCAATGAAGGGAATGGCACATTCGTAAACATAACTAATAGTTCGGGCCTCTCCGGAAAAAGCAACAGACGCACCTTCAGCGCTTCTTTAATTGACCTAGACTTTGATCAAGATCTTGACCTAATCGTTGTCGCTGATTTTTCTGGTTTAGACTTATATCTTAACGATGGGAAAGGTAATTTTTCCGACGTCACGGACCAACTCGGAAAGGAACGACATGCCTTTGGAATGTCTCACACTTTTGGAGATTGGAACAGCGATGGAATTGAGGACCTGTGCTTGGTAGGCATGAGCTCAACTACGGCAAGGAGACTAGACGGGCTCGGCATTTCAAAGCCAGGATATGAAAAGTATTCAGAAATGCGTGCCCCTATGACATTCGGTAACAGGCTTTATGTTAGGAACAAGGAAGGAGCATTGTCTCAACCATCATTCACTGCAGGAGCCGCTCGTTCCGGCTGGTCATGGGGTTGCGCGGCTACCGACTTTGACCTTGATGGAGACACTGACCTTTATGTTGCTAATGGGCATATCAGTGGCAAATCAGCGAAAGACTACTGCACTCGGTTCTGGTGCCATGACCTTTATACGGGGAACTCAAAACCAAATGAAGTCATTGACAGCTTATTTAAAACTGAACTCTTGTCTGGACTGGGCCGCGATTTTTCGTGGAACGGATTCGAGCACAATGCCATGTTCATCAACCTCCCAAACAAAGGATTTCTTAATGCAAGTTTCCTTATGGGCACTGCATTCGAATACGATTCAAGAGCTACTATTGCGGCCGACCTCGATGAAAATGGAACTCAAGATTTAATAGTAATTGAATACCAATCATCAACCATGAAACAACGAATGCATAT
>JASLJT010000137.1:0-14946 GCA_030747955.1 Verrucomicrobiales bacterium | reverse complement strand
TTTTATAAGGGCGTTTTTTATGCGGTTACTTTGCTCTGAAGAAAAATTAAAGAGTTCAGATGAAATGAAGTTTGCACATATTAGCCCTAAGCTAATTGCTTCGCCGTGCAGGAATTCTCCATAACCTCCTGCTGCTTCTATGGCATGCCCGATGGTGTGCCCGTAATTGAGGTGGGCTCTTGTCCCGAGGATTTCCTTTTCATCCTCTTCCACTACTCTTGCTTTTATCTGTACGTTTTTTGCTATTAATGAATCCAGATTTGAGGCCCCCGTTACATCCATTATTTCTTCAAGCATGTCACCGTCGCGGATTGCGGCGTGTTTAATTGCTTCAGCAAAACCTTCATTAAATTCTCGTTCTGGCAATGTTTGCAAAGTCGTAGTGTCTGCTATTACCAGTTTTGGTTGATGGAATGCTCCGATTAGATTTTTCCCCTCAGGCGCATTGACTCCTGTCTTTCCTCCTATCGAACTATCGACTTGAGAGACAATGGTTGTGGGTATTTGAATTAATGGAATCCCACGATAAAAAACGGATGCTACTAATCCGGCCAGATCGCCGATGACGCCTCCACCAAGAGCGATCACAAAGCTGTGCCTGTCATGTCCTGCTACTATCATTTTTCGGCATATTTCTTCAACTTGCGATAGTGATTTACTGGATTCGCCAGCGGGAACGGTGACCTGATCACTTTTCATTCCGGCACTATGGAGTGATTGTTGGACCTGCTTTGCATAGAGTGGAGCGACATTGGAATCGGATATTATTACACATCGTTGAAGACTCAGCAGTTCAGTGATCTTTTTTCCGCAATCATCGAGTATGTTCTGCCCAACAATTATTTCATAATTGTTGGGAGGGCTCAGGTTGACCCGTATTGATGTTGGGGAGCTATTCATTGTCGGGCAGAATTATCAGGTCAGCGATCTTTTCAATTGCTAAATTTGGATCGTCTTTCTTTTCAAGGCAAACGTTTTGAAATCCCTTTTCCCGTTTAAACCATGTCATTTGTCGTTTTGCATAGTTTCTAGAGGATTGTTGTATCGAATCGATGCACTCTTCTTGAGATATTTTTCCCTCTAAGTGGAGCCGAGTCTCCTGAATGCCGATTGCCTTTTCCGCCGTGTCCGAAATATTTTCTGGCAATGAGTTAATTTCATTAATGAGGCCATCCGTTACCATTTGTTCGACTCTTCGATTGATTCGGTCGTAAAGTTCTTGCCTCGGACGCTGCAGTACTATGCCATTAAATTTGGGATTACGTTTTTCCCATTCGTTTTTAATTTCTGACATTGGTCTATTTGCAAGGATGCTGATTTCTACTGCGCGAGTAACGTATCTTCTATTCTTCAAATTGATCTGGGAGGCTCCCACAGGATCGCATTTCTTCAATCTGCTTATTAATTCTTCATGGCTCATTTTATTGAGGTCCTCTCTCAGTTCATGATCGGCTGGCGGGAGGTTTGATAGTCCATGAGTGAGGCTTTTTATGTAGAGACCGCTCCCGCCCACTATGATTGGTGTTTTACCTCTATCAGAAATATCTTTGATCTGATGATTTGCCATTTCTGAATAGCGAGCGGCATTACAATCCTCTTGCAGTTCTAGGGCACCATACAGATGATGTTTAATCTGATCTAATGCTATTTGTTCGGGGGAGGCTGTGACTATTTCAATTCCTTTGTATATTTGGAAAGCATCAGCATTCACTATTTCGCCGCCAATGTTTTTGGCAATCGAAAGAGCTATGGAACTTTTTCCAGTTCCGGTTGCGCCAACCAAGTATAGCGGCAGCATGGGATTTAATTACTTACAGTAAAAGAGCTTTTAATCCGAGGCCTTGCCTCTGCTCTTCGCTCCGTTCACTATGATTTTTCTTCCCATATACTCATGATCGTGTAGTTCCTGAGCTGCTTTCGTTGCGGCGTCAAGATTGTTCATTTCAACAAATGCATAACCCTTTGACCGAGCATTGCGGCTGTGCCTGACAACTTCGGCGCTTCTGACGTCGCCGAACTTTTCAAATAACTCAATAAGATTTTCGTCGCTTGTCTGGTATGAAATGTTACCAACGTATAATCTTTCAGAAGTGACTGGTATCTTTTCTGGAGGACGTGACTGCCGAGCTTGTTTTCTATTTGGTGTGGCTCTCTTTTTAGAGTTGTTCCTGTTCTGAGGTCTTTGCTTCTTGTTGTTCTTAGTCTTTTTTCCTCCTAATCCGAAAAGATTTAAAAGTCTTTGGAATAGAGATTTTTTCTTAGGCTTTCTGGGGACTTTTTGTTTTACGTATCTGCGGTTCCTCCGAGGATTTGATCCTGAGTTGCGGTTGCGGTTGCGGTTGCGGTTGTTGCGGTGGCCAGATTGTCTTGATTCTGCCATAATATTATTTTGTGGGTTGAGTATTGTTTTTGGTTTGGCAGGAGGTCTGGAATGTTGCTGAATGTAGCAATTATTGTTGCTGTCTTTTCGAGATCGCAGCCGATTTCCCTTAACGCTTTCGTTAGTTTCTGCCGTTTATTGTTATTATGAAAGCTACTATGTATCGTAGCGTTCTTCACGTGGATGCTTGCCAGTTTACCTCTTTGGAAAAATGCTGAAGGTATTGATAATGTTACAATGGAGTTCATTGTGAGGATCCTAGTGATTTAGTTTTCTGCTTGAACATAGTCAGAGAGCGCATGCCGGCAAGGTCTTTTAAAAATATCCAGAGAGCCCAAATTTATATTTGAAACAATTTTAGTCCTTTAATTTACATTGCGGCAGTGGCTTATGGGTTAATTCTATTTTTTTGCTGTTTTTTTGTTAATATTGGTTGGAACCAATTGTTGCACTGATGCTTACGATAGTTAAGTTTACTAAAATTTTAAAAATGCGACGTCTTTTCAGGGTTTATCATGTTTTACTGCTGGTAGTTCTATATGTTTTTATAGGATCTTGTCCAGTTGATCAGGCCATGGGAAATCAGAAATTTGATGTGGATTCATATATTGTTGTTGATTTGCATTCGAAGAAAATTCTGTCGGCCCGTGAGATAAACAAAAAACGGCAAGTGGCTAGTTTAACTAAGATTGCAACAGCGGTTGTAGTTTTGGACTGGGCCAAGGCCACGGGCACTGACCTTGGTCAGAACATAATCGTTCCTCAGAGCGCTTTGTCCATTGGAGGACCTAATCAATTGAAGCTTAGGCCAGGTGATCAGGTCAGTATTCGTGATGCTCTTTACTGTTCAGTGTTAGGATCGAATAATTGGACGGCTGAAGCTTTGGCCTACCATGTCGGAAAAGATTTGCTTGTGCGTGGCGGTAAAAGCGGAGACCCCGTTAAGGAGTTTGTAAAGCACATGAATGCTTTAGCTGCTGAGCACGGTTCCAGATACACAAGATTTATCAATCCTCATGGGATGGACCATCAGGGTAAGGTTCCTTATTCAACTGCGGGCGATGTTGCACGCTTGACGATTTGCGCAATGGGAAAGGCGGCATTTTCTTTTATTTGTTCACAGGCAGAGAGGAAAGTGTCTATTGTGTCTGTCGGAGGAAGGAAAGAGTTCATTGTTAAGAATACAAACAAGATTTTAAACGTTGATGGGATTGATGGAGTGAAGACTGGATTAACATCTAGAGCGGGGCCTTGTCTCGTTGTTACTGCGGCAAAGCAACCCATCGTTAGTGAGCTTGCCGATGGTAATAAACAAGTCACACCACGACGTCTCGTTGTTGTTGTCCTTGGTGCTTCGGATCGTTTTGGAGCAGCGCGTTCTCTTCTTTTAAGGGGTTGGCAAAAATTTGAAACATGGAACCGTAGTGGGAGACAGATCCGTGACCGGGCTGAACTTTTATCAATCTCGAAAGAATAACGTGCGCTTATACGTATTTACTGCTCAATTCAAACACTAAACAAGAACCCACAAAGCTTATGGACCAACTGATCCAACTGTTACAAGGAAACGCACGGCATAGCATTGCTGATTTGTCTGATCTGATGAATTTGTCAGAGGAAGAGGTCGAGTCAAAGATTGCTGAATTGGAGGAGTCAGGTGTCATATTGGGCTATGCAGCTGTAGTTGATTCGGATAAGATCAATGATGGGGGTGGGGTTTCTGCTTTCATTGAAGTGAAGCTCACGCCAGAAAGGGGCGGGGGATTTGATAGACTGGCTGCTAGGATTGCAAAGTTTGATGAGGTCGAAAGTTGCATGCTTATGAGTGGCGCTTATGACCTTTCGGTGGTCATAAGTGGCAGTTCTTTAAATGAAGTGGCAAGTTTTGTTGCTGAAAAATTGAGTACGCTTGAAGGAGTAATTTCAACGGCTACCCATTTTCAGCTCAAAACCTATAAATCTAATGGCTTCTTGGCCAGAGTTGAGAGTTCGGGGCAAAGATTGCCAGTGAGCCCTTAACTGTTTTGAACCGCATTTGTACGGGGTAGATCCATGTCGCTAAGTAACAAGCTCTCTAATCAAGTAAAGAACATTCCCAGATCTGGGATTCGTGATTTCTTTGAGCTTGTGCTAGGTAGGGATGATGTAATATCGCTCGGAGTAGGAGAGCCGGATTATTCAACTCCTTGGCACATTAGAGAGGCTGCTATCTATTCACTGGAAAAAGGTGAGACGAGTTATACTTCGAACTTAGGATTAGAAAAATTAAGGGGATCCATTAGCCGTTATGTTTCTCATTGTTTTGAAGTCGACTACGATTCGAGCTCTGAAATTTTGGTCACGGTAGGAGTTTCCGAAGCGCTTGACTTGGCGTGCAGGGCTTTACTTAATCCAGGAGACGAAGTGATATATCACGAGCCCTGTTACGTTTCCTATGACCCTAGCATTCGTTTGGCGTATGGGGTCCCAGTCTCCGTCTCTGCAACTGTTGAGAATGGGTTTTCAGTGAAGGCAGAAGAGATTGAAAAGTTAGTAACTCCTAATACGAGAATATTAATATTAAATTTTCCAACTAATCCGACCGGAGCAGTCATGGAGAAAGAGGAACTCCAGAAGATTGCAGATATCTGTATAGCGAATGATTTGATAGTTGTCACTGATGAAATATATAGTGAGTTAGTTTATGATGATGGATATAAGCATGTTTCAATCGCTTCTCTTTCTGGGATGAAGGACCGCACAATTCTTTTGCATGGTTTTTCGAAGGCCTATGCAATGACCGGTTTCCGCCTCGGTTATTCTTGTGCTCCTCCTGAGATCACTGAGGCGATGATGAAGATTCACCAATATTCTATGTTATGTGCGCCGATAACAAGTCAAGTGGCTGCTATTGAAGCCCTAGAGAATGGTTCAAAGGCAGTAGAGAAAATGCGGCAAGACTACAAAAAGCGTAGAGATCTGATAGTGAGAGAATTCAATGACATGGGGCTGCCATGTAATTTGCCAGGCGGAGCTTTCTATGCATTTCCTGATATCAGAGGGACAGGGCTTACGAGTAAAGAATTTGCATCCGCATTGCTAGAGAAGCAGAACGTTGCGGCTGTGCCAGGCGATGCTTTTGGGGCAAGTGGTGAAGGTTTTTTGAGGTGTTGCTATGCCGCTGATGTAAAATTAATTAAATCCGCTTTGGATGGATTTCGAAAGTTTCTTGCCGATATTAAGTGATGAACGTTCTGGGTCAGGACCAGTTAAGCGAAGAGGATGGGGCAAGAAAGACGCTGGCTCATGTTTTGCCGATAGTGACCTTTTTGGGGCTAATGGCCCTAGTTCCTTTGTTGGAAATTTTAGGGTTCGTTGTTGAGAATGATGAGATGTTTCCTTGGTACCGTCATGCACCAGAGCAGTGGCTCTATCCTGTGCAGGTGATTGTTTGCTTGTGTCTTATAAAGAAGTATTGGAAAAGGTATGACTTTGTCCCTCTTCGCGGAATGATTTTTGCGACTTTGATGGGAGCTGTCGGGATACTCGTGTGGATAATGCCAGGCTATTTATTTTCTGAAATGAATATGGAGGAAGGTTGGTGGAAATTTTTTGGTTTCACTGTTCGAGAGGGGGGATTTGATCCTGCTCAATTAGTTAGCGCTGATACTTTTATGTATTGGCTTTTGGTTGTGCTCCGTTTTGTGCGGATGGTCGTAGTAGTTGCTATCATAGAAGAGGTTTTCTGGAGAGGTTTTCTTATGAGATACTTTCTTGATAAGGATGGAAATTACTGGCAACAGCCATTTGGAAAGTTCTCACTCAAAACTTATGCTCTGATTACTATTCTTTTTATGGTTGTTCATTCTCCCGCTGATTATTTTGGTGCTTTTATTTATGGTAGCATTGCGTATTGGGTTGCTGTGCGTACTAAAAGTTTGGCAGCATGTGTTTTGATGCATTCGGTGGCGAATTTTCTGCTTGGTTGCTACGTTATGTCTACCGGAGAATATGGATACTGGTAACGATGAAGATTGGAATAGCTCAATTAAATAATATTGTAGGTGATCTGCCAGGTAATGCTGAAGTTATTGTTTCAGCTTATAATCAATTAGTCGCTAAAGGAGCAGATGTTGTAATAACTCCTGAACTGTCACTGCCTGGCTATCCTCCAAGAGATTTGGTGTTTAAGTCGACTTTTGTTCCAAGGAACTTGGAGGTTCTTGACAGCATTATGGAAAAGGTGGGGCCCGTTCCTTTGCTCGTTGGGTATGTTGATTTCAACACGGAGGATGCTGGTAAGCCTTTCGAAAATGCCGTGGCGGTGCTTCAAGATGGGAATAAAACAGATAAGATTATCAAGTGCCTTTTGCCTACATATGATGTTTTTGATGAGGCTCGGTATTTTCAACCATCCAAAGAAGTTAAGCCTATAATGCTATCTGGGTTAAGTGTTGGCGTGACAATTTGTGAAGATATATGGAGTGAGGATTTCTTGCCATCAAATTTATACGTTAAGGATCCGGCCGGCTCTTTGGCTGAGCAAGGAATCGATGTTCTTCTTAATCTTAGCGCATCGCCATTCCATTCTGGAAAACCAAAAGAACGTCATTCCATGCTTTCGTTTCTGGCTCGAAGAATTGGTGTCCCAGTTATTTATTGCAATGCAATTGGAGGCAATGATCAATTGGTTTTTGATGGTAACTCAATAGGGTATTCATCCGGAGGAGAAGTGATAACGCAATGCTCCGGTTTTTGTGAGCGTTTAGAGATTGTAGACACGGAGGCTGGGACTAAGGCGTATCAAGCTCCAGACAGGCTTGAAGAATTGTACGATGCGTTGGTTTTGGGGTTGAGGGATTATATTCGTAAGTGCGGTTTTAAAAAAGTTGTCATTGGGCTGAGCGGAGGAATTGATTCGGCGTTGACTGCGGCCTTGGCTGCCGCAGCGTTGGGTCCGGAGAATGTTCTTGGAGTTACGATGCCCAGTGAATTTAGTTCCTCTGGCAGTGTTGATGATTCTGAAATTCTTGCAAAGAACCTTGGAGTTGCTTTTGAAAAGATTTCGATAGGAAAATCTTTTGAGTCTCTGAAAGATGATCTTAACTCAATTTTTAGTGGGGATGAAGAAGATATAACCGAAGAGAATATGCAGGCCAGACTAAGGGGATTGCTACTAATGTCCATATCCAATAAGAAAGGATGTTTGCTTTTAACAACAGGCAATAAAAGTGAACTGGCTGTTGGTTATTGTACTATCTATGGGGACATGTGCGGAGGCCTTGCGGTCATTAGTGATCTTCCAAAAATGACTGTTTATGAATTGTCTAGATGGATAAATCGTGAAGGAGAGATTATTCCTCAGAATACCATTGATAAGCCTCCTAGCGCCGAACTGAGGCCTGACCAGAAGGATCAGGACACATTGCCCGAGTATGAATTGCTTGATCAAATATTGGAAATGTATATTGATGATGCCTTGAGCGTTTCTGACATTATTGATAAAGGTTATGACAAGGAAACTGTGAATTGGATCTCCAGAAGAGTTGACTTGAATGAATGGAAGAGGGGGCAAGCAGCGCCCGGCCTAAGAGTCACTTCGAAAGCATTTGGAATAGGACGTCGAATTCCTATTGCCCAGAATTTTCGTGGTTAAGGTAGCTGCTTGACCTAAGAGCCCACAGCGCAGATGTTTTGAATATGCTTGATCCTTGTGAGTTTTCTAATCAGCAACTTCGTGATTTAGTTCCCTATGAGCCGGGTAAGCCTATAGAGGACGTTGCGCGTGAGCTTGGAATTGATCCTGATGACATTATTAAATTAGCATCTAATGAGAATCCATTAGGGCCTTCACCTAAAGCTGTTGAGGTGATGAAAAGTGTCGCGGATCAAGTCAATATTTATCCGGATGGTGGGGGTTGGAAGTTGCGCAATGCGATTGCAGAGAAATTTTCTCTTAGTATGGATAACGTTGTTTTAGGTAATGGATCTAATGAGATTATAGAATTTGTTGGCCATGCATTTCTTAGCCCTGGAGATCAAATTATTGCTGCTGAACATGCTTTTGTTGTTTATAAGCTAATGGCAACTCTTTTTGGGGCGGAAACTATTGAGGTTCCTGATCCTGGATTTGTCCATGATTTAGAGGCGATGGCTGATGCGGTAACGGAACAGACTAAGGAGATTTTCATAGCCAATCCTAATAATCCAACAGGGACCCTCGTCACTCAGGACCAAATTGACCATTTCATGGATCGTATTCCTGACCACGTCATTGTTATTTTTGATGAGGCTTATTATGAATTTTTAGATTCTCCCCCTGATACATTAAAGTATGTTCGTGAAGGCCGTAACGTGGTGGTAATGCGTACCTTTTCTAAGATACAGGGACTTGCAGGATTGAGGATTGGGTATGGACTTGCACCTTCTGGCTTGGCTTCTGTTTTACAGAAAACGCGACAACCTTTTAATGCAAATCACTTAGCACAAGAGGCAGCATTGGCTGCTCTTGCTGATGAAGAGCATCAGCATCGTACAAAGACGATCACGGATGAGGGGCGTCAATTTCTTCAAAAATCCTTTGATCAGATGGGGCTAGAATACTTGCCTAGTTATGCAAACTTTGTACTTGTTAAGGTCGGGGACGGGGATGCGGTTTTTGATGCGTTGCTTCGCAAGGGGGTAATTGTGAGAGCAATGAGAAGTTATAAATTGCCTGAATGGGTAAGGATATCTATTGGCAAAAATGAGGAAAATCAGCGCTGTGTGGAATTATTAAAAGAGGTCGTTCTTGGCTGATAAATTATAACGTGGAAGATACTATTGTAGCGATAGCCAGTCCCCCGGGTCAGGGGGCGGTGGCTATTTTGCGAGTTTCTGGGTCAGAATCTATCCCGATTGCAAAGAGGATTTTTCGACCTAAAAACTCCCAAGCCAAGTGGCTGCCTCGAGCTCTTTTGCTTGGTACCATCGTTAATTCTGACGATGAGACAATGGACCAAGTGCTGTTGAGTGTTTTTATTGGTCCGGCAAGTTACACGGGTGAGGATCTTGTTGAAATAACCTGTCACGGAGGAGCACTCGTTACTCAGGCCGTATTGGATACGATAATTTCAGCTGGAGCTAGGCTAGCGGACCCGGGGGAATTTTCAAAGCGGTCTTTCCTGAACGGTAAAATGGATTTGACGCAAGCTGAAGCTGTGATGGATCTTATCAGTGCTAGAACGGCACTTGCACTCAGGGCTGCAAATAGTCAATTAGAAGGACAGCTAGGGAATCGTATTAGTGAGATAAAACAGAACCTACTTGCCGCTTTAGCTCATATTGAAGCTTATATTGATTTTCCGGAAGAGGACATTGATCCAGATGCAAAGGAATCAATTATTCAAAAGCTTGCGATTTTATCCTCGAGTGTTGGAAATTTAATTGAAACAGCAGAGCAGGGTAGGATTCTTAGGGAAGGTTTACATGTTGTGATATCGGGTCCGCCTAACGCAGGAAAATCGAGTTTGCTTAACTCGTTGTTGGGATATGAGCGAGCAATAGTAAGTGATCTGGCAGGGACCACTAGAGACACGATCGAGGAGATGGTTAACTTGAAGGGAATACCAGTAAGGTTAACTGATACAGCGGGAATTAGAGAAGTTGAGGAATCAATCGAAAGTGAAGGGGTCCTCAGAGCTAAGCGTGAACTCAATCGTGCGGATTTAGTTCTGATTGTTGTTGATGCGACGATAGATAAAAAAGAAAACGAAAAGATTGAATTTACCTCTAGTGATAAGATTAATCATATAAAGGTATTTAATAAGGCTGATTTAGGAATCCATAATTCTTATAAAAGAGAAGACGGCGTTCAGATTTCTTGTTTGGAAGGGAGGGGAATTGAATCGTTAGTAGCATTGATTGTTGAGTCATGCTTAGTAGAGAATGACCATTTTGCTAAAAATTTAATTGCGGTTAATTCTAGACACAGGGCTTGTCTGGAGAGCTCTCAATCGAATTTAAATAATGCTATTAACGCCTTAAAGGAAGGCATTGAACCTGAGTTTGTTTCTTTGGATCTACGAGAGGCTCTCGATTCGATTGGTCAAATAATTGGAAAGGCAGACGTAGAAGATCTTTTGGGCGAGATTTTTTCTTCTTTTTGTATAGGTAAATAAATTATTGGCGAAGGCAGTAGGCTGAATTTAGTTATCAATTTTAGATTAATTTTATGCAGAGTAAGGAGTCACACCTTTCTTGAGGATTAAGTTAGCATATTTTTTAGTGTCCCCAGTTGCAATGATTGCAAATACTGACTGACTCCTCTCATAAAAACTAAACCGTTCCAATTTTCCAATTTTTAATTCTTTTGTGAAGTGTTTCTGGATAATTTTTGAGTACTCGTTTTCTATAATGTGATTGGTATCGTCTCCTTCTACTGTGTCCATCATTGTGGCAGGTGAAGTTACAAAATCATCCAATGCAAAAAGCGGTAGGACGGCTTCCAGTAGCGAGCTAATTTTCAGACCGTCTGCTCTTATGCATCTGGGACCTAGGCTCTCTGCAGGAAAGTGAGCATCAGCAAATAGGATCTCATCTCCATGCCCCATTGAGGATAGGGTTTTTAGTAATTCTGGACTAATTAATGGTGAGATTCCTATTAGCATTGAGGTTTTTCAGGGCTCTTATTTGCACTGATATTTCATATCAAGGACAGGAGTAGGCTGATTGATTGCTATTTAGGATTAGAGATTTTCCATAAGTGGTGATCGCTTCGAACATAAAGTGAATCATTGGCTATAGCAGGTGTCCCAAGAATAGTTTCTCCTAATTCAATCGTTCCGGTGATCTTCCCTTCTTTGCCGCTGAGGTCAACGGATTGTAGTAGGCCTTTGCGTTCGGATGCAATGTAGATATGCCCTTTGCTTGCGACTGGAGATCCGCTGAAAGGGCCCTCTAAACGTAGTCGCCATAGTCTTTCTCCAGTGTCTTTTTTTGCGGCATTTAATACTCCAGCACGGTTAATGATAAATATTTTATCATTAACAATGATTGGACTTGCAGTTCCTGGTCGCAATTGAGGCTCTTGCCACAAGATTTCTGGTGTATTATTATCATTTCTTGGTTTGAGAGCGGTTATGCCATTTGATGGAATAAATAGAGTCGATCCATCCTTTGAAGCCACGCTTGAAGGGATAGTGGAGGCCCCTTCACTGTAGGACCATAAAATTTTACCGGACGAAGCTTCAATTGCTGTGACGCCTTCACTTCCCTGTATAGCAACAACATTTTTCCCAACTTTGATAGGTGAGGTCCAATTAGCTTTTTTTGTGCGTGGGAATTTCCAAATATTTGTTCCTTTATTTAAATCGATTCCCGCGGCAAAAGACTCACTGTCGTTTTCAACTTGAACAATCAGAGTGTCTGATACGATTATTGGAGAGCTTGCCAGGCCAAGGCTGTTGCTGGCATTTGGGTAATCTTGCATCAGAGCTCTCATCCATTTTAAGTTTCCATTAAGGTCTAGGCAGATTAGATCATTGCTCGAATAGAGCGCATAAATATGCTTGCCGTCACTGGCTGGTGTTGGGGCTGCAACGCATGTTTTTTCATGACAAATGGTTCGACCAGTTGCCCAAAATTCACGAGACCATTGAGTTGTTCCGTCATTAGAGTCGAAGCACATTATGTGGAGCCGGCTCTGATCCGTAGTGCTTGCTGCTGTAAGGAAAATTTGATCCCCAATTATTATCGGGCTAGAAAGGCCTCTGCCAGGTAAGCTCTTTTTCCATGTGATGTTTTTTTCGCTTGAGATGGAAGTGGGTAAATCTGATGACTCAGCGATTCCTCGGTGATCTGTTCCTCTGAACTGTAGCCAATCTTCTGCATTCAGTAACCCTACTGATGAGAAGAAACTTAATGTGGCTAGTAAATTTAATAAGGTCTTCATGATTTTGATCTTCTGGGCCTGCGTGTTTGTTTTTCAGATTGTGGAGTTGGCTTCCGGTTTGATGCTAAGATGGCTACGCCGCTTTCATCACAGACTCTTAACTGAAATTCCCACTGAACTGTCCATTCTTCTGTCTGTTCGTTCTGACAGGCTTTAACAAGTATTGTGTTTTTACCTTCTTTTAGCTGGATGTTCAATTTGTATTGATCGATGCGCTGACCTCTATGGTATTCGTCACGACCAAAAATGAATTTTCCGTTCACCCATATCTTCCAAGCATTTTTACACCCTAGCCGAAGTTCTGCTGTTCTTGAGGATTTTGATTCAAATTCTGTATATGCATAGGCAGTCGTTTCTTTTAGCATTCCAAAGGGTTTATTTAGATCGATTTTGCCAAGAGAATCCGAACTGGCCAAAGGTGCCCATGCAGCTTCCTTTTCCTTTCCCTTATACTTAGCGCTGAAATCAATTTCCTCTTCAGGCGGAAAAATCTCTTCAAAACCTTTTCGATCAGTATTATCAAATGGTCCAATCACTTTCCACCGCATGAGAAATCCGAAATGTTTAGGCAGATCCACTTCGACACCAAGTTCTTTAAGAGCTTTGGAGATGGGTTTAACTTGGTTTTCTTCAACCGCTGAATTCAGAGCTTGGCGATATATTAATATCGCTGCTGATTTATTTCCCTCTTTTTTTAATGAGGAGGCTTGATTGATGAGTAAAGAGACTGCGTCACGGCGCAGTTCAGGGCTAGGATCATTAAGGAGGCCAGGGATTAAAGTTTTTGCCGTGTTTGGTTCATTCTTTTTGATTAGTTCGAAGGCAAAGCGCCTTGCTTTAGGAGGATGAGATTGATCCATGAAATATTCGCCAAGAGGATCAATTGCTGTTTGTCCCGATTTTTCTAAATTTTTGGCTATAACTTCGGCGGCCGAACGTAACCAGTTAGAGGCTATTGGGCCAGCTTGATCCATGGCGTCAAAAACCATTATTAAGGAGTTAATATCTGCATTTTCAGTAATTTTTGACCATGCTTCTGCAGCTTTGCTATTGCCTTTGCCTTCGGGCCCAACTTCTAAAATTGTTTTTATTGAATCAGAAGAAGCGCAAAGGATAGTTGATGTGCTTAGCAGTAAAATAAGAGCCAGAGTCCTTTTCATGTTTTAATATTAGTAATTTAATAAGGGAAAGATCAAGCACGTCGATGTTGAATTAATGAATAGTCTGGTCAATATATAATTATGTCTCAAAAATGCTCAAACCTGACATCTCGCCGTCATTTTATTAAATCCGCAGGGATTACAGCGCTTTCTGCTCCGTTTGTAACTTCTGGTTTATTAGCTAATCCACCGAGCGAGCGGTTGAGGCATGCTAGTTTTGGAGCTAGTGGAATGGCCGGTGCGGATATTGGATCACTTTCAAGGAATAAGCATTTCGAATTAGCAGCAGTAGCTGATGTGGATTTAAAGAGAGCGGAAGGTATTCGTAAAAGATTTCCTAAGGCAAAGTTTTATCAGGACTGGCGAGAACTTTTGGATAAAGAAAGTAAAAACATTGATTCGGTCAACGTATCTACACCAGATCATATGCATGGTCCGATTGGGTTGGCTGCAATGGATTTAGGGAAGCATTGATATGGGCAGAAGCCATTAGAACAAAAACTTCGGGAGTCCAGGGCCATGGCTGAGATGGCAAAAAAGAATAAGCTAATGACCCAAATGGGTATTCAGATTTCCTCCGCTTTTACAGAAAGGTTAGTAGTGAGTTTGGTTCAGAGTGGAGCAATAGGAAAGGTTACTAGGGTCCATTCTTTTTCAAGCAAGAAGTGGGGAGACATGGGGCCTGTGCCTCAGAAAGAAGACAATATTCCTGAAGGTTTTGATTGGAATCTTTGGTTGGGTGTTGCTAAACATAGGCCATACATTGCGGGCTATTACCATCCAGGGAACTGGCGCAAGAGACGAGATTTTGGAACTGGAACATTTGGTGATATGGGATGCCACATTTTCAGCGGTTGGTACCGTTCATTAGGTCTAACTTCACCTTTGTCTGTAGTCTCTCATGGGCCAGCGTCCAACGAGCACAACTGGGCAATTAATGCAAAGATTGATTATGTGTTTCCATCAACTAAATATACGAAGGACGGGAACGTTTCAGTTACGTGGTATGATGGTAATGAGAGGCCGCCGAAAGAAGTGGCAGATTTGGTAAAAGGTAAGGTCCCAGGACAAGGAAGTATTATCATTGGCACTGAAGGAGTGTTGTTGGCTCCTCATATGTCTACGCCGACCCTTTATCCTGGTCAGAAATATGAAGGTTTCAAGTATCCAAAGTTAGAGCCTAGGGACCATTACATGGAGTACGTCGAATCTGCGCGTGGAGCTAGTGGCAAAAAACCTTCAGCAAATTTTGATGATTATTCAGGGCCTTTGACAGAGACGGTTTTGCTGGGTTGTTTAGCGACGCTCTTCCCTGGAGAAAAACTTGATTGGGACACTGAAAAACTCAAGGTTACTAACAATGTGAAGGCAGACCTTCAGGTTGGCAGAGATTATAGGGACGGGTGGAAGCCAAAAGCTATTATCTAAGTCTGATGGGGTGAGGGTTTTGGGAATCGAACCCAAGCGATCTCAAATATGAAACTCACATCCCTCAT
>JASLJT010000136.1:0-5720 GCA_030747955.1 Verrucomicrobiales bacterium | reverse complement strand
ATTCACTCTCATTAATAATTATAATTACCATAATTTACATATTTATCAAGTTTTAAGTGAGGCCGTTAACCTAAAAAAACCGCCATGGAATACGGCATTCCATGGCGGTTATTAAATATAGTTACTCTTTATCGCAAGAATCAGTCAAGTTTCCGAATCCGCAATTTTCTAAAGTAGATAAGACTCTTTGGATCATGCCCCTGAATAGCAATGGTTCCTTCTCCTAATCTCTTAGTCTTCTCTTTGTGATTGTCGGGTTCTGTATATTCGTTAGCAACTTTCCCGTTAATAGTAATTGTAACCTTTTTCCCTTTCACTTTGATATTATAGGTAAACCACTCATCATCGTTGTGAGGGGCTTTCTTAACATCCTTAAAGCTATATACACTCGCCGTTTTCCGCCAATCACCATGAGTAGCGTTGACCTGTGCTTCGTAACCTACCTGAGGCCATCCATTAGCTTGGTATGAAGTATGGAAAAATATTCCTGCATTCGCACCCTTAGCAGTTTTAACTTCACATTCGAATTCAAAGTCTTTGAACTTCGCATTGCCATCTTCACCATAAAACATATGGGTACGTGGACCGAACACTTTAATGGTTCCATCAACGACTGAAATTGTTTTTGGATTCTCCGTATTAACTTTCCAGCCTTTTAAGGTCTTTCCATCAAACATGCTAGTCCAATCACCGGCCTGAACGACAACGTTAGAAAATGAAAGTACCAGTAAAGTAATGAGAGTTTTTATTATAATTTTCATTAAATATTTATTAGTTTATTTTGTTTTTTGATTATCCAGATTTATCCGCACCTTTCAAGTCAGCATCTGCATCCACTTGAAAAAATAATAAATGCTGCCACGGCAACTTATCGTAAGAGCGAGACAGTTTGAACCCATTCTTTCTCATTTCCTTAATCACCTGCTCCTTTGACATTTTGTGCTCAGGCTTAATCGGTACCTTGGGATCTTCTTCTCTAAATTCAAGTAAAGTAACAATGCCTTGTGGCTTCAATGCCCTTTTAATACTGGAAAGCATTTGCTCAGGATGAGAAAATTCATGATAAACATCCGCCATCAATGCAAAATCAATACTCGCATCAGGAAGATCCGTGTCCCAGTACCTATTTTCAATTGATTTAATGTTTTTCATGTCAGCTTTATCTGCTCTTTCCTCAAGCATTTGCAGCATTTCAGGCTGAATATCAACAGCATAAGCGGTTCCTTTATTGCCAATAATTTTGGCCATCATAAGCGTATGATATCCATTGCCAGAACCAATGTCCGCGACCGACATTCCTGGTTTCAATTTGAGCTCTTTGACCATTTCTGAGGTTCTTTCTTCTTCTTCCCTGACCTTTCTCATTAACCATGGGGCACCCTGCCAATGCATGGTCCTAGCAATTTGTCGTTCACAATACTCCAAGAGAGGTGGAGGTCCTACCTGGTCATATTGCTTCTTTTGAGTTTTCTTATCCATGAGAGCCCATTCAATTGAGGCTGTCACCTCGTCAGAAGTAGGACGAACTCTTGTCCTAAAACGATTCACGACTTCCCCATCCCGATCTATCAAAAATTTTTCGAAGTTCCACTTCAAATGACCGAAGAAGGTAGGATTACTTTTTTCCTCTATTAGCAATTTGTATAAAGGGTGGGCTCCATCGCCTTTGACTTTGATTTTTGATGCCATCGGAAATGTCACGTTATATTTCTTCTTACAAAATTCTTTTATTTCCTCTTCGGACCCTGGCTCTTGATCTCCAAAATCATTGCAAGGAAACGCAACTATAGTTAACCCTCGTTTTGCGTATCGCTCATGTAAAATTTGCAACCCTGCATACTGTCCGGTGTACCCACATTCGCTGGCAACATTCACAATCAAAATAGGGCCATCTTTGTGTTCAGAAAGAGAAGTTAACTTGCCATCAATCGTTCGAAAAGGAACTTCATGGATTGGCGAAGCGGAAATCGCTACACACGATACTAATAACTGAAAAACTAAAATTAATCGAACCATTCGTCTTTAGGGTCAAATGCCGGCATTGGCATGTTAATAATTTTCATCTCGCCCACTGCTCTATGGCGACATCCCGGTTTAATAAGGACTGCCGTCATAGGCTTCACTGGTATTTTCTCATCATCCAACTCAATGAATCCTTCTCCTTCCAAAACAACATAAACCTCATGCATTAGCTTATGGTAGTGCGAAACCGCATCCCTAGAAATATTCACTAAGTGAACCGATGCCACCTCATCAGAATCTCCAAATGCTCGGCGAGCGGTTCCGCAAGGGCATTCAGTTGCATCAATCTCATCTAGCTGAGCGACACTAAATCTTTTAGTAGCAGTCTTCATAAAAAAATATCAGTACAAACATTAATCCAATAGCGATATGAATCCAAGGATCTAAATTTGATGTTTTTTATAGATAATTCAAGGAATCGATATGATCATGAACCGCTAAAAGTAAGTGGTATCCCATAGGAATGAGGCTAAACTACTAATAGATTCAATCCCTTAAATTGTTTAACCTATTTGGCTTTTGACGAATCCTCAGATGAGCAACCAAAATTTAAATGCCCGACCAAGACGTAATCGGAAATCATCTGTTATACGCAACCTTTGCCGCGAGACCCGCCTAGTCACCGAATCTTTAATTTATCCCGTCTTTATACACGACAAGGAAAAAGACGAAAGCATTGAATCAATGCCAGGATGTACTCGCTGGAGCCTCAATGGTTTATTGCATGAAATCTCAGAATCCTGTGAGCTTGGGATTGGTGCAATCGCGTTATTTCCGGCCATTGATGGTAATTTAAAAAGCCCAGACGCTGAAGAATCATTCAATGATAATGGGTTAATACCCAAAACCATTCGAGCGATCAAAGATTCGTTCCCTCAATTAGCTGTTATCACTGACGTCGCACTCGACCCCTATAATAGCGATGGCCATGATGGACTCGTCGATCCTTCTGGCAAAGTATTGAATGACGAAACAGTCGCAATTTTAATCCAGCAGGCCCTGTGCCATGCAAGAGCAGGAGCTGACATCGTTGCCCCGAGTGACATGATGGACGGTCGTGTGGGAGCTATTCGACGAGAATTAGATAGTAATGATTTTACAGATATTTCCATACTTTCCTATTCTGCTAAATATGCGTCTGGTTATTACGGCCCATTCAGAGGAGCCCTTAACTCAGAGCCCAAATCAGGGGACAAGAAAACCTATCAAATGGATCCGGCCAATGCCAAGGAAGCGCTTCGTGAAGTAATGCTCGATATAGAAGAAGGCGCCGACATGGTAATGGTCAAACCTGCAGGACCATACCTAGATGTATTAGCAAATATTTCTACTAATGTGAAAGTTCCTGTCGCTGCCTATCAAGTCAGCGGTGAATATCTCATGATCGAAAGCGCTTCAGCTGCTGGATGGATTGATAGAAAAGCAGTCGTCATGGAGAGCCTAACGGGAATTCACAGAGCCGGAGCTTCCGCTATTTTGACATATTACGCTAAATCAGTAGCTGAATGGTTAAAATAAAAAATTGAGTTTCATTTCTAAAGAATCTCCACACTAAGTCAGAAATCATTATGTTTTGACTCGACTCTTTAGAGGATTTGAAGATACTTCTAAATCTTAAATGCCTGACTTTCCTCAATCAGACGCACTCAAAGATCTGTTCTTGCTCTTACGTGAGAAATCATTTTTTACTGGAGAATTCACTTTAGCATCAGGACAAAAAAGCACCTACTATATAGATTGTAGATTGACTACCCTTGACCCACAAGGCGCGTGTCTTGTAGGTGCGGCAATAAGAAATAAGGTTATTGAAAAAAGCGAGGAATTGGATGTACCTATTAGCGCTATTGGCGGCCTAACTCTTGGCGCTGATCCGATCGCTCTAGCAAGTGCTATGGCCTCTTTCCAAGCAGGCGACCCTTCTCCTCTAAAACCTTTTGTTGTAAGAAAAGAACCAAAAGAACACGGCAAAGGAAAACAAATAGAAGGTGGTTTCAAAGAAGGAGATACTGTTGTCGCCATTGACGACGTCATTACTACTGGAGGGTCAACACTCAATGCTATTGAGGCAATTGAAAAATCAGGTGGCAAAGTTGCCTTTGTAGTAGTTCTAGTAGACCGTCAAGAGGGTGGTAAAGAAATAATAGAAAACGCAGGATATAAGGTTTTCTCTCTATTTACTCGCGATGAACTTCTCACTAAAGAATAAAAAGAAACTTCCCTTGCCATTTAATTTTGTGGCAGAATTAATTCCCTAATAAATAAAAGATATATAACACTCATAATAAATACGATGGACAGTCCAACAAAAGAAAAGACACGAAGAAGCTTCATTAAAACATCAACTGCTGCGGCTGCTGTTACAGCCACTTCCATACCAAGAAAATCCAAGGCATTTGAGGGTGGTAGCGAAGAAATTAAAGTTGGCCTAGTTGGCTGCGGAGGCAAAGGAACTAGTGATATCAGACAAGTCCTTGGCGTAGGAGGCAAGGTTAAGTTATGGGCAATGGGTGACGCATTTGAGAAAAATGCGCAAAATAAATTCAACCAATTATCTAATGATCGTAACAAAGAAAAAGTGGACTGTAAGGACAGAGTATTTTCTGGAATTGATGCTTACCGCAAAGTAATAGACTCAGGAGTTGATATTGTCTTTCTAGTAACTTCTCCTGGATTCAGGCCCGTTCACTTTGACTACGCTGTCAATCAAGGAAAGCACGTCTTCATGCAGAAGCCATGCGCAGTTGACGGCCGTGGCTGCAGAATGCTTCTTGAAACAAACAAGAAAGCAAAAGCAAAGGGACTCAAAGTCGGTGTAGGATTTCAGCGCAGACATGATGCCCGATACATTGATACTATTAAAAGAATACAGGATGGAGCTATCGGTGACGTTGTCTCCTTAAGATCTTACTGGGACGGCAACACTCCTTGGACACGCCCGCGCAAAGAAGGTCAAACCGAAATGGAATATCAGATTCAGAATTGGTATTACTTTAACTGGCTTTGTGGTGATCATATTGTGGAGCAACACATTCACAATCTTGATGTATGCAACTGGGTCATGGGGTCCTATCCAGAAGTGGCCCAAGGAAAAGGCGGCTGCGAAGTCCGTAAAGGACCAGACACAGGTGAAACCTTTGATCACCATCAAGTCGAATATGTTTATGGCCCCAAGTGGGATGGTCCTTCTGTACGCATGCACAGCTCATGCCGACACATTCGCGGAGTATTCAATAGTGTATCAGAACATGCTCACGGTTCGAAAGGCTACGCAATCATAAGTGCTGGAAAGATCTTTGATAATGACGGTAAGGAAATCCACCGAGCACAAGGAAGAGGAAGTTCTGAGATGGCTCACAAAACGGCATTCATTGATGCAATTAGAAACAACAAAGAATTCAATGAATGTGATAACGGTGCAATGAGCTCCATGACAGCTATTTACGGGCGCATGGCTACTTATTCTGGCCAGCTCCTTAAAATGGACTCATGCCTTAACACTAAAATAGATGTGTTCCCTTACGATGCTGACCTTGATTGGGATGCGGCTCCTCCAGTCTTACCTGACAAAAATGGAAATTACAAAAGGCCAGTACCTGGACAAACTAAGGTAATATAGGTATAAATTAATCAAATCACAGAGGGCGCAAACCTAACCGTTTGCGCCCTTTTCTATTGTTATTGCTTTCATTGATAGGAAC
>JASLJT010000135.1:0-12764 GCA_030747955.1 Verrucomicrobiales bacterium | reverse complement strand
CTTGTTATTATTTTCTTTAGAAACAAAGAGAGGCACATGAGGCATGCTGTGTGCTAAGTAAAGAAAGAAAGGCTTGTCTTTGTGCCGATCAATGAAGTTAACAGCACGTTTCGTATAATCAGTAGTGAGTCGTTTCTGTTCTTAAGGTGTAACCACTTTATAGATGATTTTGTCTCCTTCAATAATTGGCAAGTTGGGCCAGTTCTTTAGCCGTTCTTTTAATGGTAGGTGCCGGACTCCGGGGTGGTGCGGCCACATATCATTCGAGTAAGGTAAGCCGTAATATTCATCGAATCCGTGATGAATGGGAAGTGAAGATTTATGATCTCCTAAGTGCCACTTACCAAACATTCCGGTAGAGTATCCTTTATTTTTAAGTAGTTCAGGGATTAATATCTCGTTTGGATTAATTCCGTGCCTAGATTTCGGCCCTGGTGCTCCAAGCATTCCAATTCGGTTTGGATAACAGCCTGTGAGAAGTGCTGCACGGGATGCTCCACAAACGGCTTGAGCGACATAAAAGTCTGTAAATTTGCGACCCTCTGTTGCCATACGATCAAGGTTAGGGGTCTTATGGTTTTTGGCCCCGAAGCATCCAATATCTGCATAACCTTGATCGTCCGTGAAGATGATTACTATGTTTGGTTTAGATAAAGAATAAGCGTGAGAAGAAAAAATAAGAATAAAGAAAGTGATGAGATAATGTAAGGAGTTCAAAGTGAAGTAATGATTTAAAGTGATGTTTGTCACCGATGTTTTGACGATCTTTATTTGCCAGTCTCAATGATAAGAATCATTTTTCTAGCAGCCTTTGATAGCGATAGAGTTTCTTCTTGCGTCAGAACTTTAGGTGAGGGTTGATCCTTATCCTTATTTTCTGTTTCAGGTTCATGGCCGCCCATTTCAGCTAGTAAAATTTCTAGTTCTTTAGTAAGATTCACAATGTGTACGCGTTGCCGCAACTTAGGTTCGAGGCCTTGTAGCGTTTCCAAAAAATATGCGGTTACATCGGTCCTAGAAAGTTTAGAGGCTTTGGCCTCAGAATAATTGATTGAGGTTGTTACGGCCGCAATTTCGAGGGCACGTAACCAACCTCCAAGAGCGACTAAGTTGGCAATGTCAACATCACGAAGCATAACCATTTCTGCTTCTACATCTGCCTGGGTCTTGGAAAGCTCTTCTTTTAGCTTATCCCATTTTCCTAGGACACTGCTCTCAAGAATACTCTTGGTATATTTGGTGACTCGTTTTCCAGCTCCTAACACTTGTGCCTGTTTGAGGACAGCTCTGCCAATATCTTCAAGCTCTTCAATTTGCTCAGACTGGACAATTAAGAAACCATCAGAGATGAGAGTGCCAAGTCCAAGTGCAACCAATGAGCGGTCCCTAGAAATAGTCTTAGGGATTTCCCTTTTTAGTTTTGCATAAGGCAGATCACCAAGTTCATCGAGTTGTTCGAACAGTTTTTTAATGGATGGGGTCGTGAATCGATTCACACCGAATTCTTCTCGGACATGCTCGTCTCCGACAAGATCTTCTGGTACTTCTTGGGCACTGAGAATCGTAGAAAGCGGGAGAATAAGCAGAATGATTCGAAGAGAAAGCATAAGGGTTGGTTGAGGGTAATACCTAATTCTAAACGATTATTGCCTTTTGGGTATGCATTTATATTGCTTTTTGATTGGGTGATAATATTAGGAATTGATCCTTGATACCTTAGAATTTTCCAATGAATGTTGCTCAAATCTACTCATGGGGCATTTAGCGACCACAATATGGATCATTTGCTACTTTGGCGTTCTGCTGGGCCTGACCGGTTATGGACTTCATCGGTACTCAATGATTTATCTTTATTGGAAGCATTCACGCAGAAAACCTGAGCCTGATGGTCGATTTGAACAATTACCTCACGTCACGGTTCAGCTTCCTATCTTCAATGAACTTTATGTGGTACGACGATTAATTGAAGCGGTTTCAAAAATTGATTACCCGAAAGAACTTCTGCAGATTCAGATTCTTGATGACTCGACAGATGAAACTCAGAAAATTTGCGCTGAGGAGGAATCCAAACTCAAGGCCGCAGGTTTTGATGTTGAATTAATTCAGAGAGAAGACCGGGTAGGATTCAAGGCAGGTGCTTTGGAAAATGGAATGCATTCGGCAAAGGGGGAATACATTTACATATTAGATGCTGATTTTGTTCCCGGTCCAGAGGTCCTTCATCAGATGATTCATTTTTTTACTGATGATAAGGTTGGTATGATACAGACCCGTTGGGGTCATATAAATAAAAAATATTCTATTTTAACGCGTGTCCAGGCTCTATTCCTTGATGGGCATCACGCTGTGGAACAAACTGCGCGGAGCCGGAGCGGTCGATTCTTTAATTTTAATGGTACGGCAGGAATCTGGCGTAAGAGCGCAATAATCGATTCAGGGGGTTGGGAGCACGACACCATCACTGAAGATTTAGATTTAAGTTACCGAGCACAAATGAAGGGCTGGAAATTTATTTATTTGGCTGATGTGGTTACTCCTGCAGAGCTTCCCCCTGACATGAATGGTTTTAAGACTCAACAGCATCGGTGGGCCAAAGGTTCCATTCAAACTTGCCGAAAGATACTGGGAAGGGTCTGGAGGAGTGATCTTCCTTGGATTATAAAGTTTGAAGCAGTGGCTCATTTAACTGCGAATTTTGCTTACTTATTATTGATATTGCTTTGCGTTTTAGTTAATCCGGCCATGCATCCAGAGTCTGGTTGGGTCAGGACTGTGCTCCTTGATATTCCTATCTTTTGCGCCACAACCATTTCGGTTGGGCTATTTTATGTGACTGCGCAAATTGCTATTAATCCGAGTCCTCGGAAATGGATTAGAGAGGTCCTCTATCTGCCGGTGCTCTTGGCGCTTGGTATTGGTATGTCGATAAATAATGGGAAAGCTGTTATTGAGGCGATTCTTGGTAAGGAATCTGATTTTGTTAGAACTCCAAAGTACGGGATAGAGAAAACAGATAAGGTTGTCAGTAAGTCAAAGTACAGGGCATTAAAATCCGTTGCCCCTTTATTTGAGATACTTTTCTTTTTGTATTTTTCTTATTTGGTCATTGATGCTTGGGCCAATAAGAATTTGTTTGTATTACCTTTTCTTGTTTTGTTCCAAATAGGCTTCTTCATTGTCGCGTACGGATCCCTTCGGTATTTATTACCCGATTTTTTAAATGGTGAAGGGAAGTCCAAGGATGAGCCTCTTGATATTTAATTTGATAGAAGTGTTTTTCCCCTGTGATCCGGTAATTTCATATCATTGATTCTCTAAATTACTTTTGTGTCATCTGGATGCAGTTGGTTTGACAGTCTTAACTATTAATACTAATATGGTAATTATAAGAAAGGCTACTGAGTACAAAGATATTGGTATCCATAGTTGGCCCTTATGATTCTAAATGTCTGAGACCCGCATTCTATTGGTATTAGCTGGCATGCTTACTTTGTTGTGCAATTGTACTTCAACCAAACTTCGCGGCGACCGTATAGTGGTAAGTGTTTATGATCAGCGACTCTCACTGATTGGCAAGGAAGGGCCCGTCAAAACTTATCCCATATCCACTTCTAAGTATGGTCTTGGAAGTCAGCCTAGGAGCTATAAGACACCACTTGGAAGAATGTATGTTTGCAAGATGATTGGTGGAGGTGCTCGTGCCGGAACCGTTTTTAAAAGCCGACGCCCGACTGGTGAAGTGGTCAGACCCAATTCACCAGGAAGGGATCCAATCATTACTAGAATTATATGGCTCGAAGGCCTTGATCGGTTCAATCGTAATACAAAAGAAAGACTGATATATATTCACGGTACACCCGAGGAGCGAACTATAGGAACTCCTTCCAGTTATGGTTGTATTAGAATGCGCTCTAGAGACGTCATTGATCTATATTCGAGGATTCGTGTTGGGACTAGGGTATATGTTAAGCGGTCCCAGCTGACTATGACTGAAATGCCGTTAGCGGCTCGTTTCATCACTGCATCATTTAAAGGTATTCAAAGTGAGCGGTCAGGCATCATTGGTTTGCGCTAATGGCTAATAGCCTTTTTCAATGCTCGCAACAAAGGGTATAGAGAGATTGAATATTTCATTATGCGGTCTAAAAACGATTAGTCCTATGGCTTGACAAGTTCTTGTCGTCGTCTAAGTTCGCAACCCCCTAAGAAACTGACTAAAAACCTATTATTATGGCGAATTCCAAATCCGCAGAAAAAAGAGCACGACAATCAGCTAAGCGCGCAACAGTAAATCGTGCGGTCAAAGCTCGTGTTAAGTCAGCTCGTAAAGCTGTTAATGATGCTATCGCGTCAGGGGCCAAAGAGGACGCCACGTCTCGATTGCATGCTTTAGCTTCAGTAGCGGATAAAGCAGCAAAAAAAGGGGTCATTCATAAAAATTCAGCTGATCGGTTGAAAGGCCTCTATTCAAAAAGAGTTGCCGCTATTAGCTAATTTTATTTAGCTAATCATAGAATTCCCTTAATTTTTGGCAATAAAAGCGAATCTGGGAAGGTTTTTCCGGCTAAATATAGTCTTTGTTATCTAATTTAATAAAATAGTACTGGCGCTATCATTTTAACGTAAAGCTACATTTAGATATAAAAAACAAAGTTTTCTTTTAGTTTGGTTGATTGAAAGGTTCCTAAGGATATAATAAAACTTGTCTATGAATGAAGAGGAGGAGATGCAAAATGAGGCATTAAATGAACGCGCTAAGAGGGCAGATAAAATCATTAGAAATCCTAGAAAATATAAAATTTGTGCTGGTTGTGAATCGATTGTAGCCCAAAAAATCAATTTGTGTCCGAATTGTCATGCGTACCGGTTTGTAGAGAGCGAAAGCTTGGTAGTTGCTCAGGCTCAAGAACTTGGACAAAGAGAGGCAAGGTCCGTACTAGGCAGTGATTTTGAATAAATTAGTGATTTTTAGTTAATTTCCCTTAATTTTCTATATATTAAAAATTATGAAAATTAAGTCTTGCACTCAATTATGAATGGGTTTTCATTAAAGGGTGTTCACCCAACAATTGGGTAAACTGTTTGAATGTATTAACTAACTAACTAACAAACAAAAAATAAAGTATATGAAAATCCGTAACATTGCAGCAAAAACAGCCGCTGTTCTTGGATGCTCCGCCCTTCTCGCCCTGGTTCCTGCTATTGCAGGCGATGAGGCTGTTGCGGGTGAAGATCTTGGTGCAGAGGTAAGCGTCGGTTATGACACCGACTATATCTTCAGAGGTGCAAACCTTGGACAGGATCTCCTATGGAGCGACGTCAACGTTTCAACATCTCTTTCTGACGGCCTCGGCCTTAACATAGGTGCTTGGTACGCCAACCCAACAGACGCAGGCGACGATGAGCTTGATGTCTATGCAGGTATTTCAACCGATCTCGGTGGAATGTCTCTTGACGTTGGTACTACCTACTACTACTTCCCAGGTGCAACTGGCGACAATACTCTTGAGATTGGCGCTGCTCTTGGAACAAGTGTTGGTGCTTTTGACGTAAGCGCAGGCCTATACCACGACATTGATACTGACAACACTTACCTTGAGCTTGGTGTTGGTACATCAGTTGACCTTACAGACAGCGTTTCACTTGATATCGGTGCTACTATCGGTAACAACCAGGACGAAGTCATTACTGGTCAGGCTGATGGTCTTACAGCTCTTACAATCACAGTTGGTGCTCCTATCGGACTTTCCGATAATGCTTCATTGACTCCTTACGTTGGTATCAACGCTGGTCTTGATGACAACGATGGTGATGGTGATGAAATCTTCAGTGGAATCTCTCTTTCTGTAGGATTCTAATTTAGATCTAATCTAAGTAATTTCACAAACCCCCGGTCGAAAGACCGGGGGTTTTTTTGTACATTTGCCAAACCATTAAGGGGCCATTCCAGTAATTATCGATAAGGAACATACATTTTTATTCGGGAATGAATTGATTAGATGATAAAAAATAAGGATTAGATTAAAAATACCTAAATTTATAGTAGGACAATTTGTGCAAGAAGGGAGAACCCCCTGAAATTTGATAAAGAATGGAGTAAACTTATCTATTTAATACTAGGTGGGGCATAATTGAATTGTTTAGGCCCAAAAAAAGGGTAATATAAAAAAGAAATTCAAAAGAACCCCCAATAAATAGTTAATTCAAAAATCCCAAATTGTAACTATGAGAAATCACCATTTCCTTTCAATCAAATCAAAACGACAAAAGTCATCAGCGTTTACTCTCATTGAGCTTTTGATCGTTATTGTAATCATCGCTATCTTGGCTTCCGTTGCTTTTCCGGTAACGGCATTGGTGATGGAGCAGGCCCGTAGATCGGAGGCTAACAATGAAGTTACCCAATTAAAAGCAGCGATAGGTTCATACGAATTGGAATATTCAAAGCTTCCTTTTGCCTCTGGAAGTGGAGGAGAAGGAGATCTTAGGATGGACACTTTCCAGGATAATATTATCAGTGTACTAGCTGGTTATAATGTGGATGGTTTGAATCCACGTAAGAAGGCATTTTATACGGGGAAAAGAGCCAAAGATGCAAAGACAGCCAAGAAGCCGAGGGGTGGGGTTTTTGGAACTGATGAACAATTACAATTGGCGGATCCTTGGGGAAGAGAATATTATATCGTGATAGATTCAAACTATGATAACATTCTTGAAGATCTTCCAGGAGCTGAAGATGAAGAGGTCAGAGCATCGGTTGCAGTATGGTCAAGAGGCAAGCAGAAGGATGGTGAAGATTTACCCAAAGAAAAGTGGATAAAATCTGGTTTTTAAAATAAAAGGTCAGGAAATTTTCAGCTTATTATTATTTCGAATTGAAAATTCATGAGTCCCCGGTCGAAAGGCCGGGGATTTTTATGTATAATAATATTCATAATTTATTGATGCGATGAATGTAATAAGCAATGACCCATTTAAATTTAGATTTTATAGTTCTACAGGATTTAATTTCATTATTCTTAAAAGGGTTCGAATGCATTAGATTTTTAGATGGTTCCTACAGCAAGAGTTCTAGTTGATGGGTCTTCTGGATTGGAGTTTGATTATTCAATTCCGCAAGACTTGCATGCATTGGTCGTTGTAGGTAGCCGAGTAAAGGTCCATTTGAGAAACCGTCCATCGACGGGAACAGTAGTGGATTTATCCTCCGTTGATCAAGGATCTGATAATGTCAATTATCTCAAGCCGATTGCGGGACTGATCACGGACAAGCCCATTTTAACTTCAGCGCTCATTGAATTGGGGCGATGGATATCAAATTATTATGTAGCGTCAATGGAATCAGTGATGCGCAGTTTGATTCCTGAATCAGTTAGAGGCGAACGACATGATTTTAAACGACTCCTCTTTGCGAAATTAATTAAGATTCCAAGTGAACAGGAATTAGAAGAAATAAAAAAGCGCGCCAAGCGGCAGGCTTCAATTCTATCAGAATTAATAGAGGCTGGGGCTCCGATCCCAATTAGTAAATTGGGAAGAGGGGCACGTGGTGCCGTGGACGGCTTGGTTAATAAAGGACTCATTGAAGTATCGCATGAGATCGTCGAAAGGGATCCTCATGCGGATGAAGAGTTTATGCCCTCACAGCCACTTAAGCTTACCGATGCTCAAGGGCTTTGCCTTGCTTCCATTTTAAAAGCAACTGAGGAACCGGCTTTAGCAAAGCCATTACTTCTTCATGGGGTCACAGGAAGCGGAAAGACCGAAGTGTACTTACAAGCCATTGCTGCTACGATTGCGAATGGAAAGACTGCTCTTATCTTGGTCCCTGAAATTTCGTTAACACCACAGACAGTAGCGCGTTTCAAGAGGCGCTTTGCAGAGATTCAGCAAAAAGTTGCGGTGCTGCATAGTCATTTGAGTGGGGGTGAACGTTTTGATGAGTGGCATAAGATAGTAGAGGGGAATGCTAAGATTGTGATTGGTGCGAGGAGTGCTCTCTTTGCGCCATTACAAAATTTAGGGTTGATCGTAGTAGATGAAGAGCATGAGGGCAGTTATAAACAGGACACTGCACCGCGGTACCATGCGCGTGACGTGGCCGTGGTCAGAGCAAAGATCGAGGGTAGTGTGGTTGTATTGGGTAGTGCCACACCATCTTTAGAGTCAATTCACAATACTCGGATAGGGAAGTATCAGCTCATAGAATTAAAGGAACGAGTTGATGATTGCAGTTTACCCTTGATTAGGATCATAGATTTAAAGAAAGAGGCACGCAATTTATCAAAGTCAGGAGGCCCTGCCATTATATCTGAGCGACTGCGAAGTGCGGTTGATGAGAGGCTGGCCAAAGGGGAACAGGTCATTTTGTTTTTAAACCGAAGAGGTTTTGCCACTTCTCTGAGTTGTCCTGGATGTGGTCATGTGTGTGGCTGCCCTCATTGTAGTGTTTCACTTACCTTTCACCGGAAACAAGAGAAGCTCGTATGTCATATGTGTGGTTATCAGAGAGTCGCGCCTCGCAAGTGTCCGGAATGTAAAGATCCTTCCATTCGTTTTGCGGGTTATGGTACTGAGAAAGTCGAAGAAATTTTAAGGAAGGTATTTCCTAGTGCTCGTTTAGCGAGAGTGGACACGGATACGATGTCCAGAAAAGGTGCTTTGAGAAAAACCTTGAATAATTTTAAAGCAGCCAAACTGGATATGTTGGTTGGGACCCAGATGATCGCTAAGGGGTTGCACTTCCCGAACGTTACATTAGTCGGAATTTTGAATGCCGACATCGGTCTGCACATTCCAGACTTCCGTGCAGGGGAGAGAACGTTTCAACTTCTTACGCAGGTAGCAGGCAGGGCAGGAAGAGGTGAGATGGAAGGAGAAGTCATTATTCAGACGTTCACCCCTCAGAGTCCTTCCGTTCAGTTTGCCCGTCACCATGATTATATTGGTTTCTCTGATCAGGAACTGGAATTTCGAAAGAGTTTTTCTTACCCACCCTATTGTCACTGTTTGATTGTCACTGTCCGATCGGAGCATGCCAGGATGGCTGAATTTACTTTGCAGACTTTGCATAGGAAGCTTGTAAAAGAATTACCGAAGACAATCATTATGGGAGAACCACTCGAGTCGCCATTAGCCAAAGCAGCAGGTCAGTTTAGATTTCAAGTCATGCTTCGTTCTCCTAATGCTAGAGCAATGACTAAATATGTCAGGTCGATTATGGATGCGTTGACAGTCCCCGATGAGGTAGTGACTGCTGTCGATGTTGACCCTATTTACTTATCTTAAAATTATCAGTTTCTATAGTGGAAGTGAAGTGACCTTGGACGTACTGGGGCGAAGTATCTCCTTGGAGGTCTTGGAATATAGGTATGATAGTGATGAGCAGGACGAATTATCGGAGGTGAAGGTCTATAATATCTCGTTGGTGTAACGTATCCATTTTCCTGATCCTGAGCATTTCCAAGTGTTGAACCGGCAGCGGCTCCAATGATCCCACCGATAGCCGCACCTTCTAGTGGGCGCCCTGATTGATTACCAACGATTGCGCCAAGTGCAGCGCCTGTTAATCCACCAGTCACAGAACCTCTCTGTGATGCAGGACCTGATCCATACATGTCTGAGGTGCATGAAGTTCCCATTAGTGCCATCGCGACTGATCCAATGATTAATAAAGAAGATTGTAAAGTTTTCATGGAACTTTTGACTCTTTTCATAGAGAGATATTCAAATTAAATACAAAAAATACCGTTCCCATGAGGAAACGGTATCTTTTAAAGGATTAGATAATAAAAAAGGATGCTTTAATAACGGTTATTTTGCCGGTTTGCGCTTTGATTACTTTGTTGTTGTTGAGCATTTTGTTTGTCCTTTTTGTCTCCCAGAAATGCGCCAGTTCCTGCGCCGAGGGCACCTCCCAGTAGGGCACCTTTGGCCGCATCACCTGACTGGTTGCCGATGATTGCGCCAGTTCCTGCGCCGATGAGGCCACCCAGTACGGCACTGCTTTGGGCATTTGGTCCACATGAAGTAGAAAAGAGAGCGAGTCCGAGACTCGCGCTAGCTATAAGTAGGAATCGATAGAGTTTCATAGTTAATTATTAATATATCTAAAATAGACTCATTTGACGGTTTTCGCGAATGATCTATTCAATTAAATGTTGTTTTCATTATAGAAAACGCTCATTTAAAGCGATTCTTTCAAAAAAAACCCCAAGCCCTAAGAAAATAGGGTTTGGGGTTTTGTGAGTATCGAATTTTTTTATTACGAAATTTCAGATCTGGATTGACCTCTTTCTTCAAGGACGGCCTGCGCAGCAGCAAGACGAGCGACTGGGATTCGGAATGGAGAGCAGGACACGTAGTTGAGTCCGGTGCGGTGGAAGAATTTGACTGAGTCAGAATCACCGCCGTGCTCACCGCAGATGCCGATTTTTAGATTGGGCTTGGTTGAACGTCCGCCTTGCACACCCATTTCAACAAGTTGACCTACACCTTCCTGATCGAGACCAGCGAATGGGTTGTTGCTGAGAACTTCCGCATCCTGATAAGTTGGCAGGAAGCTAGAGGAGTCATCACGAGACAGTCCGAGTCCGGTCTGGGTAAGGTCGTTAGTTCCGAAAGAGAAGAACTCTGCGTGCTCAGCCACTTTATCAGCGGTGATGGCAGCGCGGGGAATCTCGATCATGGTTCCAACGGTGTACTTCAACTGGGACTTCTTGAGTCCGAGCTTTTTGCGAACACTAGCGGCGGTATCGTCGATGACCTGTTTTTGGAGTTCAAGCTCACGAGCGTAGGAGACGAGTGGGACCATGATTTCAGGGAGTACCTTTGTTCCTTTAGCTTGAACCGCAGCCGCAGCTTCAAGGATAGCCTCGACCTGAGCAGCAGTGACAGCCGGGTAGCTGATGCCGAGACGGCAACCGCGGTGACCGAGCATCGGGTTCTCTTCGTGAAGATCGTGAATCCTCTTCGTGATGGCTGATGCGCTCATTCCAATCTTTTTAGAAAGGTCCTTCTTTTGAACGGCATTCATAGTGCCGATGAATTCGTGAAGTGGTGGATCGAGGAGGCGGATCGTTGCGGGGCGACCTGCGAGTGATTTGAAAATGCCAATGAAGTCTTTCTTCATGAACCTCTTAATTTTCGTCAGTGCCTTCGCACGACCAGCGTCGTCGTCAGCGAGGATCATTTCACGGACAGAGTCGATACGGTTACCCTCAAAGAACATGTGCTCTGCACGTGTCAGGCCAATTCCCTCGGCTCCAAACTTGATGGCCTGCTCAACCTGTTCCGGCGTGTCGGAGTTGGTGCGGACTCCAAGTTTACGAAGCTTGTCTGTCCAGCTCATGAGCTCCATGAACTTTTTATAAGTATCGGATCGCTTGCCAGCGGCTTTGTTCTCGATCAGACCCTGAATGACCTGGGACGGAGAAGACTTGATGGAACCTTTGTAGACGTTTCCAACGAATCCGTTCAGAGAAAGGTCATCACCTTCTTTGAGAGTCTCTCCATTTCCAGAGAGTGTCTTCTTGCCATAATCGATGGTCATGCCGTGAGCACCGCAGACGCAAACCTTACCCATCTGACGGGCAACGAGAGCGGCATGTGAGGAGGCTCCACCTTCCGTCGTGAGTATACCATCAGCAGCAATCATGCCGCGAAGGTCCTCAGGAGAAGTGGCCTGACGGACAAGAATGACGGATTCACCCTTGGAGGCTGCCTTCACGGAATCTTCAGCTGAGAAGTAAATCTTACCAGAAGCTGCACCTGGTCCAGCGGGAAGGCCGCTACCTATCTTGTTTGCCTTGCGCTCAGTGGCAAGATCAAAGATCGGTGCCAAGAGGTGGCTCAAATCCTCAGCGGGGAT
The DNA here is from genome assembly GCA_030747955.1 of Verrucomicrobiales bacterium. Classification (GTDB taxonomy): domain Bacteria; phylum Verrucomicrobiota; class Verrucomicrobiia; order Verrucomicrobiales; family DEV007; genus EC70. The sequence goes on along the minus strand of JASLJT010000135.1, from coordinate 895 downwards.
GCGTAGGATGGCTTCATCTCTGGTGATGAGTCGTTCCTTGACCATGTCGAGGGCGATATTGACTGCGGCAAAGCCGGTACGCTTGCCGTTACGTGTCTGTAGCATCCACAGCTTGCCTTCCTCGATAGTGAACTCGACGTCCTGCACGTCACGGAAGTGTTTTTCGAGGATCTTGCGGACCTTGAGCAGTTCCTTATGCGATTTCGGCAAGTCCTTGACCATCTTGGCGATCGGTTTCGGGGTGCGTACTCCGGCGACAACATCCTCGCCCTGAGCATCAATGAGGTATTCACCATAGAAGACGTTTTCGCCAGTAGCGGGATCGCGGGTGAAGGCCACACCAGTGCCTGAGGTCTTGCCGGTGTTACCGAATACCATGGCCTGGACGTTGACTGCAGTTCCCCACTCGGCTGGAATGCCATACTTTGCACGATAGACTTTGGCGCGGTCATTGTTCCAAGAGTTAAAGACCGCATTGATTGAACCATAGAGTTGATCCATTGGGTCTTCAGGGAATGCTTGACCTGATCGTTTCTTAATGAGCTTTTTAAACTCGGCCACGACCCATCTCAAATCGGATTCCTCGAGTCCTGAATCGTCACTTACCTTTGCTTTTGCCTTGGCCTTGTCCAAGATCACTTCATAGGGATCATGATGTTCTCCCTCATGGGCCTCTACGCCCATGACGACGCTGCCATACATTTGCAGGAACCGGCGATAACTGTCCCATGCAAATTTTGAGTTTCCGGTCTTAGCTGAGAGTGACTCAACGATCTCATCATTAATTCCTAAGTTCAGGATAGTATCCATCATTCCGGGCATGGATTCACGTGCACCAGATCGGACAGAAAGGAGAAGAGGGTTCTTGAGGTCACCGAACTTTTTGCCCATGACC
>JASLJT010000134.1:0-2949 GCA_030747955.1 Verrucomicrobiales bacterium | reverse complement strand
ACTTTGCCTTCTGGCGTCAAGGCTATCACATAATCAATATACTCGTGCTTACCAATACAACGGTCAAAAGCCAACACTCCAATCACCTTATTATCCTTGTAGGCGATCCCAAACCAAATACCTGGGTCAATGACCTTCCTTCCGCTGGCATCATAGATTTTTCTAATCTCTTCTCTCGAATAACGGTGTGTCTTCCATTCAAACTTATCAGCTAGAGGAAAACAGACTTTTTCAGACTGCTTGGGAGTGAGATAAGTCTTTGCCTGAAGTGAAAATGTGGACATCACAACCGCCACCGTGACCCATAAAAGAGTATAGATTGTGCTGCTTCTTTTCATTTATGCAAAGCGTAAGTCGACACCCGCTAAAACAGAATGCCGACTTTAATCGCAGTATTTAGGTTCGTTAAAAACTAATGACCTTAAACTGTATTTTAGGGACGGCGGCGCCCCAATAGGGACGCCACCTTTGGTTTATCGCAATTAGCTATAAAAGCCTCCTGCAAATTTCGTTCAATTAAAACTGAACCCCAACAGCGAGCTGCAGCTCATTGGCTCCACCTTTCTGTTTCATATAAGAGGCCTTGATTTCCCAGTTATCGCCAAACTTATACATGGCTCCCGTAGTGAAATACTCCTTCTCGTTCACAGTTGCCCCACCTGCATCAAACTTTTCGTGACGCACAAATGGAACCAACTCGTTGTCACCACGAGGAATATGATATGCAGCCTCAAGGCGATAGCCTTTCTGCTCATCCCAAGTAATATCGCCAACTGCAGAATCGGTTATATTGGCTGGTGTCCCGAAATCCCACACTGCGTAATCACCTATTAACTCCAAGCCTTTGAGGCTACCCTCCTGAAATCTGTAGGCAGCAGTGGCCACATAAAGATCCATATCGGAAGTCTCGCCATCTTGATTGGTTAACTTAGACTGATATGTTGAAACACTGCTAGAAAACCCTCCGTTGTCATAACCCAACTTTAGAGTTGTGGCGAGGTCATCGAAGTTATTATTGTTCATATCTGGTCGCATATTTTTTAACGACCATTTTGAAGACGAGTCAGTACCTCGGTCTTGGTTTCCGGAATTGGCATCGGGGCCCTGAGAGATCAACAGATTGTAGCTCAATCCATCAACTTGAGGAATATCACCATGTATACCCGTCGACATTTCCATCCAGGTAGTTGGAATCAACTGTTTATATATTTGCGGACGATAAGCAGAATAAAACAGATCAGGCTCGTGGTGCTCATTAATGGTACCAACAGGAATTAAAGACACACCCAATGAACGCCAAGTAATGTTGTCAGTAAGCTGAACATCAATGTACATTTGCTCCAATTCTATTGCACCGGAGAATCGATCGTTGGCCCCGTCCTTCACACCACCGTGTTCAAACTCCAACTCGGCCATAAACTTAGCGTAGTCGCTTAGTTTGTAGCTCGGAATCAGTACCATGCGGTGCGGGTCAGCTTTTTGACTACCACCCCCACTCTTATACTTTAACGTTCCGTAGAAGTTGAAAGTTAGACCTTTTGATGCAGCTTGCTGCAAGTAATCAGGCTTACCAGCCTGCCCTTTAAGCTCTATCAGTTGCTTTTCGAGTGCTTCAATTCTTTGTTCTTGGGTTTTATCCTGCCCAAGAGACACGCCTGCACTGGCGATCAAGGTGGCTAAGAATATAGAATATAGTTTTTTCATTTCAATACTGAGACTCATTATCATGTTAAGTTCAAGCAATTTGAGACTGAGTCCCAGTTGCTTGAAAGGGAAGTTAGTGCGACTGAGTCTCATCGTCAAATAAAATTTTAAATTTTTTTCTACCCTGTTTTTTCATGTTAAAACAAGAAAACGGCCCTGATTCCTCCGGACCGTTTGCGTGTTTCTCCTGTTAAGACAATCTTAGAACTTGAAAATAAGATCCCCCTGAATGCGATTATTGCTCTCACCATCTGTGCCATCCTCAGATTCTGTGGCCCTAAAAGTCAGGACTGCCTGAACATTGTCATAGAGCATGTACTTACCCTGAATAACCGTTCCCTCAACATTCGTCCCTGATTTAAACTCGTCTAAAGTGCCTCCGACTCCGAAAGCTCCAAAGTCAGAGTCGGCCAAATCATCCCACACCGCATCCTTTTCAAGACTACGATACTCGATTTTGGCCTCCCACTGACCCGCCTTCTTTGCATTTCCCAACTTAATTCCACCAATGTATCCGGTATCTTTGGTGGCAGATGATTCCTGATTGTTTACCCATGTTCCATACACCTTAATGCCCGGACCCGTCTGGAAACCGAGAGCGCCGTCAAGAAACACGGGAGAGTAACCCACGCCTGAGGAGTTTCCTTTACGGGCGGCTTTACCAGCAGAACCCACACGCAAAATGCCGCCCGTAAAACGAGTAGAACCCAATCGACCTTCTTCAACGGTATACATCCCCAGTCCAAAGTTGAGTTTTGTGTTGGTATTCAAGGACCGACTGGCTGTGATCTGTCCAATGAACATATTACTAATATCCTCGCCAGCAGCATTCTCGCCGTTGATAAAATAAGCCCCACCGTGGAACCCCAGAGTCGTACTCCCTGCATCAGTACTGTAGTGTGCCTCAAACCCTTCTGGAGTAATATCCCCATCAAATAGCGCCCTGGAAACGCTCCACCCTGTTTTCCCCCAGTTCTGAAGCTTGCCTCCAATGAATGTGATTTCGTTCAGTTCCATCTGTGCCCAAGCCTGATCAAGGTGGATTTGATCCCGGGAAAACCCATTTTCAAAGGTTTGGTTGGTGGAGCCGATATCATCAGTAGCGCCTGCTCCTCCCGTAGCCAGTCGGAAGCCGGCCTTCATGCCGTTACTCATATCGGCCGTTCCTCCTATACGAAAGCGATAACGCCACCGATCGTTAGCCTCCGCCCCGCTTGAAGGGCTACCAATATGATCATAACGCAA
>JASLJT010000133.1:0-18967 GCA_030747955.1 Verrucomicrobiales bacterium | reverse complement strand
TTCTGCGGGCCGGCGGATCAGCTCCAAATTAATTTCTTTTTTTTGTCCTTCACGAAGAATTTTTATTTTCATTGAGTCTCCTGTGAATGCTTTACCTCTTACTAGGTGACTAAAACTTAGCTTGCCCCAGACTGGATCATTATAGTTTCCTCGTGAATCGATTTCTTTACCATTAATAGATAAAATAACATCACCTGATTGAATGTTGGCAGCAGCAGCAGAAGCACCTTCAATTACTTTGCTGACAAATACTCCTCCACCTTCTTGACCGAGTTTAAGATAATTTCTGAATTGTTCGTCGAGTGTTTGTGAATACATGATTCCAAGGTTAGGGAATCCTGTATACTTGCCGTCCTCAGTGTCTTTCAAAAAATGTTCAATGATTGAAGCTGGTAAGATGTTTGATATCTGATCCTTACTTGAATAACTGATCAGAAGACCTGCCAGCTTATTGTTTTTCGCAACTGGGAGAGTGAAGCTTCCGGAACGGTATTGGACTGGGCCATTAGCTTGTATTTGTAAAAACCTAGCTGTATCAATGAAGGATTGGCGTACTTCTGCTTTGGAAACTGTGATTTGAGTAGTGACAGGAGTGCCGCTTGCCTCGAATTGCCAAGCCTCCACTTTGTCTTTTGGTGATAGGTCCGTGTCTAACTCGAAAGGTATACGATCTGATAAGAAATCATTGTTGTTAACAGGTTTTAGGAGTGCCAGGTTCGCTTCATAATCGACAGTGATTACTTGTGCCGTTGTCTTTGCAGCTGTGTCTGGTTTTTCTAGCTCAATGTATGTTGCATCTGTGACCATTTGAGCGGTGACCAATACTTTGCCTTCAGGGAGGACCGCTCCGAGTCCGATCCTTGTAGAGGATGCGCCTTTTTCCCATGGTTGTACGAGATTATAAGACTGCATTGTTGTGTTAACTCGGATTACCGACTGATCAACTGATGCGGCCTCTAATTTTTCTGACCAAAGTGAAACTGATATTGTGAAGGCGGAAAAGAGGATAAAGAATTTTGTCATCTTAAAATTTTGCTAAAGGGTAGGATCTATTATGTGTGGGAATGATTCTATATTTTGGATAGGTTATAGGTGCATTTAATCACCTAAATAATGGTCCTTAATCACATTATACTTTTCTTGGATGCGCTTTTGTGCTGCTTCAACCTTTGAGCGTTCAATAACGATGGGTCTTCCATTGCCTAATAAACTAATGATAATGTAATCACCGGTATTTTTGGCTAGAGCATTGTGAGCGTCCTTTAAGGTCTTAACTTCTACTCCGTTTACTTTATCAACAATGCTATGTTTAAAATTAGAGAAGTACGAATTAATTGAATCGGGAAGTATTGAGGTCAGAACGATGACTTCGGGCCGATCTTTGTAGATGTCTGCCGAGACATATGAATCAAAATGATATCGGACCTGCAGATTCTTCATTCCATGAGCAGCCATGAGGTTTCTGTCAAGGGGTTGAAAGACGAGTCCTGAGAACATGATATAGCGTGGTTTTTCATCATATTTCTTTGCTGCAATTAAGTATGGGAGGAATCTCTTCAAAGTAACTTTGGTATCGATTGATTTGTTTTGTCTCCAGATCTTTAGTTTTATGACGTCGCCTGCAAATTTTCTTTCGACGATTTCATTCATGTTAACGTCTTCTCCTTCGTAGTTGATCAACCCATTTGATTTTACTGGGCGACCATCAATTGCTAAGAGAACGTCCCCAGTCTTCAGTATTCCTCCAGCCGATCCATCTTCTTCTGCGGCGGCTACCATGATGCCTATTCCATCATTAGCTAGGCCTAGAGCTTTTCTTTGGGCGGGATTGATTAGAGGGAAATCACTCATACTAAGATCAACATAATGATCATAATTACCGTCTTCGACGTCTTTAAGAAATCGACGAATGACTGGCGTAGGGATCATGTAACCCGTGTTTTGTGCGATGTTTCCCGAGTAACCCTGAAAAGCGACTCCTACCACTTTCCCATTTTGAATTACGGGACCTCCCGAATTTCCGGGGTTAATAGCTGCGTCGATTTGTATTGTTAGATGTAAATCGACACTGGTATGGGAATAGCTAAGAAAATCGATCCGTGAAACTACTCCTGAAGTAATAGAGATTCTTTCACCTCCTATCGGATAGCCTATTACTTTAACAGTAGTATCCAATTGTGGCAGTTTTCCGATATCAAATGGGGTTACGCCCTCAAAAGCCGAAGGATCTTCAAGTTCGAGCATGGCCAGATCACAGTCGTGAGCGATATGAACTATCTTTGCGCGATAGGGTTTAGCATCACCAACTTTTTTTATATAAATAATCCGGCTGTTACTAACGACATGAGCGTTGGTTAAAAATTTATTTTTGCCCACTAACCAACCAGTCCCATTGCCGCCAGAGTCTCGGCCCGTATTCCAAGGGCTACGATAATCCGGGTTAAGAGAAGAATTTTCAATCCTGACAACGGCTTCATATCTAGAAGAGTTATTGGCTTGATTGGTATTTTCCTCTTCATTGTTTTCCTGAGCCGGAGCAAGGCCCCAGGCAAGGGTTGATATAATGAATGAGAAAATAGGAGATTTCATATTAATGGTTTTTTGAAGGATTGATTCTCTAAGACATTTCTATTGTCGGCTCCGAGTCTAGAAAAGCAATCTGGGTCTTTTCTTTTGTTAATGAAATAGTTGATTCCCTTCAGTTAAATTCAGACTTTTTCGTAATTAACTCGAAGAGGCGAGTCGATCTTTTTAATGGCTGAGCATGATTAACAAAGAATAATCTTGCAATTGGTTAACTTTTGCTAATAATCAATAATAAATAATTATTTATATTCATTAATGTCATTCATATCACGCTTTTCTTGGTTCAAAGGGGGGAAAAATATTCCAGATGAGGAGATGAGGGACATATCGGAAATTCTCAGAGCAGGAAGGTCTTCTAAAAGAAGAGAGAATCTAAAATTTACAGGTAAGACTCGAGGCAAATCAGCAACCAGTATGTTTGGAAGGAGACAACTTCGTGAGGCTATTTTACACTGCGTTGTCAATGAGGAAGAACGCTAGAATATGATTGTGCCCGATGTTTTCAGGTCACAGTCATTTGCCTCCCATTATCATTGGAATTGATTCTCTCAATTAAAGGGATTGCTATTTTTGCCCATTCCTTTGGAGTTTGATATGCTGACGCACCTTCGGCCCAGCACTTTCTGAGCATTTCAGTATTGATGATCCCTGGATTCAATGCGACGCAAGCCATTCCATTCGGTAATTCTTGCGCTAATGCACTGCTCATTCCTTCGATGGCCCACTTTGTAGTACAGTAAGGAGCAACATTAGGGGAAGTGGAACGGCCCCAGCCAGAACTCAAGTTCACTATGATTCCACGGCAGTCTTGAATCATTGATGGGACAAAGTGCCTAATCATATTAGCAACACCGTTAATATTAACAGCAGACATTTCATCGAACTCTTTTGCTGACACTTCCCATAAGGGAGCAGGATTATTCATGATGGCAGCATTATTAATGAGTAAATGAGGCGATCCGAATTGATTAATGATTTGTTGGGCAGCAACAGCAATTGATTCGTCACAAGAAACATTTGCCTGAAAAATGTAATGATTTTCTCCTAATTTATCAGCGAGCGCCTTAACTTTACTTTTTGTTTTTCCAAATCCGATTATGGTCCATCCTACTTCTGCCAGACCTAGAGCAATTTCTTTTCCGAGACCACTTGTCGCTCCAGAAATAACAGCCATAAGCTTTATTTTATTGTTACTATTGTTAGCCATCTATTTATTGTTGATTTAATTCAAGTTCAGGGAAATCAACCATTGCATCTAATATAAGTTCGCCAAAGTTATAGCAGAAAATGAGTTCCTCCGAAATTTTACCTTCAAATATTATCTTAAGTCCGGAAGATAGAATATTTCCCGAATTTAGCTTAACCAAATTATTATATTCAGTATTTGACCCAACTGAAGGGTGCAGGATCTGCATCCTTACGGATTTTGAAGAACCATCAAAGGAGATGAGGGAGTTTCAATTTTTGCAGTCCCCTGAGAAATTTCCTGTTCAAGCGAAAGCATATAAAGAATTCTTTTGCAAGTTACAAGATGGGGCAATGCATGAACTTGGTATGAGTGGAGGCGAGATGTTTGCTTACCATGCCACGAATGGATCCAATCTTGATATGGAGGATGAATGCTTCGATGTTGATGGTTCATCCTTGTCTTTGGATCAAAACATTTATCCTGAATATGATATCATTTTATGTATTTCAGATTGGAGCGCTACGGCTCCACTAACTGCGAAATGTAAAGATTTTGGATTCCGTGGAGCGACCATGCATGGGCTGAATGATGTTATACTCAATTCTGGTCTTTCAGTAGACTATAATCAGGTTTCATCTGATGCTGAGAAACTTCGACTAGCTATGACTGGTGCCGATGAAATTGAAATTGATTTCACATTGAACAATGACCGAACTCTTACTGCAAAGCTGTTTTTGGATGGCCAAGAGGCACAGAAATCGCACGGCCTATGTAAGGGAAAGGCTCCGGATATTGCGAATTTACCTGCCGGTGAAGTCTATTTTGTACCAGTTGATGCGGTTGGACAGTTCCCTATGAAGTACCATGATGGAACTCTGGGACTTCTTGATGTTAAGGATCGTAATATTTATCGTAGCACTTTGATTGAAGGTGATCAGATAATAATAGATGAGCACAATGAAAGATTAAAAGATGATCCGGTCACGGGAACTTTAGGTGAGCTGGGATTTGGAACTCAAGTGTTGCCAGTTTCAGGCGCTGACATTCAAGACGAGAAGGTACTAGGAACTTGTCACCTTGCTACAGGTAGAGATGATCATCTTGGTGGGGATATCATACCTGAAATGTTCAAGACTCATCAAAACTCTACGCATGATGATATTCTTTTTGCCCCACATAAGACTCCTAATTTTAATATTAGCCAGGTTAGAATGAAAAGAGGCAAACAGTTTGAAATTCTCATAGAAAATTTTAAACCTAGTCAGTATTTGATTAATGCTTTGTCTCAGAAATAAAATAATTAATTAATTTTCCAGTGAGCCTTTATGAGTCCCAATCTTATCTTGATCAGTATTTGTTATTTCACTATGGCAATTCTCTTGAAATAGATCCCTTTCAGATATTTCCTGAGTCATTTTTGAATTTTGCAGAGCGTAGCGTTACTGAGAATCTAGACATTTCCGAGAATAGGCAGCGTGCTCTAGATTTAGGCTGTTCCGTAGGCAGGTCATGTTTCGAGCTTTCGCGTTTCTGTGATGAGGTAGTTGGTATAGATTATTCCAATCAGTTCATACGTGCCGCTGAAACGATAAGGGTTGAGGGCAGCGTTAAATTCAATAGCCTGCAGGAAGGTAGGCAGTTTAATTCTTATATTGCTGAGGTTCCAGAGGGGTCGAGACCAGAACGGATTTCCTTTGAGGTTGGAGACGCGCTGCAATTACCTGATAGGATTGGTAAATTTGATGTCATACATGCAGCGAATTTACTTTGCAGATTATCTAATCCGGATCACCTGTTAAAGAAATTGCCGGCACTCATGAATGAAGGAGGATCGTTAGTTATAACAACACCTTGCACTTGGATTGGAGAATTTACTCCGATGAAAAATTGGCCCAAAGGATCGACGCTGGACTGGATTAGTACGAATTTGTCTGACACATTCGTGTTACAGGGCAGTCAAGATATGCCTTTCATTATTTTGGAGCATGCACGTAAGTTTCAAGTAGGTGTTGCTCAGGCCAGTGTGTGGACTCGCAATTCTAAATAAAATGATTCCTGAGAATCAAGAAGTTAACTGCTCTCAAGGGCCCTTTAAATTCCCGCGCAGATATATTTTTTATGTGCTGAGTATTTTGTATTTGCTTGGGGACATTTATTGGTTTGATGGGCCACTTAAATCACGAATCGATGAGACATTAAAAGGTAATGGGGTTGACGCGGAGCAGCTTGCTATGAGGGAAGAAATTGTTGCCACAGTGAATGCCCATCCTATTAGGCGATATGATTTGGAGCGTGCTACGGAAGAGTATTGTCGTAAAAATGGAATAGTTTTGAGTGAGATTGAAAGAAGTAGAATTAATGCGATACGTCTCCTTGTTCTTGATCAATTAGTAATTGACCGATTGATCTGGTTCCATTCTTATCACTATCCTGTCGAACTATCTCAAGAAGAAATTGATGATGCTTTGATAAGGTTCCGCCGAGGTTTTAACAGTTCCAAAGAATTCGATCAGGCAGCTATATCGCAGGGATTTTCAGTTAGCCGGATTGATACTTTTCTTCAGAACCAATTCATGCAAAGAGCATGGATTGAAAAGGCTATAAAGAAACATATTGTTGTTAGTGAAGAGGAAATAATAGAAAGATATGAAAGAGACAAGGTTATTTCCATGATCCCTGATAGAATAAATTTAAAGCATATCTTCTTCTCTACTTTGGATCAAGATGCTGAGCAGGTTAAAGAGAAGGTTGAAAGGATTTTTCAGAAATTAAAAGAAGGTCAGAGCTTCAGAGAATTAGCAATGAGATTTTCCGAGGATGCTCGGAACAAAGATTCGGGGGGAAATTTGGGTTGGCTTACTCGGGACCGTGTCCCTAGTGACTTTTATGATAATGTTATCAAGATAAGTATTGGTGAGACAGGATCTCCATTTAAGACTTCTCTTGGTTGGCACATAGTTCACGTTATTGGCCGGATTGATTCAGCCAAAGCTTCACTAGATGCATTGCATCATGAGATTGCTGCTACTATTGAAGTTGAGAAACGACAAAGGGCTATCGAAGCATTAATTAATCACCTTAAGAGTAAGGCCAAGATTCGTTATACAGGACAATTCACTTGGGTGGAATGACTGGGGTGATGATTCTAAAAAGTTAGTTGCTAACTTGGTGGTAAAATACCCTCACGGGCAGGGAGTTTAGGCTTCAGAATCGATTCTTTTTTTGGGTCTTCTTTTTGAGTGGGTTCCTTCTCTTTAGGCTTTGATGGTGGAATTATCTTTGGGCTATCGGGTTCCTTTGGTGCTTCGCTGGTGATGGGTTCTGGCAATGCTGGAACATTTGTTTGCAGAGACGGATTTGGATTATTAGGGGAGGTCTTTTTCTTCGAATTTGTTTCGGTATTTTTTTGCTTTGGTGCCTCACTAGATGTGGCAGGTTCTTCAATGTTCTTTTTTTGGGTGCCTTTGAGCAGATTCATTGAAGACACACGAACCGATTGAAGGGTATTACAAGAGCACAGGCCTAATGTTAAAATTACTGAGGCCAGAGCAATTATTTGGATATTCATTTTCAGTATTATCTCTTCCTATTCAGGTAAAGCCTTTAATGGCTATATGGTCAAGGTGTTTGTGTGAGTGCTTTAAGTAATGCTCATTCGTTACGGAATTGATTAATGAAAATAAAAGCCATAGTTCCTAACGATAGAGTACTATGACCAATAGTAGCTATTACCTCACGAATTGGATTTAAATGGCATGCAAGGATCCATGTTATCCCTATTAAAATGCTCGATCCTATCACAAAAATACCTAGGGGTGAAATAGCAGCAGAGCTACTTTCTCTAACTTCTTTAGCAGAATTTAAATAATAGTTTGAGATAAGAGCAAAAATTATAATTGAAAAAATGCTTAAAGGCTTTGCTAATTGAGGGACAAGTCCGACGAAGGCATCGTAAGCTCCATGGGCGATCACTACTAAAATGAATGTTCCAATAAATCCTTCCCATCTCGTTTTAGGCCAAAGACAAAAATAAAACAGTGAGAGGCCAGCGATTCCAGTCAGTGATGTATGGAAAAAATTAGCAGTTAAAAATCTAGGAAAAACCGCCGCTTCGGATCCTGGCCCAAAATAAAGTAGATTTTCTGAGCAGGCGAATCCGAGTCCAATGCAAGCAGCTGTTGCTAAGGCTTCCATCGGGCACCTTCTCTTCAGAAGAATGAAAAGGAAGGGTGTAAAAAAAAGCAGTTTGATTAGTTCTTCTCTAAGTCCAATGCCACAAATCACATAAAGGCTGTCGTTAATTATTTCTCCGTTTAACTTGAATTGAAGCTCATTTTCTTGCCAGAAAACTAATCCAAGAACCACGAACGTTGATGCGAATCCCGCTAAGAATCCAAATCCATAAAGTGGTATTCTTCTTAGAGGAAGTTTACCCGCGCGCCCCAAACTGATGATGATACAGAACCAAATAGCAGCCGTAAAGGCGGTTACAGAAAGCCAAACAAAATTAAGATTTTGAAAAATGAATGTTATATTTCTTTTGGTGAGTGATATCCACTTTCCTAATCTTAAGGCAACATTTTCAAATGTTTGGTTGCTCATTGAATTTCTATATTCTTGACTGGAAAATAGTTCTTCAAGTTCGTTCGTTTTTTCTAAGGCCAGGAGTGTTTTCATGATGCCATTTTTTGCATGATCTGACTGAGGGTAATTTTTTAACTCGAATTCATAATATATTTTAGCTTCTTTATGCTTCTCTCTAGCGCTAAGAATGTCTGCATAAAATTCAGAAGCAAAACGAATTGGCCTGCTGCTCTTCATGCGCTCTTTTAATTTTGAAAAGTGCTCTTCATTTGTTTTGTCTAAGGAAGATAATATATAATCTTTAAAGAGTTTTTGACTCTCTGGTTTTAAAATGTTTTGAGGAATTTCAAGAATTGATGCAGTTAAGTAGAGTCCCTCACGTGCCATCCTAGCAATACTTACTTCATCAAATACTTTACCGCTCCTATAATTAATGATTCGCTCAACTTGCTTAGGGTCCAGACGGTTCAGTGTGATTGGTAAAGATTCTTTTTTAATCCAAGGGCATGCAATTTCTAGCTCTTCTATAATTTGGTTTTCTTTTGTCGAAATGCTAGGCAATGCAATGCCGATTAGTATTGAAATGATGCCAATAATTATTGATGAGCGGAGCAGAAAGTTCCGATCACGAGATTGTAATATCAGTCTTTGAGGAATCTTCAGCATAATCACTGGAATCTTAGGGTCTTAATCATTTAATTAGCCCGTTTTATTTTATAGTAATTAACGAGACCTCCAACGACACCGTCAGCATATTCATGGATTAAACTTTTACGTTTCTTTCCAGCTATCATTTTTTCTCCAGAGTAATTTCCAGCGATGGCTCGATGATAAAATGTAGGGCTGTTCATTACATAAGGTTCTAGAAAAATAACCGGGCAGTGGTAGACTCTATTAGCGAGAAGGTTTCTTGCGTAAATGTAGGGTTGTTTTTGGTTAATGAGCTTTGCATTTGAAGTGGAATATTTATATGGAGGAAGCCCGGTTTCTTTAGCCATCGAACTGGCGACTGCAATATTTATCGCGAGCTCTTCATTATGAGTATTTTGTAAGAGTCTCTTAAATAAATGGAATCGGTTATCTTCTAAACGAAATTCGGTTGAGCTGTAATTACCATTTACTAAAAGGTGAAGATGATTGCGGTTTATTAGTTTTGGTTTATTTGGGTTTCCCCAAGACTCTGCGTTGAAATGTACACAAATTGTGAGATCGGGCTTAATCGTATTATTTATTATATGCGCTCTTCTTCGGATTTCGTGTTTTCTGTAAAATAGGAGTTCACTTTCTCTCTTAAGTGCAAGGCCTTCAGAATTTTGTCCGCGTGATTGCAAAACCTTTCGAGCCAGCTTTTCAAAGTGTCCTGGTCGTAATTTGGTTACGGGTTCGTGTTGGTCTCTTAATAGGACAACTGTTGCTCCCAACAATTGTAGTTTTTGTTTAATTAATTTTGCTGTTAACAGTGTCAGTTCCCCTTCTTTTATTTCGATACCTTTACCATCTAATTGATACCATCGACCTTCCATCTTTGCCCATTTTCCACCGATATGTCCGGGATCAATTGCTACTCTAAGGCTTTTGAGTGGTTCTTTTTCAATATTAGTCTTTTTGGGAAGTTCTTCGGCTTTTCTCCAGTAACGTAAATTTTTGGGCACATGATCAGATGGGCCAAATTGCAGTTTGAAAAGTTGGTTACCTTTTGTGCGAATTTCAGCAGATGTTGAATTAATTCGGACGACTGATTTCCAAGCGTCTTGTTCAGAATAAATATTTTCTAATTCTGTCAGGAATCGTTTTTTGGTAATTTTTCTCTGATATTTTTCTAGCTCACTCCAGTTAGGATCAATGGCTAATGTGCTCAGATTGGAGCGAATGCGGAGCTGGTCAGCATGAATTTCAGATTCATCAGCAATCTTATTTTCAGGATTTAAGATAACTATCATTAAGAGAGCTGATATAATTATGATGCTAATCCAGAATAGTTTTACTGATTTAGTCGGTGATGATTCTTTTGGCGGCATCGAGAATAGGAACTGAATTTAAACGTAAATTGATACTTATGACAATATGTGGTTGAGCCTTACTAATTTCCAATTAGCATAATGACTTGGACGCACTACCACACACTAGTAATTTAAGACTTCTTTTTTTAGGGGACATCGTTGGCGAACCCGGGCGTAAGGCAGTTGGAGATTTTCTCCCTAAGATTCGTGAAGATCGGGGAATTGATTTTATTGTTGTTAATGGAGAGAATGCGGCGGGTGGAAGAGGTATTACGCCTAAGATTGCAATAGGTCTCCTGAGGGCCGGAGCAACTGTCATTACAACGGGTGATCATATTTGGGATCAAAAAGAGATCATTGATTATTTGCCTACCGAGCCGCGTTTGTTGCGACCTCTCAATTATCCGGACGGTACACCTGGCCAAGGCAGTATTGTACTTGAAACGGAGAAAGGGCCAGTAGCGATATTAAATGCTCAAGGTAGAACATTTATGAATCCACCTCTAGAGAATCCATTCCTTGCGATCGATGCTGAGTTGGAACTGATTCGAAAGGGGACAGATATTAGAATGGTTTTTGTCGACTTTCATGCTGAGGCGACGAGTGAAACTATAGCCACTGGCCGTTATCTTGATGGAAGAGTCTCTGCTGTGGTGGGAACTCATACCCATGTTCAGACTGCGGATGAGCAAATTTTTCCGGGTGGAACAGGGTTCTTATGTGATGCTGGCATGTGCGGACCATCAGAATCAATTTTGGGGAGGCAAATAGATCCAATACTTGAGCGCATGCGCACTTCAACGCCCAGAGCCATGCCTGTAGCCAAAGGAGAAGTGGATATAAGAGGAGTCCTTTTGGACATTGATTACAGTACCGGGAAAGCTGTAGGTATTGAGCGTATTGCTGAAAAATTTAATAATTGATGGTGATTTTTCTTCTTATGAAGGAATATAACCTGATTTTGCTTAGTTTATTAGCATTGCAAATACCTGCATAATTACTTCGAAATGAGTATCTTAAGAAGTAATTATGTATTATTTCCGAAAAATCTTAAAATTTTTTTGACAGTAACAGCCGATTTGATAGATTTCGCTCCACTTTTTCGCAGGGGTGGTAGGTGTTTTCTTTCAAGAATGGTTCATAATAAATGGCCTTCTGGGGTGGAAATCTTTCGGCTTCTGCGGACTGCGTGAGTGTTTCATGTGTGGTCACCTGCCGAGTTTAATGCTCATAAGGTAATTAAACAATAGATACGCTCATGTAGCTCAGGGGTAGAGCACTTCCTTGGTAAGGAAGAGGTCACGGGTTCAAATCCCGTCATGAGCTCCACGCAGAAAGTAAGAAATAATACCAAGCCGATTAATCGGTAACTAAACTTAAAAAGAAACCAACAAGAATTACAAATTGCGAGATCAAAAATATTTTGCGGATAATTTGTAAGGCAATTCAAAATCAACTAAGACCCTAGTCCTTAATTTTTATAGGACTTACTACTAACAAAGACATGGCCAAAGAAGCATTCGAAAGAAACAAGCCCCACGTCAACATCGGAACAATCGGACACGTTGACCACGGGAAGACTACGCTCACCGCTGCTATCTGCCACACGCTGGCGGAAAAAGGTTTGGCTGAGAAGAAAAATTACGATGAAATAGATGCCGCTCCAGAAGAGAAGGAACGTGGTATTACAATTTCAACAGCTCACGTAGAGTATGAGACGGAGAATAGACACTATGCTCACGTTGATTGTCCGGGTCATGCTGACTATGTGAAAAACATGATCACGGGTGCTGCACAAATGGACGGAGCGATTCTGGTTTGTTCTGCTGCAGATGGTCCAATGCCTCAAACAAGAGAGCATATTTTGCTAGCTCGTCAGGTTGGAGTTCCTGCGATTGTGGTATTCTTAAACAAAACTGATCAGGTTGATGATGCCGAATTGCTTGATCTGGTTGAGATGGAGATTCGCGAATTGCTTAGCGCGTATGAGTTCCCTGGTGATGATATTCCAATCGTTAAGGGTTCTGCATTGAAGGCCCTAGAAGGAGACGGTGAGCAGCAAGAGAACATTATGAAACTAATGGCTGCTGTTGATGATTACATTCCGAAGCCTGAGCGTCCAGTGGATCTGGATTTTCTTATGCCTATTGAGGACGTCTTTTCAATTGAAGGTCGGGGAACTGTTGCCACTGGTCGTGTTGAGCGAGGCGTGGTCAACAAGATGGAAGAAGTTGAAATTGTCGGAATACGCGACACACAAAAGACGACAGTTACTGACATTGAGATGTTCCGTAAGTTGTTAGATCGCGGTGAAGCAGGTGATAATGTTGGTATTCTTCTTAGAGGAACAAAGAAAGAGGACATTGAGCGTGGTCAGGTCATTGCAAAACCAGGTTCAATTACTCCACACCAAAAGTTTACTTCTGAAGTTTATGTTTTGAGTAAGGATGAAGGCGGCCGTCATACACCTTTCTTTAGTAATTATAGACCACAATTTTACTTCCGAACAACTGACGTGACTGGTACCATTAAATTGCCTGATGGTGTTGAAATGGTGATGCCTGGTGACAACGTGACGATGGAAGTTGATCTTATTACTCCGATCGCTATGGAAAAAACGATTCGTTTTGCGATTCGTGAAGGTGGTCGGACCGTTGGAGCTGGCCGTGTTGCTGACATTCTTGATTAAGATTTAAACCTCAACTAAACGAATTTAGGTTAGCCGGATCTTGTCGGGCATTATTTGGCTCGAATGGGATCCGGCTACGCCGTAAAAAAGAGAAGTCCTCAAAAGCGAGTTTAATAAAGAAAAATAAAGTAAATAAACTCCAAGAGGGTAGTAGCTCAGCCTGGTTAGAGCACCGGTCTCCAAAACCGGGTGTCGGGGGTTCGAATCCCTCCTACCCTGCCAAGCCTCTATTAAAATCCATTAAATGAAGAAATGAAAAGTCTAACAAGATATTTTGGAGAAGTTAGATCTGAGCTTCAAAAAGCTAGCTGGCCTTGGATTCCCAAGAATAAGGGAGAGAAGGGATTTAAGCGTTTTAAGGAGCTTACCGATTCTTCAGTAGTGGTATTTATAGCGATGATGCTTTTGGGTGCCTTTGTGAGTCTTTGGGATTTGATTTTATTTAATATCATCAAGTTGCTTACGAATTTATAGCATCTTGGAATTTCATTTTAGATAACGCTTTATAATTAATTAAACAAAGATGCCTTTAATTCCTGCACCAAAAGACCAATGGTACGTTGTCCACGTATTATCTGGTCAGGAAAACAAAGTTCGCAATAGTTTTGAACGGCGAATTGAGTCGGAAGAAATGAGCGATGTGATTTTCGAAGTTTTGGTCCCCACTGAACGGGTTTCGGAAGTAAAGAAGGGCAAGCGTTCAGAATCAAAGAGAAAGTTTTTTCCTGGATACCTCATTATGAATATGCACTTGCTCAATGATGAGGGTGGGTTGATTGATCGTAGTTGGTACTTTGTGCAGGAAACACATGGAGTAATTGGTTTTGCTGGCACAAAGAACAATCCGATTCCTATGCGCCCCCGCGAAGTCGAGAGTATGCTGCTTCAGATAAAAGAACGCGAAGAAAGCATTAAACCGAGAATCGCATTTGATGTTGGAGAAACGATTAAAGTTTCTGATGGTCCTTTTGAAAGTCAGCCCGGAGTAATAGAAGAAATAGACCAAGAAAAAGGAACATTACTAGTTTCAGTTACTGTCTTTGGTCGACCAACTCCTGTTGAGCTAGAGCATTGGCAAATCGAAAAAGAAGAATAATAAATACCTGAATTAATCATTTTAATACTATGGCTAAAGAAGTAACCGGAACCTTGAAACTTCAGATCCCCGCGGGTCAAGCGAATCCGTCACCTCCCGTAGGACCAGCATTGGGACAGGCTGGGCTAAATATAATGGAGTTTTGCAAAGATTTTAATGCAAAGACTCAGGCTCAGGCTGGCGATGTTCTGCCAGTCGTTATAACGATATATAAAGATAAAAGTTTCAGTTTTGTTTGTAAGCAGCCACCGGCCTCTGCGTTACTTAAAAAGGCAGCAAAGATTGCGTCAGGATCAGGTGAGCCTCACAAAGAGAAAGTGGCTACAATAACTAAAGCCCAAGTGATGGAAATTGTGAAAATTAAAAAACCTGATTTGAATACTGAAGATGATGAAGCGGCAGCTCGTATCATTGCAGGAAGTGCCCGCCAAATGGGCATCGAGATTCAAGGAATGTAATTATTGAGATTTAATTAATATAAACAAAACACTGCAGGAGGGTGTAATGCATCCGCTAATACTGCGAAAGAAAGATGGCAAAAAAAAGAAGTAAAAGATACCGACAAGCGGCGGAACTGTTTGAGGAGGATAAAGAATATAG
Organism: Verrucomicrobiales bacterium; assembly: GCA_030747955.1. Classification (GTDB taxonomy): domain Bacteria; phylum Verrucomicrobiota; class Verrucomicrobiia; order Verrucomicrobiales; family DEV007; genus EC70. The sequence goes on along the minus strand of JASLJT010000133.1, from coordinate 4,223 downwards.
TCTTACTGAAGCTATTGATATACTTAAGAAATTTCCACCAGCCAAGTATGACGAGACAGTTTCAATTTCTGTGCGTCTTGGAGTTGATGCTAAGCAATCTGACCAGATGGTTCGCGGAACATGTCCATTGCCTCATGGGTCAGGCAAGAAAGTTAGGGTCTTGGTTTTTGCTCAAGGTGAAGCAGCAACAGCTGCAAAGAATGCCGGAGCCGAGTTCGTTGGTTTTGATGATATGATAAATAAAATCCAAGGGGGATTTCAAGATTTTGATGTTGCTGTTGCTACTCCAGAAGCCATGGCTGAGGTCAGGAAACTTGGGCGCTTTCTCGGGCCTCGCGGATTAATGCCTAACCCTAAGACAGGAACGGTTACTGATGATACTGCTTCAGCTGTTAATGCAGTGAAAGCTGGACGTATTGATTTTAAATTGGATCGAAACGGTGGCGTAGCAGCTCCGATTGGGAAAGTTTCCTTTTCAGCTGAGCAGCTTGCTGATAATGGCAACGCGGTAATGAATGCAATTAAGCAAGTGAGGCCAGCTTCGACTAAAGGAATTTATATTTGTGGAGCTACGCTATCAGCTACTGTTTCGCCCGGTATACCGATCGAAACTGATATTTTCGAGAAATAAGAAACGTTAATAAAAAATTAAGGATTACAATGAAAGCAATCAAAGAGAATATTATTAACGATCTTATAGAGAAGCTAAACGCATCTCCTTTCATGATTGTTATTGATTACAAGGCATTGACAGTAGCACAGCTTGGAGAATTGCGCTCGCGACTCAGTGAAACTAATTCTACTGCTCACGTAACGAAGAATTCATATGCTAAGCGTGCTTCGGTAGAGGCGAAATATCCTGAAGGGATTAATGAATTTTTGGCTGGTCAGACGGCGCTCGTGACTGGTGATCAGGACATATGTGCAGTGGCTAAGGTTCTGAAGGATTTTAAGAAGGAAAATGAGAAGCCTGAAATGCGTGCGGGAGTTATGGATGGCAATTTGCTCAGTCCGGAGGAATTAAATGCATTAGCATCATTGCCGCCTATGGATGTGTTGAGAGCCCATTTACTTGGGACGTTACAATCACCTGCTAGCACTTTTGTAAGGTTGCTTAATGAGCCGGCATCATCTCTGGCCCGTATACTTAAGGCAAAGGAGGAGCAGGGCTAATAATAAAGATCATCTTTGGTGTGCGAAGTTCATGCCAAGGAGTAAACAAAACTAAAACAAAACTAAAACAAAACCTAAACAGTATAAACCACGGTTCCTTGTCGGGGCGGCGGCCGCCGCTTTGAAATGTTACAGGGCTCTGAATCGCGACGACACCGTAAAAGAAAATGGCTGATATTGAAAAATTAACTGAAGACCTAAGTGGACTAAGTGTCCTTGAAGTTGCTGACCTTGTGAAAGCTCTCGAAGAGAAGTGGGGAGTAAGCGCTGCTGCTCCTGTAGCTGCCGCTGCCGCTGCTCCAGCTGCCGGTGGTGGAGATGATGCGGAAGAGAAGACTGAATTCGATGTAATCTTGACTAATGCTGGTGGCAATAAGATTGCTGTCATTAAAGAAGTTCGTGGCGCTGTTAGTGGCCTTGGGCTTGCTGATGCTAAGAAACTTGTCGATGGAGCTCCTTCCCCAATTAAAGAAGCATGTTCTAAGGAAGAAGCTGAAGAAATTAAGACCCAACTTGAAGCTGCCGGGGCAGAGGTCGAAGTTAAATAATAACTTAATTAGATTTAGTGTTATTTACTTCTAACTAATCACAAAGCACAGCTAAGTACTTTTTAGTGCTTAGCTGTGCTATTTTGTAACATTTTTAATACATATAAAATCGAGGATCTGACTCAAAACCAAGCCTAATTTATTTTGCTGCACTATTCCTTAAGGAACGGAACTGACCGCCCAACATACTCAACTATATTAAAGAACCGGAAATACCGTAAAGACGGACCGGTCTTTTCTTGTGTAAACAAGGGATCAGAGCAGCACTTACAATTTTTTCCTCATGGACTAGCAGTCTATGAGGTTTTTCTGCCTAAACACTCTGCCTAGTCCATAGCAAAACCAAACAAAACTATGTCTGAAAGAATACGCGAACATTTTGGAAATATTGACGAAGTCCTTGAGGCTCCGAATCTCATTGGAATCCAAATCCAGTCTTATGCGGACTTCCTCCAACAGGATGTTGCTCCAAGCAAACGTAAGCAAATAGGTTTGCAAGCGGTATTCAAAGAGGTTTTTCCAATTGATTCATACGATGATAAGGTGACCTTGGATTTTGTATCATATGATGTTGGTAAGCCTAAATTGACAGCTCTTGAGGCTATCCGCAATACCGAGACTTATAGCGCCCCTCTGTACGTTACTTTTCGCTTAAAGGATGAGGCTGGAACGAAAGAGGAAAAAGTTTACATGGGCGAACTGCCTCTAATGACCGCTCGAGGAACTTTTGTTATTAATGGAGCGGAACGAGTAGTTGTTTCTCAATTGCACCGTTCTCCAGGGGTTTGTTTTGAGACAAGTCTTCATCTGAATGGCAAGACCTTGCATAGTTTCCGAATAATCCCTGATAGAGGTTCTTGGTTAGAGGTCCAATTTGATACCAATGATTTGCTTTACGTTTATTTAGACCGTCGTCGACGCAGGAGAAAGTTCCTTGCTACGACATTTCTTCGTACCCTTGGGTTTGAGAAGGATTCCGATATCTGTAAACTTTTTTATGATGTAAAAAAACTTAAGCTTACGGCTAAGATGGATGAGGAAGAGCTCTCAACCAAGACACCAATGGAAGATGTTATTGATGGGGAGGTGATTGTTGCAAAGGCATACGAGCCCCTTACTATTGGTATAGTTCACCAGCTAATGGAGTTGGGTCATAAGAGCCTTGAGGTAATTGATACTAAGGATGATGACATCTTAGTTAAATCCTTGAGGAAGGACCCATCCAATGATGAGGAAGAAGCACTGAAAGATATTTATCGTCGTTTGCGCCCTGGAGATCCGCCGACCACAACAAATTCGAAGGCACTCCTTAAGAGGCTTTTCTTTGACCCTAAGAAATATGATCTGACACGAGTTGGTAGATATAAAATTAATCAAAAATTACGACTCAAAGTTGATGAGGGAGAGAGAATTCTTACTTCAGAGGACTTTGTAGTAGCGATGCGCTATTTGCTGAATTTGAAAAAAGGGGAAGGTATAACAGATGATATTGATCACCTTGGTTCTCGACGAGTTCGTGCAGTTGGGGAATTGTTATCTAATCAATGTAGAGTAGGTCTTGCTCGTACTGAGCGGTTGGTTAAAGAACGGATGACTTTGTTTGATATCAACTTGGATGGCATGACGCCTCAGAAATTAATTAATCCAAAAGCTTTATCAGCTGTCGTTAGAGACTTTTTTGGTCGTTCTCAATTGAGTCAATTTATGGACCAAACAAATCCTTTGGCCGAGTTGACTCATAAAAGACGTTTGTCAGCACTAGGCCCTGGCGGTCTTAACCGAGATCGTGCAGGCTTTGAAGTTCGTGATGTTCACCCATCACATTATGGAAGAATTTGTCCTATTGAGACGCCTGAAGGACCAAACATTGGATTGATAAATTCAATGAGTACTTTCGCTCGAATCAATGAATTTGGATTTATAGAAACGCCTTATCGAAAAATTAAAAACGGTAAGGTAACAAAGGACATTGCTTATTTAACAGCAGATCAGGAGGAGAATGAAGTTATAGCACAAGCAAATAATCCTTTAGATGATACAGGTAAGTTTACTTCTGAGAGGATCACTGCACGTTATAGAGGGGATTTTCTTGAGATTGACCCTAAGGAAGCTTCACTCATGGACGTTTCGCCTAAACAATTGGTTTCAATTGCGGCGTCTCTTATACCATTTCTTGAGCATGATGATGCTAACAGGGCTTTGATGGGATCCAACATGCAACGCCAAGGTGTTCCTTTGCTTTGCGCAGAGTCGCCATTGGTGGGTACAGGAATGGAAGGAAAAGCTGCACGTGATTCACGGGCCGTTGTTGTTTCCGAGGGACCAGGAAAAGTTGCTGCGGCAACAGCTGAAATAATTGTAGTTACTTCTGACGGTGAATTACATGTTTCAGATCAAAAGTTTTTGTCAGATCCTCGTAAGTTAAAGAGTGATCCAAACAAAGGGATCTATATTTATCCTTTACGCAAATTTATGCGTTCTAATTCTGGCACATGCATTAAT
>JASLJT010000132.1:0-9897 GCA_030747955.1 Verrucomicrobiales bacterium | reverse complement strand
GAAAACGTGAACTTATCGGTCCCTTATCCCGTTGGGGTCAGGAAGATACTGTATGGTGGTTCAGAGAGAATGGAGTCGAGCTAAAAACTGAGGCCGATGGTCGGATCTTTCCGGTCACGGACTCCTCGCAGACCGTCATTGATTGTTTGACTGGAGTTGCAAAGGAAAAAGGAATTAAGGCAAGAAATAACTGCTGTGTTAATAGGATTGATAAGTCTGATGACGGTTCTTTTAGAATCTGGATTAATGACCAAGAGGATCCTGTTGAAGCGGAATATCTATTAATTGCTACGGGAGGTATAAGATCTGCTAATTCTAGGCATTTACTGGAATCATTGGGCCATGAATTCACATCCCCAGTCCCTTCACTATTCACTTTTGAAATAGAGGATAACCAACTGACAGAGTTGTCTGGATTGTCTGTTACTAGTGCCAGTGTCTCCATTGATCATTTGGGAATGAAAAGTGCAGGACCTTTATTGATTACGCATTGGGGTCTGAGTGGTCCGGTCATACTTAAGCTATCTGCTCTCGGTGCGAGGGAATTAGAGCAATTAAATTATGAATTTAAGATAATAGTGAACTGGGTAGGCGAAGAATGGAACTTAGAGAAATTAAGTCAGAGAATTGAATCTGAAAGAAATTCAAATGGTTCAAGAAAGATCATTAAAAGGAGCCCGATAAAGGAAATTCCTAATAGGCTATGGAAACGGATTGCTTTCGAAGCAGGTGTTTCTGATAATCAGATTTGGTCAGAACTTACAAGGCAGGTCACGTTACGAATCATTAGATTACTCTTGTCTGAGGAATTTGAGGTTTCCGGAAAGAGTATGAATAAATCGGAGTTTGTGACCTGTGGAGGTGTTCTTTTGAGCGACCTTGACCTTAGAACGATGGAAAGCCGTTCAGTGGAGAATTTATTTTTTGCTGGTGAGGTGATGGATATTGATGGTCTGACTGGTGGCTTTAATTTTCAGAGCGCATGGACGACAGCAAGAATCGCCGGCGAGGAAATTGCACAGAGGCGCTTCAGCTAAACCTAATTAGAATTTCATAATGTCTATTTTTTCATCAATCCAAGATTATTAGGATGGGTTAGTCAGCAGGTTTTGTAATCCGGAAAGGTTATTCATTGCTGAGACGGATTGTTACATGGAGGATTCAGATATTAAGGCCATCAAGGAGGACTGACTTGAAAGGATCCTTTTCTTTGAAAAGAGAGGATTTCACTTTTTTAGGAGCTCCAGATCGATCATGAACCTCACTTTGGGAGGATGCGAGTAAGGTTAACTTTCAAGCCTTCCGAATCCAATGTTAGTTGAGGTGTTCTCAACTACTTCCTGTTTTGAATTTGCTTCGTTAGTTCCTCTTCAATTTCTGAGTTCTTAGATAAAATATCATCAACAGTATCTAGCCTTTTTCTCAAGTCATAGAGTTCTTTATTTACAATTGTACCACCCTCTACTTTGGCAACGAGGCGATGCGTTTGGGAACGAACACTAACTGCGTCTCTCCAGTAACTGGTTGCATATTTGCGGACCGATTCCTTTTCTTTTCTTAGTATTGGGGCCAGAGAAACACCGTCCAGAGGATGATGAGTTTTTTTGAATTCAGGTTCACATAAATCAAGTAATGTGGGATAAATGTCTAGTGTTTCCGCAAGAGCATCTGTTGAGAATCCTCCATCAATGCCGGGAGTTCGTATCATAAGAACACTTCGGTTTGCTATTTCGAATGGAGTATGTTTTCCCCACTGTTGTGCGTCGCCAAGGTGCCACCCATGATCGCCCCAGACCACAACGATTGTGTTCTTTGAAAGGCCAGTCTTTTCAAGGTGTTTGAGGATCTTGCCAATTTGACGATCAACGTATCTTACGCACGCAAGGTAGGCGCGCCTTGCCATATTGGCGGATTTACGATTCAGTGGTCGCTTCTTTTCATATGGAGTCGAGTACTTAAAGAATTCGCCACTACTATGTTTGTAGGGTGAATCAAATGACTTCTTGTCAGCAGGGTCAGGGATCGTAATATTTTCGAATGCATCCCAGTCTTGTTTAGTAGCAACAAATGGAAGGTGAGGTTTAAAGAAACCTAGTCCCATGAAGAAAGGTTTCTTGCCATCTTTGAGTTGTGTCAGTTGCGAGATTGCGCTTTCAGTAAGGAGCCCATCGGGAAGATCCGTATCTTTTTCTACTATAAATTCCATTAGGTCCTTGTGTCCGTTACCATCTTCTCGATGCTTTCCATTAGCGTAGGCAAAGAAAATGCCCCAGCCTCTTTTCCATTGTCCCATCGGAGTAGCTAGTCGGTCCCAGGCTCTAGGCATTTCATGCCTTCCGTCTCCTTTACCATTGTAAGAGAAGACTCTTCCGTCAGCGGTGTGGGATATCTTCCCAATTAGCACGGTTTCGTATCCTGATCTTCTGAAAATTTCTGGCATGGTTTGAGCGCCGGGTAATTGTTTATCTTGAATTGCTGTTTTGCCACCGTGAAAGGCATGGTTTTGCATCGCTCCTGAATTGCTGGGAGATCTTCCCGTCAAGAGAGCGTAACGGGAAGCGCCACAAGTTGGAACTTGAACATAGTGATTGCGGAATGTGACTGCGGTTTTTGCAAATTCATCCAAGTGTGGGCTTAGTGCATAATTAACCCCATAACAACCCAATTCGGGGCGAAGGTCATCGACGGCAATGAAGAGAATATTTGGCTTCTCAGATGCGACAGAGGAGGCTACAGAAAAAGTAAGGATAATAAATGTAATTATAGATCTGATGATTTCTAATCTTATTTCATTTGAATGCATTCTATTATTTTTCTTTTCAATTGCCTGAGAATATCGTCCTTATATGGATAGTTCAATAAAAGCTCTAAGAATCTATTTTTGTTCTCGAATTTCTACTATTGTTTATGGATCATAAGCTTAACAGTAAATCAATTATGAATATCCTGATTAAACCTTGCATTATATTAATACTTTTCATTTTTTGTTCAGTTCAACTAATGGCTGAAGAGGGGAAGTCTCAATCCAAGAGTGCCCTCAAGAAGGCTTTCATCGATGGCTCAGGCCATGGTTGGCGAGCTCTTACTGGTGAAGATTTTGTGAATGTGAATTGTAATGAAGAAACATGGCGTTGGGAAAAGGGGCATGCATTCTGTACTGGTAAGCCAGTCGGAGTAATCAGGATGAAAGAACAAATTAAAAATTTTGAACTCGTTTGTGAGTGGATGCATAAACAAGATGGAGGAAATTCCGGAGTATTTGTCTGGGCTAGTCCCGCATCGATTAAGAATTTGGAGGCTGGAAAAGGAAGACTGCCTCATGGCATTGAAGTTCAAGTCCTAGATCTCGGATACGCTGAAAAATATACCAAGAGGCACAAAAAACCTGCCGATTGGTTCACTTCTCATGGAGATGTTTTTCCTACAGGGCCTGCTAAAATGAAACCATTCCCTCCGATTGCGCCGAACGGAAAGAGGAGTTTCCCTTCAAAGAATCTGACCAAAGGAATCAACGAATGGAACCATTATTATGTGAGGGCCATTAATGGTGAGGTCAGATTATGGGTCAATGGTGAGGAGGTTTCTGGTGGTACTAAGTGTGAGCCTTCCGTGGGTTATTTATGCTTGGAGAGTGAAGGTGCTCCTGTTGAATTTAAGAATATTAGGATCAGGCCACTTCCCTAATCTGCACCGTCATACGAGATTAAATGAATTTTAAGGAGCGAAGTATCGGGTCTTAAAATTATGCATATTCTTTCGGAGAGGCTTCTTTTGGTCTCTCTTGATTTTGCTGAGACAAAGAGTTTAGCTTTTCATTGATAAGGGATACGGCATTCTCGTGACTGAGTCCGTGCTTTTCTCTTAGAGCGGGAATGTTACCGTGCTCAACGAACTCGTCCGGCCATCCTATCCTTACTACTGGGATATGAATTTCAGCTTCATGAAGAAGTTCAATGATAGCTGCGCCGAATCCGTTGTTTAGAACATGATCTTCAAAGGTGCATATTACTTTCACTTTGTTAGCAATTTCTTTGATGGCTGTGCTATCCATTGGTTTTATGAACCGTGGATTCATTAGAGCTACAGAATGTCCCTGTTCTTCAAGTGAGTTACAGGTTTTCTCTGCCATACTAAATAAATGACCCAGCCCAATGAGTCCAATATCGTTGCCTTCTTGAATCACCTCAGCTTTACCTATTTCAAGTTCTTGTGGTTCATCTTTTGGTTTTGCTCCGGTCCCTGCTCCTCTGGGGTATCGAACCGCAATGGGGCCGGAATCATAATTTGCCATTGTCCATAGCATATCTACGAACTCTTCTTCGTCTTTAGGTTGCATAAACACAAAGTTTGGAACATGACGGAGGTAACCAATATCAAAAAGTCCGTGATGGGTCGGTCCATCATCTCCTGAAAGTCCTGCTCGATCCATGCATAATCTTACAGGTAAATTTTGAATGCCGATGTCGTGAACCAGCATATCAAATGCCCGCTGCATGAAAGTTGAATAAATAGTGAGGAAAGGCTTAAGGCCTTGAGTGGCTAACCCGCTTGCGAAGAGAGCCGCATGTTCCTCGGCAATGCCAACGTCAAAGTATCGATCCTTTACTTCTTCACTGTCTCTGAATGCGGTGAGTCCAGTCCCACCGGGCATTGCTGCGGTTATGGCAGTTATTTGTTTATCCTCTTTTGCAAACTTAGTGAGATATTCACCATATATTTGTGAATAGGTTGGTACCGAGCTTGGGTCCGTTTCTCCCGTCTCAATTTTATATTTTCCAAGTCCGTGAAATTTATCTGGCTTGTCGAGAGCTGGTTGGTACCCATGACCTTTCTCGGTGATAATGTGCAAAATGACCGGCTCTTTCTGTTCTTTGAGAAATTCGAAGGTCTTAATGAGAAGTGGAAGATCGTGCCCATCAATCGGACCGTAGTAACGTAACCCGAATTCTTCAAATAACACGCTAGGAACGAGTACGTTCTTGGCACCTTTTTCTACTTTTGAAGCTAGGCGGCTCACGCCTTTCCCCATCTTTTCTACGAGGTTAGCAGCTCTGTCATGTAGTCCCGCGTAAGCTTTACTTGTTGTGATTTTATTGAAGTATTTTGCAATGGCTCCAACGTTTTTATCGATCGACCATTCATTATCATTCAGCACGATAATGAACGGACTATCAAGATTAGCGACGTTATTAAGAGCTTCGAAAGTAGGTCCGCAAGTAAATGCTGCGTCACCAGCAACGGCTACAACATGATCGTCAGTACCTTTCAACTGCCTTGCAGTGGCCATTCCAAGTGCCGCTGAAAGTGCTGTTCCGGCATGCCCAGCGCCATAACTATCATGCTCACTTTCACTGCGCAGTAAGAATCCGTTCAGGCCTTCATATTGACGAATGGTATCAATTTTATTCCATCTACCTGTTAGCATTTTATGAACATAACCCTGGTGTGAAACGTCAAAGACGAATTTGTCTTTGGGAGTTTCAAAGACACGGTGTAAGGCCATTGTTAATTCAACGACTCCAAGATTAGGACCCAGATGTCCACCAGTTTGTGATAAGCTTTCAATTAGAACGCGTCGAATTTCAGCAGCTAAATCATTTAGTTGTTCTTCTGGAAGTTCTTTAAGATCTTTGGGGCTTTTTATTTCAGAAAAATTCACTGTTTTTAAGAATATTTAAAGGTATAAAGCAAAATTAATTATCAGTTTCCTCATCGTTGGAAATACCACCTTCGTCAAGACTTTCAAGTATTACCGAACCATCAGTCAGTTCCTTATTTATTTTATCAATCTTTTGCCGAGCTCCATCAATTCGGTCCCGGCATAATTTAAGCAATTTGGTGCCTTCTTCGTAATCTTTTAATAGCTCTTCAAGAGGAATTTGTTCACTCTCCATTCGCTCAATAATGGATTCGAGTTTCTCAATCGCTTCCTCAAATTGAAGATTTTCGTCAGTTTCTTTTGTCTTCTTTTGGGGCATTACTAAAAATGATATCTGATCCTCTGATGATTAATGTTTTACTGAACAATGGAAAGTGAAAAGCGATACTGCAAATTTTGATGGAAATTTACAAATATGGATTAATGCCGATTATTTATTTGGATTTGTATAATAGAAGTAACCCATGGAACTCATTTTTTGGTCGGGTTCTGTAAATGGAAGACCTTCAAAAGAGTTTATTAATCCTTTTCCACTCGGCATCCAGGATTTTGGTTGCACCTTACTCCTCGATGCGCCTGCCATAAATATATTTTGGCCCAGAATGAGAGATCCCCATTCTTTTTCATTTCCGAAAATTAAATATGCTAAGGGTTTTCTCAACGATTCTCTAGTAATTAGAATACCTGAAATGGGATTATTATTTTTCTCAGTCCGCTTCATGATTTCACGGAGTTGCGATTTTGTTGTAGGTAACCAGAGAGATGTCCTGTCTCCGTACCAGGCAACGTCCCACGGAGAATCAGTCACAACAACCTCTTCGGGTTCCGCGCTTTCCCGAATGTGCGAAACTAGTAAGCCCTGGGTGGGTTTTTCTTTTTCACCTCCTAAGGCTCTCGGAACGCCCGGTATTAGATTTAAAATCATTGGTACTGTGCTTATTACAATGGCGATCCATAAATGTCCGTTATCAGCAATAGTTTTCAGGCTTGGTGCGATTCCTATCCTGCTCCATAAAATTGCCAGCATTGCAATCCCATAACCTGTCATTAGCGGAATAAATAATAAGTGAAGCTGATTTGGGTCAGCGCTCCCCATATCCAAACCAAAGAGTGACATTCCTATAACTGCAGGTATCCACATGGCGAGTATGAACCATCTGAATGCTGCAATTTGTGGGCGTTTGAATGGATGAAGGAGGGAAATGAAGAACAGTGGAGCGACTGCTATGGAACCAAGAAAAGCATAGATTCCATTTAATTGATTGAGTGAAGTTTTAAGTACCTTTGAAGCAAAACCTTCAGCAAAAATATTCCCTGCTGCACGGTTATAGGTGCGATAAATCTCCTCTTCGAACGCCCCCATTCCTCCAAACATAGCATAATATCCAGAGCCGAAAATTGATCCGGAAGTGATTAAATTACGCAAGCACCATGGAAGAATGATGACTAGAAAGACAGCCAGCATAGAAAAAGCTGCAGTACCCCTAGGTTTAAAATAGAAACATGAGAAGATTACTAGCCCCACGAATGGCCAGACTGCTAACCAATGAGTCAGAGCAAGCAATCCGAAGCATAATGCCGAGAATAAAAGAAACCAAATAGGTTTGCGTTCCATGCACTGGGCTTCAACTGCTCTAAATACCAAGTAACTTCCCAACGTAAATAGAAAAAGCATTAACATCTGAGGTAGACCAGTCTGTGAGAATCGCCACAACAACTCGCAGAGTAACATTAGGACCGCTGTGACTCCTCCTATCTTGGCGTCAAAGACTCTAGAGATGAACAGGAAAGTTATTCCTATTGAAGCTAATAGAAAAATAATTGAAGTGGCCGTAATGACTCTATCTAAATAATAGACTGTGTCTTTACGGTCCCATTTGAAATCATTCTTACCTTTAAAAAAACGCATAACGAGTGAATTTATCATCGGGTTCAGCGGAGCGTGGTAAGTGTCATGAAAACCTACCAAATGAACCCCGTCTAAATCCTCGTTATTTTGATCAGCTTGATGCAGAGAGAGGGGTCGAATCATTTTGGTTTGGAAGCTTCCATTTCTGGCTAATTCACGTGCTATTTGAGCCTGCTCCTTTCCCTTGTAATGGGTCAGTCCTTTGAAACCGGGGGCCAGATAAAAAAGCATTAATCCAAAGAGAAGAAGAAGAAAGAGTGCACGACGAAGGATGAGCGTTGAGCTCAATTCGTCATCTGACATGGAAAAAAAACTCCTAAGGGACATGTGTGATAGAAGTTATGGGGTTTCTATTCTGCATACAAATCAATTTTGTATTAAGATTATTCTTCATTAATAGGGTCTTCTTTGATTTTTCTTTGTAAGGTTCTACGACTAATTCCTAGAAGTTTAGCTGCTTCTGTCCGGTTTCCATTAGTATGGTTAAGTGCAGCCATTATCAATTTTGTTTCTGATTTCTCTAGATTAAAAGGTTGATCCGTATCTTTGCTCGTTGTGCTAATAGTGTTAATATTAACTATTGATTCTCCACGGATTGAGGCGGGAAGTTGTCTGTGTTTAATTTTCGCGCTATTACTCATAACGACTCCATGCTCAATAGCCGTTCTGAGTTCACGGACATTACCTGGCCAGACATGATTATTAAGAGCTTTCATAGCTTCACTAGATAGTTCTTTGACCGGCTTGTTATTTTCTTTAGCAAATTCCTTTAGGAATGCATTTGCTAGTAATGGAATGTCTTCAATGCGATCTTTCAGTGGAGGCAAAGTGATGCGGACAACATTTAATCGATAAAACAAATCTTCCCTAAATTCTCCTGCAGCTACCAGTTCAGGAATGTTTCGATTCGTAGCTACGATGAGACGCACGTCTATGTTTATTGTTTTGTTTCCTCCTACCCTTTCAATGGTTCTCTCTCCGAGTGCTCGGAGCAGTTTGACTTGCGTAGATGCATCTATTTCACCTATCTCATCAAGGAAGAGGGTTCCTCCATCAGCTTGTTCAAATCTTCCGATTCTTTTTTCGGTTGCCCCAGTGAATGCCCCGCGTTCATGACCAAATAATTCACTTTCTAGTAATTGTGGGGAAAGTGCTGCGCAGTGGACAGTGATAAGTTTAGATTTTGGTCTGCCGCTCAAGTTATGAATTGCCTTTGCAACGAGCTCTTTACCGGTTCCATTTTTACCATCAATTAAAACGGTGGCTTTCGATGGTGCTACCTGCTCAATGGTCTCAAAAACCGGCTGCATAGCGGCAGAATGTCCGAGGATGTTCGAGACAGTGAATTTTTTTTCTACTTGTTTTTTTAATTGAGTGTTTTCCTCTTTTAGCGAACGGGTGTTCAGGGCCCTTTTTATTAATATTTCAAGCTGATCAATATTGAGAGGCTTAGTGACAAAGTGATAGGCTCCACGTTTCATGGCCTCAACTGCTGTGTCCACGGAGCCGTATGCTGTCATCATGATGCATATGGGACTGTTGGGCATGGTCAGAGCAGATTCTATCAGATCCATACCATCATCGGCTCCTAGTCTTAAGTCAGTGACAAGAACATCTACAGTTTCGTTTTGAAGTACGTCATTTGCTCCTTTGATATTGGCGGACACATAAACATCAAAGTCCTCTTCCAAGGAGAGCCGTAATCCTTCCCTTGTATTTTTTTCGTCATCAACAATAAGAATTGTGTGCATTTTAAATTAAGAATTAAGATTTGAATTCATCTTTTCATTATTTATTGGTGTTTTTGGGTTCCGGTAGTAGGCGGACGTTTCGATGAAAACGTGGTAATGAAATAGTTACGGATGTGCCCTTATTTTTTTCGCTAGAAATTTTGATGTCTCCACCATGTTCTCTGATGATACGTCGAATGATAAGTAAACCGAGCCCGGTACCTGATTTTTTTGTTGTGAAGTAAGGTTGGAAAACATCTGACATTTCAGATGCTGATATTCCTTCGCCTGTGTCTGTGAAAATAACAGATACATGCTCATCAGAAAGGTCGCTGCGTACCGTTATTGAACCTCCAGGAGAAGTTGCTTGGCTTGCATTTTTAACAACATTGTAAAATGCTTGTTTTATTTGATCAGAGTCCAATTGTAGAAGAGGCAGTGCAGAGCGAAGCTCTAAGGTAAGACTAATTCCTCGGTCCTTTATTTCAGGTTCAAGGAATCGCATGGATTCTTTGACAAGTTCATTTACGTCAGTCGGTTCGAGTTGAGGTTGAGAAGGGCGTATTGCTTTAAGAAATTGATCAATGATATGGTCAAGA
>JASLJT010000131.1:0-4051 GCA_030747955.1 Verrucomicrobiales bacterium | reverse complement strand
ACTACCACCCAGCGTATACCGACTCGGATCGTCATCACCATCCTTATTCTCAACCTGGACCCCAACTCCATTATTGCCAGATACAGTAACATTATTAAGAACGACATCCGCATCATCCTTTGCAGAAATTCCAATATCATTGTTAACCAATAGCCCACCATTTAATTGAAATGATCCCCCAAAGACACTGATACCTTTATCTGCACAGTTTCTACATATAACACCCTCAGCTAAAACCTCAGCTCCAAGAGTATCTATCCCATCATCATCCATATTCGCCACTGTGACATTCTTAAGAATCAATTCCTGCCCTGGCATTGATTCATGAAGATATATCGCATCATTGTCATCAGTAACATTATCTTCCCTATAGAGACCCAGCATATCAGTAATGTAAGAATCCTCTAATAAAACACCCGTATCAAAAGTCTCAAAACCCATCACTGATCTTGCCCAATGACATCTACGAAACACTAAACTAGAACCTGTTCCATTTTGGGCATTTGCTTGACCTATTTTCCCTCGATTATCTGATATCGTACAATCTTCAAAAATCACACTTGACCCTAGGACTCTCAATACTCGCCCATGATCTGTATGGCCTCCTTTTGGCGAATGACCTCCTTGATGAATATTTGTAAATTTAAAAACAGCTCCTTCTGATTCATCAAATAGGATCTGCCCCCACACTTCACCAGCAGAAGAAGAGGTGATCGTTATTGGATTCTCGCTATCGCCAACACAATTAATGGTACCAGCAATTATTAGGTCTGACCCAGCTGAGCTCTGAGGTTCATCATCACCACTTAACAAAATAATGGCGCCAGGCATAATATTGAGAATGTGCCCTTTAGGGACAGTCACATCCCCTATGATACGGACTACCCCAGACCAATTAGTTACAGTGCCATTTAAATCCCCTGAAACTTCAATATAATCAGGAGTAGGCCCTAAACTAATGATACTTTTAGCGACTATCTGCTGCCCCATTTCAACGTTCAGGTTTAAATCTCCAGGATCTATAGAGGGGCCAGAAATAAGAGAACTTAGCTGAAGATCAAAGCTAATGTCCGAACTCCGATCATCTCCTTGCTTTATTTCTACAGCAATAACATTTGTTCCTGAAACGAGTAGGCTTGGTGACAATTGTGAGAACTCCTGAAAGTTCTCTGTAGGAGTGTCATCACCATCAACCGTAAATTCATCAAAGGCCATCCCTGACTCCATGTTAGAACTCTTAAAGAATTCCTTACCATTAATATATATAATGGCCCCATCGTCATACTTTAATCGCATTTCTAACGCAGATATGTTTTCAATGTCATTCACATTAAATTCAGATCGAAAATATGTTGTAGCATGTTTATTTCTTGAGTTTGGCCCAAAGCTCAACTCAGTCACTTCATCATCATCACCATATCCCAATTCGGCCCTACCTCGTTGCCATTCAGAATCATCAAAGTTCACCCCCTGCCAAAGAATACCCTGATCAGACCCATCATCAAGATAACTCCATTCAGCACCCTCAGTAATGAGAACTACTTTTTCTTCTATTCCTCCACCCTCAACAGTAACTAGTGCACTCCCCAATCCGTTTCTAAGATTAATTACATTAGGACTTATTCTGATTCCAGGCCTATTTGCAGTAAGATTCACAGATGCGTCCCAAACTTCTCTTAAGTAAGAACCATTAGAGTCCCTTAAATCTACACGAACAAGGAACGGAATCTTAGGAATATAGGAGCCTCTAGTTGTTAAAAAAATATTACCTCTCACATCAGAGCCCGTAAGGTCTCCTGAAACCTCTGTAACTTTTCCTGTATCGTTCCATAATCTTAAATACTCCTCATGCAACATCTTGCCATCAGAGTCTTCATAAAACGCGACTCTGACCCTGTTTAAACCTGGCATTAATGCGCCTCCATTTGAAAATGAACGAAGGGTTAAATCCCACGCCCCGTCACGAGGATTAAGATCAGCATCAATTCCATTAACTTTTACGGATTTAACCTTTCCAACATGGAAATCTCCACTGAACCTTGCCTCTCCATTAACTGTTCTGTAATACCCGTCACTTGATTCGGGCAAATCCACCTCTACAGAATAATTTGTCTTTATTTGAGCCAAAACCCCACGCCTACGATCAATAACAAATTCCTTCATCTCATCTATAACATCGGAAGGAAAAAAGTCTCCTACTGCCCTATCAATGATGGGATTGATCAGTTCTGGCCTATATCTGCTTTCTATTATTTCAATGAACTTGGCGTAATAACGGGGAATGATGTCAGGGTGAGACAAAAACTCATTCAGCCCATCAACGCCTGTATATGTGAAAATTGACAAGTTTGGACTTCCTGATCTCGTCCCCTGGTCTAATACCGTATCTAAATCATGAGGAACCAACTGAAACCGTTGATCATTCACTCCTCGATATAATGCATAATCATCGCCTTTACCTGTAGTAAGTCCCCCCTCTCTATTGCCTATCAGTGAATCCACGGCTAAAAAATGCAGCCACTGATCAATATCAATAACTTCAGACAATCTCTCAAGGTATTCAGGATCTTCATCGCTGTTCAAAGCTTTCGTTAAATTGATAATATCCGACCAATCATCTGCCGATTTGTTTGTCTTCTTGAAATATGTATTGCGATAAGAGTCAGGCTGTTCACCCTCATATTTAAGGTCCCCTTCATCTCCATTGTCCTCATCGTCTCTTACTTGGTAAACGTTACCACCAGAATCCTCAGGCCAGTGAGCGTCAACAAAATTTGAGTCGAGGGACTCTGTTCTAGCATAGTAACCAAACATTCTAGGGCCGCCGGACTCCGAAAGGTCTTCACCATTAACGTACAGCTTGACAGCGATACTATCTGCCGCCTTAACACCTAACCATTGATAAAGCCAACTTCCCGCGACTTGAGAGTGTGTGTACTGACAATTAAACTTTATTGATTCTTGACCGTTCCAAGGATCATCGGATCTAAATTTAATTAAATGATTGTTTGGAGGGCCATTCCTACTGCTCGCTCCTCGGTTGCGAATTGAAGACAAGTATCTGACTCGTGCTCCCTTCCCGTCAAAACTAATGAAAGTACAATTCATTTCAGCATTGCTATCAGATTGACTGGATCGACGTCCAATTTCTTCAAGCTCGGCTCGCTCAGATTCAGTCATGATCACATAATAACTAGGTGCGGTATCGTTATACTCATAGTCATCATCGACCATATACAAATAATTACATGCATTACCCTTACCTGGTATCAGAGTCGGCCACTGCCTAGATTCGTTGTCGCCACTGCCAACGACAAAGTAAAACTCAATGACCGACTTGTCCCTTTGCTCTGGAATTTCAGCAAAATATCGGCCCTCCTCATCTGCTTGCATTCGTACCGAAGAAAAATCATCAGCACCCTCATCTACCCTCCAAAACAGTTCAGCCCTCAGATCCTCAAAGCGTGAAAAATTATCAATTTTCAAGGTTATTACAACAGCTTCCGATGATTTTGGCAGCAAAGGAAATTGACTAATACTTTCTATTAATGGAAATAGCTTTGGATCATAGGCTGAATTTTGTTGACCGGGCGTTCCCCCATCTATTTTTGAAGAAAGCCAATTTTGACCATTATTATTTTTGTCAGCCCAGTTAATCAACTCTAAAGACCTTCCACCACCATCGTGTAAAGCTTCCCAAACCCAACCCTCATGACCGCGATCCTCGGGTCCAGTGTTCCTTGAAGCCCAAAAACCCTCATCAGCATAATTGACTTGATCTATTTCTTTATTAACGGCGTCTCTTATTCTTATTGTCTCTCCAGTATTTGATAATCTCCCAAACCAGGGACCTAAAGCCTCGGGAGCATCAGGATAAATAGAGGAAAACTTTTCCGGATCCGCAGCAACGACGACAAAAGCCCCTGGAGCAATAACATAATTAGGAAATTCATAATTCACTCCAGCACTGATACGCCAACCCTTAAGAGCAATTTCTTGTGAACCTGAATTATATAATTCAATCCACTCTTCACTGAACTTCTCAACTCCT
>JASLJT010000130.1:0-4638 GCA_030747955.1 Verrucomicrobiales bacterium | reverse complement strand
CTCTATTTAATTTCATGATTGGCATCATGTGTGTGTTTAATAAAACTATATACATGAAATTATTACTAAAATTGTTTCTTGGGATTCTTTTTGGAGGAACCCTTTTAGCGAATGATGATCAACCAGTAGTATTAAATGCGCGTCAAGTAGGTGATGCTTTAGAAGTAGTGGGTAATCCCTTAACGGACAAAGAGAAGGGGGCCTTAGAACAAGCGAAAACTACTGAAGAAGTATCGGCAATTCTCGACACTAAGAGTATTATTGAAATTGTCATTAATCCCGAATCAAGGGTTAAAGTTAGCAGTTTATCGGTATTGCCAAATCTTGTGGAAAAGGGGTGGACTTCGCATCTAATTAAAATAATTAACGAGGCAGGGGTTACGGCTCCGTTACAAGTGAGTAGTGCTCAAGCCTTGCCGCTAGCGAACGCGGCAAAGGATTCGTTAGCTGAAAGATGGCTAAAGTTAGATATTTTTCGGGGCCGACCTTTAGCAAAAACTTTGAGTGGCGTTTCAGTTGAATATCGAATCTTGCAAATATACTCCCGTGATTCAGGGAAAAGATCAGCGAAACTAAAATTTGATGTTGGGCAAGGCACTCAAGATTTGGGCTTTCGTAGTGAAATCTTAATTAATTTTGATTGTTCGCCCTCGGCCGATCTTTCCTTTGAGGTTTTAGATGAAAACAATAAGCCGACCATTGCTGCATTTGAGATTAGGGACATGCTAGGAAGGGTATACCCTGATCTGGCGAAGCGAGTTGCTCCTGACATGCATTTTCATCCTCAAGTTTATAGAGGGTCTGGAGAAACGGTAAGATTGCCTAAGGGAGAATATACGATTGGATATTCTAGAGGCCCCGAATACATGGCAGGCGAGAAGAAATTTTTTCATGATGGGAAAGGCAGTGAGCTGACTTTTAAATTAGAGAGGTGGATTGACCCTAGTGAGCACGGGTGGTGGTCAGGAGATCATCACATTCATGCCGCAGGTTGTGCCCATTATACAAAACCAACTGAAGGGGTTCACGCGGATGTTATGATAAGACATTGTATTGGTGAGGATCTTAAGATTGGTTCGAATTTAACATGGGGTCCATGTTTTGATTATCAGAAACAATTCTTTACTGGGAAGGATGATAAAGTTTCTAAGTATCCTTACATATTGCGTTATGATGTTGAGGTTTCCGGATTTGGTTCTCATCAGTCGGGCCATTTATGCTTACTAAGACTTAAGAAACAAATGTATCCGGGAGGCAAGTCGAAGCATCACTGGCCGACTCTTGGCCTAAATACATTGCGCTGGGCAAAAGCTCAGGGTGCTTTAGTTGGACCGGCCCATTCGGGGTGGGGGTTACGATGTGAAAGTGAAGATCTTCCGAATTATGAAATTCCGCCATATGATTCTATTGGTGCTAATGAATACATCGTCGATGTTACTCATAACGTTCCTGGTCCTGACGGAAAATTAGTTCCTGCTGTTGATTTCCTTTCAACGGTAGATACGCCAATCGTTTGGGAGCTAAATATTTGGTATCATACCCTGAATGTAGGCTACAGAACTAGAATAAGTGGTGAAACGGATTTTCCCTGCATATACGGCGAGCGAGTTGGTCTTGGTAGGAGTTATGTTAAACTTGACGGTAAACTTGATTACGAAAACTGGTGTGAAGGTATAAGGTCCGGAAGAAACTATACTGGCGATGGTAGGAGTCATTTGATGGACTTTACTGTCTCTGGAGTGGAAGTTGGCACCGAAGGCAGTGAAGTTTCTATTGCGAAAGGCGGGCCCATTAAGGCAAGTGTAAGAGCCGCGGCTTTTCTTCCAAAGGCAGCGGATCAGAGTTTCGAGGGTTTGCCATATACGGCAAAGCCTTATTGGCATGTAGAGAGAGCTCGAGTTGGGAAAGAGAGAAAAGTTAAAGTGGAACTTTTGGTCAATGGTCATCCGGTCAAAGAAGTAGAAATGGTGGCAGATGGAAAAATCAATGACATAGATTTTAATGTTAATATTGATAGGAGTTCATGGCTTGCTGTTAGAATCCTAGGCACTTCTCACTCTAATCCATTTTGGGTTCTAGTTGATGATAAGCCGGTGAGGGCCTCTAAGCGGAGCGCTCTTTGGTGCCTCGAGTCAGTCGAAAAATGCTGGTCCCAAAAAGAAAGGTTCATATCCAAAAATGAGTTAAAGGATGCCAGGTCAGCTTATGATCACGCTAGGGCTGAATATAAAAAGCGAATTGAGGAATGCGTTTTTGAATAAAAGAACCACAATTTAATCATATCGTGATTTGTTTATCCGCATAATCTCGTATTAAGTAGAGTCGTAAATGCGCAAGACAAAGATCATATCGACTCTGGGGCCGGCGAGCGATTCGGATGAAATAATTGAACAACTCATTCGTTCCGGGACTGATGTGTTTAGGCTGAACATGAGTCATGCGCGGCATGACTGGGTGAGGGATTCAGTGCCTAGGATCCGTTCTTTGTCGGAAAAGTTAGGAAAGTTTGTTGCTGTTCTAATGGATTTACAGGGTCCATCCATCAGGACCGGAGACTTATCAAAAGAACTGCAGCTCAAGGAAGGGGATCTTTGCGAATTGTGTTTGGGTAGTGCTGAGCCATGCATAGAAAACAGTACTACTGTCAACTATCCAGGTTTGGCGGAGGACTTATCAGTTGGAGACATTGTTCTTGTTGATAATGGTGTAATTCAACTAAAGGTCATGCAACTAGCTGACGATCGTATTTCATGTAGCGTATTAACGGATGGAGTCTTGGGATCACGGAGGCACATTAATTTACCAGGGATAACGGTGAGGTTGCCTGGACTCACGGAAAAAGATATGGAGGATGCTATGCTCGGCGCTGAGATGGGCGTTGACTTTTTGGGGCTAAGTTTCGCGAGGGAGGCTGCTCATATTGAAGAGTTGAGAGGTGCAATTGAGCGGGCCGATTCTCGTGCTCAGATCGTTGCCAAGATTGAAGATCAGCAAGCAATGAAGCATCTTGATGAAATCATTCTTGCTTCAGATGCAGTGATGGTTGCTAGGGGTGACTTGGGGATTGAGGTTAATATAGAAGAGTTGCCTTTAGTCCAGAGGAGAATCGTAAGCAAGTGCATCAAATTGGGGCGTCGAGTTATAGTTGCGACGCATATGCTTGAATCAATGCTAGAGAATCCATTGCCGACTCGTGCAGAAGTCACGGACGTTGCTAATGCTGTTTATGAGCAAGCTGACGTTGTCATGCTTAGCGGTGAGACTAGTGTTGGTCAGTATCCTGTTAAGAGCGTTGAGCTTTTAGATAGGATCGCGACTAGGAACGAGCTTGCAGGTGCTAATTTTGCAGAAGCGGCGGCACTGAAAACGCACAAACAAAAGACAGTAAAGGCTGCAGTTGTTTTGGCTAATTCGATACCAGGTTGTAAGATTGCAGTCTTTACTAAGAGAGGAGTGATGGCCAATTACGTTTCAAACTTGCGGCCCAATGAAGCTCACATTTACGCTTTCTCAGAAGATGTTCAGGTGCTCAGGCATTTGTGCCTTAATCGTGCAGTCACTGGTCTTCGGGCAAAGTTCAGTAATGACGCGGAAGAGACTGTTGCTAGGGGTATTGATGAACTCAAAAGGCGGGGTTTTGCAGAAGAAGGCGATTCAGTAATTGTTCTGAGTGATGTTTTGGGTGGTGAATTTGTGCAGGATTCAATCCATTTACGTGAAATAGAATAAATGCAGATAAATTGGGGAAATTGTGCTAAAATTAACTAAAGAATTATTAAGAAAATGAAAAAAACCAAACAATTTGTTAGTGTTTTCCTAGTTGCGATTGGTCTTGTGATCCCGTCGCTAGGGGAGGAGAAGTCCAAGACAGAGAAGACTAATAAAGTTTCTACTGCTCTTAAAGGTAAATTAATCGAACTGAAAGGTGATAAAATTGCTGACGCTGAAATTTCATCAAAGGTTGATTACTACGTTCTTTATCATTCAGCTTCCTGGTGAGGCGGTTGTAAATCAGTGACGAAACAGTTAGTTTCGATTAATAAGAAAAATAACAAGCTAGGTGATAAAAAGAAATTTCAACTTGTACTAGTCGATTATGACAGGAGCGCTAAGGGTCTCGAAGGTTATTTGAAGAGTAGTAAGATGAGTTGGCCAGCGATCAAGTTAGATCAGAAAAAATCTGTCAGTGAATTAACTTCATTGGGGGAAACGGGATTCATACCTAATATCGTTTTGCTCAAGCCTGACGGGACAATGGTTTCTAATAAGAGAAACGAAGTCATTAAGAAGCTGTCAGAATTGTCAGGTTCTTAATTTTCTACAATTGGCTAGATTTTTAGGATCTTAGCCCATTGGGGTGAAGTTCATGTCGCTTGTTAACTTATAGTTAAGCTGAAAACATGTAATGTACTGGAACTTAATACCATGAGCATATTTAACAGAATTAGTTTTATTTCAGTGATTTGCTTGATGAGTATTTATTCGACTGAGGTTTGTGCTGACATAGTTGCTCGTGAGGATGGTTTTGATCTACTTGAAGATGGATTCATAGAGGTCGATTCAGAGTTCGGAGTCTTGAGTAACGATTTGTTTGATGGAACTAATATTACTGCTGAGCTTAAGAGTTCTCCTGAAAAT
>JASLJT010000129.1:0-9283 GCA_030747955.1 Verrucomicrobiales bacterium | reverse complement strand
AGATCCTTTCGTCCATTGCTCCTAACCACATTGCCATTTCACCGCCGAGAGAATTTCCAGCGCACCCAATACGTTTTGGATCAACTTCTTCCATTGAAACAAGAAGATCAACGCAACGAATAAGGTCCAATAAGCGTTCTCCCATCATTGTTTTATCTTCTTCCCGTATACTGTGTTGACTGACCTTAGTTGATACAGTGATGTAACCCTTTTCTGCCATTAAAGTCGCAAAACCACGGTCCTTGTAGCAGGAGTGCCTGGTTCCGCTGTGACCATCAATGGCAATTACTGCAGGGTGGGGGGCTTTGATCTTTTTAGGGACTGTGAGTACGGCTTTAATTCGGCTTTTGGAAGTGCTGTCCAGTTCCATTTCGTGAAATAGATAAGTTCCTTTGTCTTGAGTGGATGTTTTGACCGCATTCAAAGATGCGGTGGGGGTGTCTGCGTTCAGCTTATTGATCTTAAGGAGTCCGAAAAGCGAAGTTCTAAGACTCTTTTGCCATTTGATCGCGTCGGCACTAGGTCTAGAAGTGTATTGCATCGTCCTGAAGGGAACTTTCGTTGTCCGTCTAGGGATGATACCGAGATTGTTTCCTTTGATGGTACGGAAATAGCCTAATGGCTTGTCGGTTAGGCTGTTTATCAGCCAACTAGAATTCGAGTAAGTTTTTTGAATCTTTGTAGAACCATTTTTAAGTTCACCGTATGACTGCAAGGTTCCATTGTATTTGATCCAATAGATTTTAACGTCCTTGCCTGATTTGTTTATGAGGGTTAGTGATGCTGATTCTCCTGAGATCGTATTAGGAGGAAGTCCACGTTCCATGGCGTGAAATTTTATGGGGGATGCCATTGACGTGAAACCTATCAGAACGGCGCTCAATGAAATAACTGCTTGTAGTAAGATTTTCAGTAACACGAATATCAATGACGATAGGGAAGCTTACACTGATTGCATTAAATAACCGGACTCTACATTACATATATTGTCAGAAGTTATAAGTATCGGATAAAATTCTAGTTAAATTATGGGTTAAACTGGAAATAAGCTAAAAACTCAGTGTTGCCTGCTGCTCCCTTAATTGGTGAATTCATAGTCCCAATGTGTTCCATCATTAGAACATGAGTCCCGAGACTTTCAATTTTTGTTATAGCTTCTGTGTGCAAAGTGGGATCTTTAACGATGCCACCTTTACCAATCTGTTCACGTTTAAGTTCAAATTGAGGCTTAATCAGACATATTATATCTGTAGACCCGTCTAGAATACTGCATGCCGGAACTAGGATTTTCTCGAGCGAAATAAAAGATACGTCAATTACAATGATATCAACCCTGTCGTTTATGTCGGTTTTGCTAATGTTGCGGCAATTGAAATTTTCCCTGCTAATTACCCTCTCATCACTTCTTAGTTTCCAAGCAAGTTGATTAGTTCCCACATCGAAAGCATAGACTTTTTCCGCCCCAAATTGTAAAAGGCAGTCAGTAAATCCACCTGTTGAAGACCCCAAATCCAAGCCTATTTTACCCTTTATTGGTATATTGAACTGATTAATCGCAGCCTCGAGCTTTAGACCTCCTCTGCTTACGTATTTTGGGCGTTCTTTGATCTTTAGTTCGTCATCATCGGAGACCTTAAATGAAGCTTTATCGTTCATATGGCCATTAACTGATACTTCTCCGGCCAAGATCAGTTTCTTTGCTTCTTCTCTGGATTTAACTAAGCCTTTAGCTAGTAATTGCAGGTCTAATCTATTTTTTGCCATATTTACGCAAATAACGTTAATATATGATAGAATTGATTATATTTAAGGGATTTTGCATTAATATCGTCTTTATAAATTTATGAACAGATTCTAGAAATCCAATAGAATTCGAATTGATAAAAATGTATGATCGCACGATAGGTCGCTAATGCAAAATTCTGACTACAATACTGATGATCTAAGAATAGATCAAATAAGACAACTAATTGCACCTGCATTATTGATGTCTGAATTCACTGTCAGTGACACTGTTGGTAAATTAGTCAACGATACTAGGGTTTCAGCTGGAGCTATACTGAACGGTTCTGACGATCGGTTACTAGTCGTTGTTGGGCCGTGCTCTATTCATGATGTTAATGCCGCAGTAGAATACGCCTCAAAACTTAAGGAGCAGATTGATAAGTATCATGAAGATTTGCTTATCATAATGAGAGTCTATTTTGAAAAGCCTAGAACAACGGTTGGCTGGAAAGGTCTTATTAATGATCCAAACCTTGATGGTTCCTTTGATATTAACAAAGGGTTAGAAATTGCGAGAAAACTGCTAATAGACATTAACGAATTAGGGGTGCCTGCAGGTACAGAATTTCTTGATACTATAAGCCCGCAATACATTGCTGATTTGGTTTCCTGGGGCGCTATTGGTGCACGTACTACTGAAAGCCAGATTCACCGAGAATTAGCATCTGGGCTTTCTATGCCTATAGGATTTAAAAATGGCACAGGAGGCAGCGTGCAGATCGCAGTAGATGGGATCAAGGCGGCATCAATGCCGCATAATTTTCTTTCTGTTACAAAGCAAGGAGTAAGTGCCATAGTGTGTACGGTAGGCAATGAGGATTGTCATATCATTCTTAGAGGCTCTTCTGCGGGTCCAAATTATGATTCGGAAACCATACTAAAAACTTCTGACCTTCTAGAAAAAAGCAATCTCCCAAGACCCTTAATGGTTGACTGTAGTCATGGTAACAGTCTGAAAGATCATAAGAATCAGCCTAAGGTTGCTTCAGATGTATCCGCGCAGTTAGCCGCTGGGACTTCTGACATTGCTGCTGTCATGGTTGAAAGTAATCTTGAAGAAGGCAATCAAAAGCTGACCGAAGATTTGAGCTCTTTAAAATATGGTCAAAGTGTCACAGACGCTTGTGTTGACTGGAGTGATACTGAGGCGGTTTTGGAAGAATTAGCTAAAGGTGTCAGGGCAAGACGGGAAACGAGCTAGTCCTTCTCAAGTATTAAGATAGAAGGTCCTTAACGGCTTCTCTCTCTTCATTTAACTCGGCCACTGAGGCTGCAATTTTCTCTTTTGAGAAATCATTAATCTCAAGGTCTGGAACTATTTCCCACAATGCTCCGTCACTCCTGACTGGGAAAGAGGCGATCAGGCCCTCATCGATGCCATAACTTCCATCGGAGCAGACACAAACGCTATTCGAGTCACCTTCACTAGTATTTTGTGTAAGATGCTTAACGTTATCAATGATTGCGTTTGCCGCGGATGCTGCGGAAGAAGATCCCCTAGCCTCGATGATTGCTGCTCCTCTCTTCTGTACAATGGGAATGAATGTATCTTTAAGCCATTCCTCATCATTGATTACTTCATTGGCAGAGGCCCCGTTTATTTTAGCGTTGTAAAAGTCTGGGTACTGAGTGGCTGAGTGATTGCCCCAAATGGTCATATTGCTCACATTGCTAACATGAACTCCCGCCTTTTGTGCGAGTTGTGTCTTTGCTCGATTTTCATCGAGTCGTGTCATTGCGTGCCAACGATCATTTGGTACGTCAGGTGCATTGTTCATAGCGATGAGGCAATTCGTGTTACAAGGGTTGCCCACGACGAGAACCCGGACATCAGAGGACGCGTTATTGTTAATTGCCTGTCCTTGTCCGGTGAATATTTTGCCGTTTATTCCAAGGAGATCTCCCCTTTCCATGCCGGCTTTGCGCGGCACGCTGCCTACAAGTAGTGCCCAGTTGGCATTAGAGAAACCTGCGTCTAAATCGCAGGTCGGATTGATTTTATTTAGTAGAGGAAAAGCACAGTCATCGAGTTCCATGCAAACGCCTTCTAGGGCTCCCATTGCAGGTTCGATTTCAATCAAGTTTAAGTTAACGGGTTGGTCGGGTCCGAACATTGCTCCGGAAGCGATTCTGAACAGCAGTGAATAGCCTATTTGACCAGCTGCGCCAGTGACTGAAACGGTAATGGGGTCGCTCATTTTATATTTTATGTGATTGTATTTAGCTAGTGGTGATATTTTCTATTATTGAATGACTTGTTGTGTGATTCTTAGCAAGTTTTTTTTACCATGTAGCTCCGATTGAGCCTACTTCCCATTCTTCTACAAGTTCAGGGTCAAAGTCTTCTAAGAATCTGGACGGGCGCTGCATAACGTCGCCTGTTCTGGAACTTGGCCAAATATATGGATATATGAGGTACAGCTCGTCTTTGGCTCTAGTGACAGCGACATAGAATAGCCTCCTTTCCTCTTCGAGGCCGGACTCTTCTTCGTCATCTTCTTCTATGACACGAGAATTGGGAAACATTCCGTCGGTGAGCCAAATAACGAACACGGCTCTCCATTCGAGGCCTTTAGCTTGGTGAACTGAGGACAAAGTAATGGCTTCAGATTTGTCCTTCTTTTCATTTTGTTTCATTGGTTCGCCTTCGACTCCAGAGAGGAGCGCTAATTGTCCTAGGAATTCACTAGTGTCTTCGAACTGTTCGCTGTAGCGCTTGAGCTGTTCAAGGTCCTGAATGCGGTTGTCGTAATTGGTAAATTTGCTTCGCATGTAATCATCATAAACGCCTCCAAGGATAGATGATATCATCTCACGAGGATTAGTGATCTCACCTTCTGGCGCCATTTCATCCATCGTGTAACCGAACTGGATCCAGGTGTTTTTTGATTTTGCCGGGACTTTGAATTTTTTGAGGTGATCAGAAAAAGATTTTGGAGGAGTATTATCTTTGTTTATTGGTGACTTCATCCACTCGAGCCACAAGTTGTTTGCGGTAACGATACCAATTCCAGGGAGCATTCTGGCTATTCTTTTGAATGCAACTTCATCACGAAGGTTTACGGCTAATTTCATGAATGCTGCGACGTCTTTGACGTGAGCCTGCTCGAAAAACCTCAGGCCGCTCGTAATGTTGAATGGAATTCCTCTGTTAGTGAGTTCCATTTGAAGTTCCATTGCGTGGAAGTGCGCCCTATAAAGAACAGCCATTTCTTCTAATTCTACGCCTTCATCTCTCAACTCAAGAATCCTCTGCGCGACGAAAGCTGCCTGTGTATTAGGTTCATTGACAGGAACCAGGGCTGGCAACTGCCCTCTCTCTGGTCTGTTAGCTTTGAGGTCTTTCTTGAATTGTTTTTTATTGGCGGAAATGGCCTGATTGGCGAGCTCTAAGACTTCAGGTACTGATCGGTAATTGGTTTCGATCTTGAATGTTTTGGCCTTCGGGTATGATTCTTCGAACTGAAGAATATGTTCGAAGTCTGCGCCTCGCCATGAATAGATGGATTGAGCGTCATCTCCAACGACCATTAGATTCCCATGCTTTTTGGAAAGGAGGTTAATAAGTTTGGATTGAATCCAGTTAGTGTCTTGATACTCGTCGACTAGAACAAATTGAAATTGCTGTTGGTAGATTTGCGCTATGTCCTCATTGTCTTCTAGCAGCTGCACGGCCAATATTAATAGATCGTCAAAATCAGCACTATTAGTATCAATTTTTCTTTGAGTGTAAACTTTGCCAACCTTTTTAATGGGTCGTAATAGATCAAGAAAATATGGATATCTGTATTCAAGGATCTCACTTAGTTCTTCGCCGGTATTTTCAACAAGGCTGAACATAGTCGCTAAGAGCTCGGGCTTAGGGAATCTAATTTCTTTTGTGTTAACTCCTGCAGCAGCGATGCATGTGGACATAAGGTCCTTCTGGTCCTCCCTGTCCATAATAGTGAATGATCTTGTTAATCCTACCTTTTCTGCATGCTGACGAAGTAGTCGATTGCCTATTGAGTGGAAAGTGCCACCCCAGATCGATCGTGTTTCATATGGTACAAGGTCCTCGACCCTCTGTAGCATTTCTTTGGCTGCCTTGTTAGTGAATGTTAGTAGAAGAATGTTGTCGGGTTTAATTCCGTTATCTAGCAAGTAAGCGACACGATAAGTGAGTGTTCGGGTCTTGCCGCTTCCTGCTCCAGCAATGACAAGAGCTGGCCCCATTAATGAGGTGACGGCCTTGTATTGTTGCTCGTTAAGTTCGGATTTATAATCGATGCTACTCGAGGGTCCTGCCCCTGAAGTCGAATCAATGTTGTACTTTCGAGCCATTTATTGACTAAGAATCACCTGCTGCATCAATGCTTTTGGCGTGATCCGTGAAGTCGCTAAGTTCTTTCCTTATGACGGGTAATAATAGGTACACGCCAATGAGGTTAGGTACGCACATCATGAATAGGGTAGAGTCACAAAAATCAAGAACATTACCTAACTCTGAGGATGATCCCACGATGGCGAAGGAGCAGAAGAGGATCTTATAAGTCATTGCGATTTTCTTAGCTGGGCCGAAAAGATAAGCAATTGCCTGTTCTCCGTAATAGGACCAGGTAATCATGGTAGAGAAAGCAAAAAGAAAAACAGCCACCATTAGAATGTACTTGAACCATGGTATGACTGTTGAAAAGGCCTTGGATGTGAGGAGTATTCCCCCGCCCGTTCCTATTTTGTCACCGACTTCGTAAACTCCTGTAGAGACGATAACGAGTGCGGTCATGGTGCAAACAATGATAGTGTCGACGAAAGGCTCAAGGATAGCGACTATACCTTCACTGGCTGGTTTTGAAGTCTTTACTGCTGAGTGAGCTACGGGAGCAGAGCCGAGACCCGCCTCATTTGAAAATGTGGCTCTTCTCATGCCCTGAACAAAGACACCAACGATTCCGCCTACCATCGCTGATTTCGGTGCAAATGCCTCAGAAACTATTGTTGCGAAGGCTGCGGGCAAGCTTGAAATATTAGAGAGCAGAACGATTAGGCCGCCTAGCAGATATATTATGCACATGGACGGAACGAGTTTAGAGGTGACGGCTGCGACTCTTTTGATTCCCCCGATAATGACTGAGCCAACTAGTATTGCCATAATGACACCAAAGATCCATTTGCCGTCATTGGTTTCTTGTTGAAGAACCACATCATAGATGAGGGCGCAGCTTTGGTTTGATTGGTACATGTTCCCTGCTCCGAACGCACCAAATATAAATGTAATTGCAGCAATGATGGCAAGAAATCTTCCAAGGCCGCCCATGCCGCGATCCTTTAATCCCTGTTGTAAATAATACATCGGGCCACCCCTGACCGTTCCGTCTTCATCTATTTTTCGATACTTAACACCTAGGGTGCATTCAGCAAATTTAGTGGACATGCTAAAGAAACCAATGAGGATCATCCAGAACACTGCTCCTGGTCCGCCCAGGCTAATGGCAACGGCCACTCCCCCGATGTTGCCGAGACCTACTGTGCCTGACAGGGCCGAAGCGAGTGCTTGGAAATGAGTTATTTGTCCGGGGTCATCACTTTTACTGTATTTGCCCCTAACGGTCTTAATGGCTAAGCCAAATGCGCGGACGTTTATGAATTTAAAATAGAAAGTAAGTATGACTGCTCCTAGACCAAGCCAAAGTATGACCCATGGAATGTCCTGTCCAAAAATGGTAATGGGACTGAACATCATTTTTCCGGTCACTTCAGCTGCCGGTTTGAAGGCTTCATCTATTTGCTGATCAATTCCAGTTTTTGTTTCGGCGGCACATAAGCTCGACCACGAAGATGCGGCGAGAATGACAGATAAATAGAGTGAACGGACTAAAATAGAACTAATTCTCATCGAAATGCTTATTAAATGGTTAACGAACATTGTTGTATCTGAGCCCCAATGTCGAGATTTTCTTAAGAAACCTTAAAGAAAATTGATGATAATGAGCTAGTGTCCTGATAACCTTGCAAAGAGCAAATATAGAGTCTATGGAAAAGTGTCCACATAAATGAATCTTACCGCTAATTCATTCATTAAATTCTATGGATCTTCTATAGGTAAGAAGGTCATAGTTGCGGTTACCGGATTGGCTCTAATCGGATTCCTTCTGGGCCATATGATCGGCAACCTTAAGGTGTTTGCTGGTCCTGATAAGATTAACGGTTATGCTGCTTGGTTACACTCAATGCCTAGTCTTCTCTGGGTTGCAAGGATTGGACTCATCGTGTGCTTTGTTTTGCATATTTACACCACTATAAGGTTAGTCCTAGAGAACCGGGCCGCTAAGGGGAGTCGATACGCTGCGAATGCTACTGTCAAAGCTAGTGGTGCTTCTAGGGCAATGTTTTGGAGTGGTATTATTATCCTTTCATTTGTCATTTATCATATTCTCCATTTCACGGCCCGCATTGGAAATGACTATGATGGATACATCGATTCCAGTGGGCGTCATGATGTGTACAGGATGCTAGTGGACGGTTTTAATTGGTGGCCGGCTAGCGCGTTTTACATTATTTCAATGGCGCTTCTTTGTTGGCACTTGAGTCATGGATTTGCGAGTGTATTTCAAACCCTTGGATTGCGAACCGAACGTACCTGGGGACTTATAAAACTTGCTGGCTATGCTTACTCTTTAATTATATTCATTGGCAATTGTTCGATTCCCGTTAGCGTTCTTGCTGGTTGGATCAATTAGTAGGATTACAGTTAATGACTCAAAAAAAATCAGATACGCCAAACGCAAAGATTCCATCGGGACCGATCGAATCCAAGTGGTCTAAGCATAAAATGGATTCGGCTCTGATTAATCCAGCAAATAGGCGGAAGTATACTGTCATCGTAGTTGGTTCTGGGCTCGCTGGCGGTTCGGCCGCAGCGACTCTTTCTGAACTAGGTTACAAGGTTAAGTGTTTCTGTTATCAGGACAGTCCTCGTAGGGCGCACTCGATTGCTGCTCAGGGAGGAATTAATGCTGCTAAAAATTATCAGAATGATGGAGATAGTGTTAATAGGCTCTTCTATGACACGATCAAGGGTGGTGATTTTCGATCCCGCGAAGCCAATGTTTATCGATTAGCTGAGGTCAGTGAAAACATCATCGATCAGTGCGTGGCTCAGGGAGTTCCATTTGCTAGAGAATATGGAGGACTTCTCGATAATCGCTCATTTGGTGGAGCTCAGGTCAAAAGAACATTTTATGCGAGAGGTCAGACCGGGCAGCAGCTTTTACTCGGCGCCTATCAGGCGCTACAAAAAGAGATTTCCGCCGGTGGTGTTGAAATGTATTCGAGATCAGAAATGCTGGACCTTGTTGTAGTTAATGGTCACGCAAAAGGAATCGTAGTCAGGGACATGGTCAGTGGTGAGATATCCTCACACGCTGCTGATTGTGTAATTTTAGCCACTGGTGGTTATGGTAATGTGTTCTTCCTTTCTACTAATGCGAAGGGTTGTAACGTAATGTCAGCTTATCGT
>JASLJT010000128.1:0-6413 GCA_030747955.1 Verrucomicrobiales bacterium | reverse complement strand
ACTTCAAGAAAAGTTAGATAGTATCGAAGA
This sequence comes from Verrucomicrobiales bacterium, assembly GCA_030747955.1. GTDB lineage: Bacteria > Verrucomicrobiota > Verrucomicrobiia > Verrucomicrobiales > DEV007 > EC70. The sequence goes on along the minus strand of JASLJT010000128.1, from coordinate 6,383 downwards.
CCAAATTAAGTTAGTTGAAGATAGAAAATTAGAGATTGAAAAAGCCATGACTGATCCAGATTTTTTCAAGTCAAAAGAATCAACGGATGTGACTAAAGAATACAAAGAAATTCATGCAGATGTAGAAAAGCTATATTCTAACTGGTCCCTAATATCTGATGACATCGAACAAATAACTTTAAGCTTTGATGAGAAGATTAATAACTTATCCTCCCGCTAAAAATCAGAGTCCTAGCGACCCCTCTCATTCAACACTTCTTATCCTTGCAGAATTTCCATGAGCGTCCAATCCCTCAATCTCTGCAAAGAGCTCAACAACAGGGATTGATTTCTTCAAAGATTTCTTGTCCAACTCAATGACACTTGTCCGTCTCTGAAACATATCAGCAGTTAGGCCAGGAAAAGATTTACCAGCACCGCCTGTGGGTAATGTGTGGCTAGGCCCTGCCAAAAAGTCTCCAACAGAAACTGGAGAGTAGGATCCTATAAAAATGGCCCCACATGTCTTTAATTGAGGAAGAACTTCCTCTTTGTTACTTACTATTAGAGAAAGGTGCTCCGGAGCAAAATTATTGGCTAGCTTGATCCCCTGTTTGATTGATTTCAACAAAACAAGACTAGTCCCACTCTTCATTACTTCCGATATTTGTTTCCTCCTATCAAGAAACTTTGCCTGAGACTTCAATTCACCCTTAACTTTATCTAGGAGCCTCATTGAAGTTGTAGCGAAAGCAATTTGACTATCTCCACCATGCTCAGCCTGGGCCAAGAGGTCAGAAGCTATCCAATCAGCACGCGCACTAGAGTCAGCCAACACGAAAATTTCACTAGGCCCTGGAAGTAAATCAACCGCAACGCTTCCAAATAACTGCCTCTTTGCCTCAACAACGAAAGAATTTCCAGGTCCAAAAATCTTCTCCACCTCTCCAATACTTCTAGTGCCCAAAGACATTGCTGCGATGGCCTGAGCGCCTCCGACTTTGTAAATCTCAGTAGCTCCCGAAAACTCAAGGGCATGAAGTAATTCTGGATTAATTTCACCTTCCTTACTGGGAGGTGTACAAACGACAATTTCTTCAACTCCTGCAGCCTCAGCGATGGCAACAGTCATGAGGGAAGTCGAAACGAGTGGAGCTGATCCTCCAGGAACATAGACACCCACACGTGAAAAAGGCTGAAAAATCTCACCTATCGTTGCTCCTTGAGCATTTTTCATTTCCCAATCCTTCCTTAACCCTCTTACTGCAAAGCCTTTCACATTGGCTTGAGAAATAGCAATAGCTTCTTTGACCTGATCACTAACGGAGTTCTTTGCCCTATTGAGCTCATCCCTTTTGACAAGAAAGTCCTTAGCACTGATGGACGCACCATCATATTTTCGAGTTAAAGCGCTAAGCGCTTTATCTCCATCAATGCGGACCATTGAAATAATTTTTTCAACGCAAATGCGTAAGTCTTCCGCAGGAATAGCTCGCCTATTGAAAATTTTAGCCGCTTTCCTCTCAAAATTCGGTTCATCATGTTTGAGAATACGCATTAAATGAACGGATAACCTCTTCCAGCGTTAATTGCAAAGATCTCTATAATGGTTTTATTCAATTTTATTCTATCTCGATCCAAAAGCTTTTAAGGTAAGCCTCGCCAGAAAAGTCACTACCCATTGATTTTCGATCAATTGTTCTAATCTTTCTTCTAGCATTATCGATCCCACCTGTTAATGCACTTACGAATTTTTCACTAGAAATGCCACGATGGTTGCATGAGGCCAGGATCCACCCCCCCCTTTCAACCAGATGAGTAGCCTCAGTCACGAGTAGCGAATAGTCTTTTTCTGCACTAAAGACTCCACGCTTTCCAGCTCGAGAAAAAGAGGGCGGATCTAGAATAATTCCTCCAAACATCCTGCCCTTCTTCCTGAACTGCCGCAACCACTCAAAAACATCCCCTTTACAAAAATAATGTTCATCGTGATCCGGATCTATTTCGTTCAACTGGAAGTTACGCTTTCCCCACTGAAGGTATGAATTTGATAGATCAATACTTGTCGTCGAAACAGCGCCTCCAAGAGCCGCGACTACTGAGAACGCGCAAGTATATGAAAAACAGTTTAGTACCCTAATCCCTGATGACCTGCCCCTGACCTCAAGTCGATTATCACGTTGATCGAGAAAAATGCCCTGTGAATATCCAATTTCAAGATCGACTAAATACTTAACATTATTCTCTTTAATTTTGATTTTCCCGATTGCAGGATCTCCCTCTTCACACTGAGCAGACTCTTTGTCATTTTTATCTAACTTTTTGAACCACAAACTTTTCCTAGGTAATTCACATTTGGTCAGATCTACTGGTTTTTCCTCTAAAAAAGAAACGAGCCAATGACCTGCAAAAACATCGATAAAAAGATCAGTAATGCCATCCCCAACACCATCAAATAGCCTAAAAGAATCCGTCTCTTTGGAAATAATCCCTTTGCGTTTTATAAAGGCAGTATTTATTTGCTTATTCAAAATCTACAGTTATCAAAAAACAGTATGAACGATCTAATATCAAGGCTTAGCCTCGCAAATTCAGAAGGAAAGCTTCTTGATTCGTCCCTTGAGAATATATCAGATTTTCTAGGATCCAACCCCAATCCTCTATACACTTCATCCGTAGACGAATTAGCACAAGGCAATAATTGGGAAGAGCTTAATGATCGGTTTTATAAGTGCTTATCGTTTGGCACGGGAGGACTCAGAGGCAGAACCATCGGCCGCGTAATTACAAAATCTGAACACGGAAATGGAGGCCCTAACGGAAGGCCTGAACACCCATGCATTGGCAGCAATGCAATGAACACATATAACCTCAATCGGGCGACAAGAGGCCTCATTCATTACTTACAGGAATGGCTCCAAGGCGAAGGGTCCGATGAACGAGTCCGGATCGTTTTTTGCCATGACACAAGGCACTTCTCAAAAGATTTTGCAGAACTGTGCGCCGACATAGCCGCAAAAATGGGTGCTGACGTGTATTTGTTTAATGGACACAAAGCAACGCCCGTAATGTCATTCGCTATCAGGGAACTCAATTGTCATGCTGGAGTCATGGTAACGGCCAGCCACAATCCCTATCACGACAACGGGTACAAAGTTAATTTCTCTGACGGAGCAGCAATAATTCCACCTCACACTCAAGGAATAATTGATAGAGTTAACAGCATTTCTACTGAACAATTTGATCCACTTCCAAAATCTGAACAAGGGACCGTATCCACTGTGCCTGAAACTGTCGAAGTAGAGTACCTTGAGCGAGTAAAATCTCTAGTCCTCCAGCCCAATCTCGTTAATCGAAACAATTCATTAAAAATAGTATTTACTGCCCTCCATGGAACAGGTGGCGTACACGTCCCTCAATTGCTGAATGACTTGGGCTTCAAATGCGAAACCGTGACTGAGCAAGATTCTCCAGACGGGCGTTTCCCGACCGTAAATTCACCAAACCCAGAAAATGGCCCCGCCTTAAAAATGGCCATTGAATTGGCTGAATCTAACGGCTCAGACCTAGTAATCGGAACTGATCCAGATTGTGACAGAATGGGTGTCGCGGTAAGAAACGAATGTGGAAAAATGGAGCTTTTGACAGGAAATCAAATTGGCTCACTGCTCCTCTACTATCGAATCAAAACACTATTCGAATTAGATATTCTAAATCAGCAGAACCGGCGCAATTCTGTAATCATTAAAACCTTTGTCACTACCGAACTGCAACGAAGCATTGCAGATCATTATGGAATAAAAGTCATTGATACTTTGACAGGTTTTAAATATATCAGCCAAAAACTAGGAACATATGAAAGGTCCTTGCCTGATGATATAAGATCCACATACAAGTCACTCAACGTCAGTGAGGCTCGAGAGATTCAATTAGAAAAAGGGACTTTCTTTATATTTGGAGGAGAAGAAAGTTACGGTTATCTCGCCTGTGATTTCACTCGTGACAAGGACGGCAACAGTGCCGTTGTATTGTTCGCTGAAACTGCTGCATTTGCAGCCTCCAAAGGAATGAGCTTACTCCAACTTCTAGACACCGTATATTCTGAATTTGGATACTACATAGAAATGAATACTAATAAGGTATTCGAAGGTGCCGGCGGCGCTAAATCAATAGAAACACTAATACAATCATACTCCAATCAACCACCGATTAAGTGTGATGGATCAGAAGTTAAAAAGATCATCAATTTTGCTGAAGAAACAATCAAAGATACTGAAGGGGATCTTATCCCAAAAGAAAAAATGCTATTCATTGAACTCAATGATGGGCGACGATTTGCAGTGAGGCCTTCTGGGACTGAACCTAAAATAAAATATTATTTTTATGGGTACGCATCAAAGGAAGAAATACAAAAAAAGACTCTTCAGGTAATAAAATCACAAACATCCGAAGGTTTGAATACTCTCTGGGAATGGATTCAAAAAGATATTCAAAAAAGACTATCTTAGTGCAACTAACCTAATTTTATTCTGCTCCAAAAACTAAAAATACTTTTCAGATCCTGGGCAACAATTGCATCTTTGTTATCCGGCATCATTCTATCTCTCTGTTTCCCTCAATTTAATCTCGGAGAACTCATTTGGATTTCCCTCATCCCGCTAATTTCTGCAATATGGTTGGGACCCGCTAATACGACCTTTAAAAAACGTGCTCTCAGAGGAGCCTCTTTGGGTTACATCGCCGGTTTAATTTTTTTTCTGATAAACCTTTCATGGCTACATCACATTCATTTAGCCGCATGCACTCTTCTACCAGCATTCCTAGCTTTATACTTTGCAATATGGGGTGCATTTGCCGCTACCATAGGTAGACCTTCATTCATTGACTCCAAAGAAACTGATGACTCTTTAAATTCAAAAACGTTATTGTCGAGCCCATCCATAGAAAGCATCAGATGCGCATTTCTAAATGGATCTGCTTGGTGCGGATTAGAATGGCTTAGAGGATGGTTTCTCACAGGATTTCCTTGGAATGGTCTTGGCGTAGGACTCAAAAACGATCTAGTAATGATACAGATCGTAGATCTAATTGGAGTCACTGGTCTTTCTTTTGTAATCGTATTCTGCTCATCTATTTGCACTTCATTAATTTTACGTATCACAAGAGAAATAAAGACAAGTAAACTCAGAGCGCATCCTGACTTTGTCGTCGGAATTATATTTATTGCATCTGTTTTCATTTATGGAACAAACCGCCTCACCAAAGAAAAAGAGGATCACATCGAAGTGAGCGTTCTCCTAGTACAAGGGGGCATTAATCAAATCGAAAAATGGGACGCTAATTCTGCTCAAAAAATATACAAAAGATACTGGGATCTAACTACTCCCTATCTGAATCTTGAAAACGCAAATTTCGATTTGGTCGTCTGGCCCGAAAGCTCTTTACCTTATTCGTTACACGACAAAGAAACACAAACCTATTTAAATAACATTCTATCCATTGATGACTTTGAACTGGTATTAGGATTAAATGAAAACATACCACAAGAAGGTATTTATAATTCTATCGTTGTTCTTAGGAAAAATACCTCCACCGCCAAAACATATCGAAAAATTCATCTCGTCCCTTTCGGCGAGTATGTTCCACTAAGATCAGCGCTGCCGTTCCTCGAAAAACTAGCTTCCAATGCCATTGGCGTTGATTTTACTCCCGGCAAAAAGACGGACCCCATAAAAATGACTCTTCCTGAACCTTATAGCATTATACCATTAGTATGTTTTGAGGATACTTTCGGTAACTTGGCTAGAAAATTCATCAAAAATGAACCCCAATTAATTGTCAACGTAACTAATGATGGTTGGTTCGGAAAAAGCGCCGCCTCCGAGCAGCATTTAGCAAATGCAATGTTCCGTTGCATCGAACTTAGACGCCCAATGATTAGGAGCGCTAATACCGGCATTAGCTGCATCATTGACTCGACCGGAAATCTTCATGATCGATGGGCATCGACTCCTGGAGGGAAACGAATAATCTATGGCGACACGGAGAAAAACACGTTCGTTACCGACTCTTTACCAGAACTTATTCGGATTCCTAAAAATCCAAAACAAACTTTATATGCCAGGATTGGAGATTCTTTTTCAATAGTACTCGGAGCAATCTCATTAATTGCAGTGATTGCACCTATCTGTAGAAAAATTTTTGATTTTAAGAAGTAAATTCTTTGCCTGTGGACTGGCACACAATCTTGAAATCTTCCCGGGCACCACTCGGATCACTACGGAATGTTAATCTGCCATGATGCCGTCTTTCCATCTCCAATAAGTCATTTGAATCCTCATCCTTTAGCCTCTGCATTACCTCAGGGTGAACAACAATAACTAGGTCACTTATACTATCATCAC
>JASLJT010000127.1:0-4359 GCA_030747955.1 Verrucomicrobiales bacterium | reverse complement strand
AAAACGATGAGTCTATTCATTCATAAACCGGAAACTGCTAAGACTGGGCAAGCCATTCCGGTGACAGGAATAGCACAGGTCGGAGTCGGTGGACTGAGTAAGGTTCAGGTATGGATCAAACCGAAGAACAAAGATTGGCCGAAAGATGATCCCTACTTCACAAAAGCTCCTTGGGAAAATGCAGAGATTCTGCCAGCACCAGATAACTGGGGAGCAGAGCTCCCCGAAGGTAAATTGCCCAAAAACGTTAGATTTTTCTCAGAAAAAGGAAAACCAGAGCACTGGCCCATGCGCTACACCATCGCTCACTGGGCAACAGTTCTCAGGAACATTAAGCCCGGAGAATATACGGTTTATTGCAGAACAATTGATGATAATGGAATTCCTCAGCCTTTGCCTAGGCCATTTAGGAAATCTGGGCGTAACGCAATTGACGAATCTCCACTGAACGTTCAATCCTAACAAATTTCCCAATTGCCCACACTGATTCGAGCTCACAAAATATTATTATAAAACAAATTAACATTTATAATAGTGAGGCTCACGCAATTAGATTTAAATGTTAAACGATTAACTGGAAAGATTTCATGACCGCCAATAAAAATAACGTCCCCGAGTTCAGTGAACTATCACTCTTTGACATTAGCCCATCACTCGCATCATTTCTACCTGAGGATTTTTGCACTTCGAATCAAATTGCATTACTCGATGACCCATCCTCGAAGGACACGCAAAACATAAGAGTAGGCGTCCTAGACATAGAAGACCAAGATCTCATAGCCAAAGCACAGGAAATTATCGGAGAAAAAATCAAGCCCGTTCAACTCAATGATTATGAAATAAGCAAGGCACTCTCTCTGATCTATAATATTGAAGCTGACTCAAATGCAGGCCCCAATCTGCAGTTGAACAGCTCATCAGAGATTGACTTTTCTAAGGACCGCAAACCAAACCTCATTCTTCAAGACATATTAAGTGCCGCGCTTCAAAGAAGAGCCACAGATATCCATATAGAAAATTACAATGAAGACGTGGACATGCGGCTAAGGATCGATGGAAATTTGCATCAGGTAACAACTTCACTTTCTCCGTCAAATATCCAGAGAGTCATTGCCTGCCTCAAAATTGTTTGTGATCTGGATCACTTAGAAAGAAAAAAGAGTCAGGACGGAAGATTCTCTGCCCAATATGATGACGGGGAACACTCCAGAAAAATAGACTTCAGGGCCTCAATCGTTCCAGGCAATCACGGCCAAGAAGCTGTAATTAGAGTCCTTGACCCTCACAGATTCATCTTGGATATAAATGAACTGGGAATGCCCGCGAACATTCTCAACTCATACAAAAGAATCGTTAACTACCCTAACGGCCTGATCCTCACAACGGGACCAACGAGCTCGGGGAAGACCTCAACACTCTACGCGACGGTCCAGAGCCTCGTTAACAGAGGCCTCAAGATCATGACGGCTGAGGACCCCGTCGAATATGAAATGAACAAAGTCAATCAGAAGAGCATTGACGAATTCATGGACTTCTCAGATTACATCAGATCATTCCTAAGACAAAATCCAGACATCATTCTGGTCGGAGAAATTCGTGACCCGGAAACAGCCGAAATTGTCATCAAAGCCTCAACGACTGGTCACCTCGTTCTTAGCACACTCCACACCCGAAGCGCTATCGGTACAGTCTCGAGATTGCGTAATCTGGAAATTCCAGACGATTACATTTCAGACAATCTACTAGGAGCAATTGGACAAAGACTAGTCAGAAAGATTTGTGAGGAATGCAAAGAAGAAGACCCACAAACCGAAGAAATGTTATCCTTATTCTATGATAGTAAGGAAAACGTAAAGCACTATCACGGTAAGGGTTGTGAATCATGTAACGGTTCAGGATACAAAGGGATGATTGGTATTTATGAGCTTTTCTTCCCGAACGAGGAAATTAGCACGGCCATAAGTACTGGGGCCTCAGTCGCTGAATTAAATAACATGGCAAAGGAACAGGGATTTGTACCACTCGTTGACAATGCACTCAACAAGGCACATGAAGGCCTCACTTCACTAGAAGAGATATCACTGAGGATAGGACCAAAGTTTCCCCACGCAAATTAAGGCAACTCACTAATAATTCATAACTCATGAAACCAAATATCGACCCCATTAAAACGGTACTTGTATCAATATTCATGTCGATCTCATTGTCACTAAGTCATGGAGAATCAGTCACCTACAAAGACGGCAAAAAAACATGGAAATACGAAAAGGTTCAGATCCTCGGATGGGACCTATACATTGAAAGATCAATCAGCAAAGACAAAGAACTTAACGCTGTCATACAGAAAGAAGTGAGGGAAGGAATAGAACGATTCATTAAAATTGTACCACCCGAAGCCATTAAATTTTTACAAACAATTCCTATATGGGCAAGCAATGAGCCGACTTACCCAATGAGAAAGAATGAGCGAGGAGTCATTCCATTCCATCGCGATAAGACCTGGCTCAGAGATCATGACCTCAATCCACACATGGCACCCGGAGTGCACATCATTAATCCAAGAGCCGCCCTCCTGGACCACAAAATCTTCGAGTGGGGTCCAATGACTATGCTTCACGAACTTGCACACGCATATCACAATGTAAAATTGGGCCTCAGTAACCCTGACATCAAGAAAGCGTATGGCAGCGCTATGGCCCGAGGCCTTTATCTGAAAGTTCCGGACAGGAAATTCAAAGACAAGAAAGTCAAAGCCTACGCAGCATCAAACAAAGAAGAATATTTCGCCGAAGTCACAGAAGCCTATTTCGGTAAAAATGACTGGTTTCCACATAACAGAAAAGAGCTCAAGGAATACGACCCAAAAGCATACCTAATGGTAGAAAAAGTCTGGGGAGTAACTAAAAATACCCCTTAAGAGCCACATCATTTCCAATTTCATTCTTGTATTTGAAGACGAATCTTCTTGTAATGTTATGAAAGGAAATGTCAGGAACAACAACAGATAAGGGCCAAACGACGTTTCCAGTATCGTCCATTCAGAGTCTGCAAAGCGAAAAGACGCCCAGTTCCTTCAGCGCTCAGATCATTCGCGAAATGTCCAAGATGACTGGTCATAGCATCGAGAAAGCGGCTCGGGTCATGGACGGATTCTGGGACTATGTGAGCAATCATAGAGTTAACTGGAGGAAGGACACTCACTGCCTGCAAATACCCAAGTTCGGCACCTTCATATTAAAGCCAAGATCGAAGAATTTCATCAAGAAACAGAAAATTGGAAAGATGAAATTCTTAAAGTCACAATTCATTTATCGTGACAAAGAGGGCAAATGGACAAAAACCGAAGCCGCAAAAGCGCGTATCAACTTCTCACTGAGCCCCTCCATCGATCTGAAATCATTACTCTCACCGCCGCTCGATCCTCCGTCGACTCAGTGGATCGAGAACTGGACAGGCAAAGGACACTCGCGTCTATCATCAAAAAGAAGAATCTCAGTGTCCATCCATGAAATGACAGGAATTCCCTTGAAGGAAGTTCACGTCCTCCTCAATTGTCTATTTCAAGCCACTCTGTTCGCGATAAAATCCAATGAGAAAGTCAATTTTGCAAAGCGTGGTACTTTTATAAAAGGGAATAGAGTCAACTTCAAGGCCACTCCCAGCTTTGAAAGAAAATTTGGCCTCATCGAATGACCTCACAAACAAGCGCCTCTATCCAAGATCTTGCATCAAGGATTGATGTTAGTGAAGAAACCATTCACTCCATACTTATCGACATCGAGTCACATTATCGGGAGTTCCCCATTCGCAGAACTCATAAAAGGCCACGCTGGATCAACGCGCCAGACACCGAGCTTAAGATTATTCAGAAAAAGCTCCTACAAAGAGTCCTTTACAAAGTAAACCCCCACCCTGACGCGCATGGCTTTTATCCCGGCAAATCAATCCTCAGTAACGCGCAACCTCACTGCAACAAGAACTGGGTCATATCCTTCGACGTGAAGGACTTCTTTCCAAGCACAACACAGGAAATGGTGAGAAAATCACTACCTCATGAAAAATTAAGGATAGATCCGCAATTAATTTCTCAATTGTGCTGCCTTGGTGGTGCCCTCCCTCAGGGCGCACCAACGAGTCCGCACCTTGCTAACCTTGCGTTCTACGAATGCGATCTAAAGCTAAAGGCCTTTGCCCTCTCCCATTCACTATGTTACACGCGTTATGCAGACGATATGACATTTTCCGGAAATGAATTACCAGATGAAATTACTGAAATTGTCCGCGAAACGTTATCAGAATCAAATTACCTGCTCTCTGAAAAGAAAACCAAACTAATGGGCAGGAACACTCAACAAAAAG
>JASLJT010000126.1:0-7140 GCA_030747955.1 Verrucomicrobiales bacterium | reverse complement strand
CATCGAGCGTTAGCAGATCATCTCTCCCTACATTTACACCATACTTAAATGCCCATGAATTATCCAATGGAGGACGGATCTTCGGAGCATCAGGATCAAGCAAGTCAATCTCCTTATCATTTTGTACCCATATAGGAATGGACCGGGTAAGTGGTAAAGGTTTCTGAGGAACCCCTTCTAGTGTCGGCGTCACCCACTTAACGTCCCTTTGCAAATGATCAATTGTTTCCTGAATTCCCTCTGCGCTTGCTTCACCAAAAATAGCCTTACCTGATAATTTCTCTTCTACTTGAAACTGAGTTTTGAGCCCTAAGTAACCTGGAATCCAAACAGCCGCTAAGGCAAGGGTCACGATCACAACAAAACCAAGGATTATCTTATCGTAGTGTTTGTTCATTGATTTAATTCTTATGTTAGTTACTGAAAATTATTGCGAACTGGCAGTTTTTTTATCTTCACTGACAGCCAATTCACCTTTAAAACGGACAGCATCGATTACAATCCTAGCCCGCATTTTCTCATTTCCGAATAGTACGGCAGCATCAATCATTGGAGTATTACCCTCATCATCCGGCACAACGCCTTCGGGTGGCACGGGGAGATTAATCTGTCCGACTCTCGGACTTTCCTGTTCTAGATTCTCGATCCGAATCTTCCTGACCCAGAGGAAGCTAGTACCGTCAGAGGCTAGGCCATTCAAAAAGGAGGTCAGCGCCTCATAACTTGAACTGATTTCTGTGGTGAACCTGTAGGTTTCCATCACCTTATCAGCTCCGACCATCGGATTAGCAGTAGATCCACTCCTATTTGGAGGTTTTTGTTGTCGTCGTCCTCTTGGTCCCTTTTCTTCTTTCGACTCTGCAGCCACGTTCTCTTCTTGGAACTCATCACGGTTAAACTCATCGATCGAATCAAGTCCTGAGTCAGCCGCAATCTTAATAAATTGTTTAGCCGCGTTTAACTGCCACTCTAGTCTGCCAAGGGCTCCTTTGAGGAATGGCTTCCCTTGCTTGTAAGCATCTAGCCCAAATGAAAAATTCTCTGGTAAGATGAGTTTATTTTTGGCGGCCATGGCTACAATAGCCTCAGTTTCCTGATTCATGAACTGACGGAAATCCTGCTCAGTTAAATCCTCATTGAGGACCGGCTGCCCTTCGAGAACCTTGGCCTTTAGCTTATCAACTGCTCCGACATACGAAGTGACTCTCTCTTTCTTCTCTTCTAAGTTTGACTCGTTAGGGAAAATTTTTCTGGCTTCGAGATTTTTCACGGCCCTATCGGTGTTCTCAAAGGTAGTTGTTAATTCGTTATAACTGCTACGCCCTTTGAAGACAAGAAATCCGAGGAGGAGCGTCCCCCCAATCATGATTGCAGAATATATTTTCAGGAAACTGTTGTTTTTCATCCTATTTAATTAAAAAAATTTTCTCGGTTGATTAGATGTTACTTCGCTTTGTTTGTATATATGGGCTCGACTAAGGGAAGATCATAACGAACTAACCCTGCGTATTCACTACTTCCCTTTTCTACTATTGCTCTATTGCTTTCATCCATTTCCTTTACGTTAAATATGGGACTATCCTTCAATCTCTCCTCAAATCCATAGAGACTCTGTGAAGACTCACGCCACATTCCATATAAACGGAAATGGGTAATTGTATTAGAGTCTGGGGCCCCTTCGCTGTTCTTTTTCTCGGTCTTTTTGAATTTATTACTAACATCCTTCTCCCCCAATTTCGCTGTATCTTTTAGCGGCGATCCTTGGAATAATGGCTCAATTTGTACGAACCATACATTATCGTTTTGAACAATAGAATTGAGGTGATTCAAAATCTCAATATGAGCCGTTCGCCCCTTGACGGCTGCTTCGATTGGTTTAGCCTCGTCGGCTCCTTTTTTCTCTTCTGCTTCGGCCTTGTCAATTTCACCAGCATAACCTGATAAGTTTCCTTGAGAATCCTTGAGTTGAGTCAAACTATTTTGAGCCATGCTCTTTCCCTTATTATAGTAAAGGACTCCCATAATTAACAAAATGAACCAACAAGCTGCAGCGGCAAACAAGAACGGTTTCTTTTTGTCTAGGTCCCTCCTTGCTAAAATGTCATTCGGAGCCAGATCAATGGAAACAGTATTAGAACTCACATCTCGGAGAGCCAAACCTACAAGCTCACCCAAATTATGAGCATCCTTACCAACCTCATCGGCATCGACCCTAGGACCAACTCCAACGCTTGATAATGCATTAAAGTATTCAACTTCAAAGCCCAATTTTTCAGCCAAAAACTCCCTCAAATAAGGCATCGCTGCACTTCCTCCACATAAATAAGCAATCGTTGGCGAGCCTCCTCCTGCCTGCCTGTAATTACCCGTTGTACGCATAATCTCAGAGTGGAGCCGCGTCATGGTCGTCCGAATGACTTTGGACATTGCCGCAATTCCTGGATCTTCATGATCCGCAGCCGCTCCACCAAGGGAAACGAACCCGTCCTGCATCTTGCGCTCTTCAGCATCAGCAAAACTCATATCAAATTCCTTAGCAATAGCTGAGCTTGCTGCAGCTCCTCCTACAGGCACACTCCTAGTGTAAATTCTCTCCCCCTCAATATAAATAAGATCCGTTGTACGAGCTCCCACATCAATGAGAAGTGCCGCGCCTTCAGTTTCAGGGTAACTAAATTTAAAAGCATTACATAATGCCACTGGCGCAACATCGACTCCTCGGCCAACTAATGATCCATCCTCAACGGCTTCATTTATTTCATCTATAGCATCATTTTTGATAGCGACGAGAAGAACTTCAACCGTTTTATCATCACCTTCACCCGAGGAAGATACTGGTTGATAAGCCCAGGTCACCTCTTCGATAGGGAATGGAACATTTTGCTGAGCCTCAAATTCAACTAACTGGTCTAACTCAGAGCCTTCCAAGTTAGGCAAAGACACGAACCTCGTGAAGACCGCATGACCGGATATTGTATAATAGACATCACTTCCGGACAACTTAAGGGTAGAAGCCAATTCCTTTACCGCTGCTGAGACTTGAGGGATTCTTGCTGAATCGGCAGCAGGATCACCTACCAAGTATTGGTAAGCATAGTCCTGAAGTATTAAACTTCCCTTTGATAAACTGAACCGGGCCATGGTGACCCTTTGTGATCCAATGTCGAGTGTTACTATCGATTTCTTGTCGGCCATTTGATAAATTGTATAGCGTTGATCAAATTAAATTATTGAACGTTTGTTTTAATTGCTCTTGTCTTGGTTAGTCACGTGTTTCTGCATAGCTATCAAACCAGAGATACGCAAATGGTGTCTTACTTTTTGGGCGGAGCATTGATGAATCAGTTGGAGCATCTGACTTCTGCCACCAGCGGCTTGTCTTTCCATCAGTAACTTCTCCCCCTATTATTTGGCCTGAGTGAAGCTCTACCGCGACCATTAAATCGCGAGGATTTGGTTTTTTACCCTTACCGTAAATTCTAGCCAAAGAATTTGGAGACAAGAAAACAGATGAGCGGAGAGTTTCACCCTTTGGCAAGTCCACATGATTAACTACAGCCGTGTAAAGCTTCTTATATTTGGGTTGAGCGGATTTTGGAAGAACGAAGAACTTCACTTCGACCGCTTCAATAAAATCATCACGCGAAGTTGAATCCAATCTGAAAGCGACTTCAATTTGAAGCCAATCTTTTCTTTCACCTTTAGGCTCTTTGATCCCGCTGCCCACCTCAAAATCTGGACTCTTAAGGGCAGAAACGGTTGGCTTACTGACCATAGCTTTTTGCGCCAATGCGCTATAGTTAAAAACTGTCAGAAGGATACAGGTAAGAATGATTACTGAATTTTTCATGGAAACAGAATGGAAATGGTTTTTTGTGTTATTCTAAAGAAATAGAACAAATCTGAGGTAATTTAAACGGTTGGTGTGGGGGTGAAGTGAATAGCCGATTTTTTAACTATAATCAAGATATCATTATAAAATCAAGCAATCAGAACTCTAATCCCTCATCCAATTATAAAAAATATAAAAAAAATTAGGATTCTAAGATTAATTGTTAAAAAGAAACCTTAATTGCCCACTTCTCATTACTTTGCACCTCGCTTTAAAAAAACGGCAGGGACTGTTTTTAGTAGTATTTTTAAATCGAGCCACAATGACCACCCGTCAATGTAATCTAGATCAAGTTTTACCCACTCTTCGAAACTCGTTATTTCACTCCTGCCTGAGACCTGCCACACACAAGTAATTCCAGGCTTCATGCTCAGTCTTCGCCGATGAGAGGATTCTTGAATTCTTTCAACTTCATCAACGGGAAGAGGCCTCGGGCCAACTATACTCATTTGGCCGAATAAAACATTTAAGAGTTGTGGCAATTCATCAATGCTCCACCGCCGAAGAAAATCTCCGAAGGGAAAGACTCGAGGATCATTTTGAATTTTAAATACAGGTCCACTCATTTCATTCATATCGGTTAACTCTCCCTTCTTCTCCTCTGCCTCAGCTATCATTGTTCTAAACTTATACATTCTAAAAGGCTTCCCACTCCTTCCTCCTCGTTCTTGCTTGAACATGATCGCGCCAGGCGAGGAGATTTTAATACCTATCATTGCAAAAACCCACAAAGGAAAAGTGGCTATTATTAAAACTATTGCCAGGACCCTATCAATAACTCCCTTAATCAGCATTGCCCAGGTCGCCTCTGGAGCACTTCGAAAGACCATCATTAAACTTCCGCCAAAGGCATCCAGACTGGGTCTTGCTATTGTCGTTTCAATAAAGTCAGTGGACAACCAAACTTCAACCCCTTCAACCTCACACTCATTCACTGCTGTTTGAACTTTACCAAAACTTACATGTTTAGCAGCAAAGAAAACTCTCTTCACTGAATATTTATGTAGAGACTTAACCAATTCATCGGAATCTGAATTCTCCAAATCAATTTTTTTAACTACTTTTAATCCAAAGGAAAGATCAGAAATGAGCTCATTCTCAAAACGATTCATTTCTTCAACGTCTCCAACCAAAATCACTTCTTCTTGCCATTTCCCCAATTTGACCTGCCTCCGAATGAACCTCTTAAGCAAATACTCCTTCCCCAAAAGCATACTCCCACCGAATAGAGCTGCTAAAATTAAAAATCCACGGCTCAGATCTCCTACTCGATTGAAGACCACATATCCACCAATCAACACTCCGATAATGACAAGAGTCTTTGCGTATTGCTTAAGAGAAAGAAGCGTCGTTTTTTGTAATGGATGATGGTAATAGCCCGTCATCTCTAAGACCAATGGAGTAAAAGGTACCACAATGGCAATGAGCCAAAGAAAGTCTTTGAAAACTGGAATCTTTACACTTTCTGGCCAAATGCCCCCATAATTATCATAACGAAGCTGATGAGCTATCCAGAAAGCAAGGAGAAGAACCAAACCGTCTGTGATTTGGTTGAGCTTAAGATTAATTTCCTGTTTCCGCCCAAGCATTGATGCTTTATCTAGTTGTGAGGTTAATTAGTGAAGAATGGAGCAAGTACCATCGTAGGCAATAAAAACAAAACTCTTAAATCATGAAAAAGTCAATTTTCTTGGAACAAGCAAACATTGTAATCCCTATAGTTGACGAATATTCCCTAGAAAATATTTCATCGACTGAGGAGTCAGATCAGTTTGATCTTGTTGAAATACGAATCGATCTACTGATGTCAGTTCGTGACCTCAAACAAAAGATATCAAAAATTAATGCCCCCATCCTTCTCACCTGCAGACATCCAGACGAAGGAGGCACAGAAGAGTTCAGGGACCCAATAAAAAGGCAAAGCGTTATCACTCCACTGATTCCATTCGCATCAGCTATCGACATTGAAATCGATCATGCCGAGAACATGAAGGAAATACTAACATTATCTGAATCGGAAGCATTATTGATCATTCTTTCCTCTCATAATTTCGACATAACCCCAGAAACAAATTACCTCAAAGACAAAGTGAATGAAGGCTATGGGCTGGGCGCCGACATTGTGAAAATTGCAACTACCACAAACCACTTCAAGGACATCGCCAACCTTATGAATCTCTTTGATCTATTTGAATCGCGCCCACTTTCAGTCATGGGAATGGGACGTTTGGGAATGGCTTCTCGCCTATTAGCTGCGCAGTGCGGATCTGTTCTAAATTACGCTGCCCTCGAATCGGCAAGTGTACCTGGCCAATGGAAGCTAAATGATTTTAAAAAAATTCTTGGAGCCGCAAACAAAATTTAGGCAATCATTCAATCCTCAACAATTTCAATCGGAGCATCCGGCAACGCCCTAATGAATGCTTTACCATATTGCTTCAGAAGGATCCTATTGTCTAAAATAACCACAATTCCCTGATCCGAAGAAGAGCGAACCAGCCTGCCAACTCCTTGCCTCAATTTCAATATAGCTTCCGGCACAGTATATTCTAAAAAGGGGTTCCCACCACTTTCCTCAATAGATTCCAACCTCGATGCTGTCAGAGGGTGATCAGGCACAGCAAACGGCAATCTCGTCACGATCACATTGGAAAGAGCATCCCCCGGCACATCGACTCCTGCCCAAAAACTATCAGTCCCAAACAATACACTCGAAGAGTCTTCCCGGAAAACATTCAGAAGCTTATTTCTCGGCATTTTTTTCCCCTGAACTAATAACTTATATCCCATATCCCTAATTTTATTATCCATTTTCAGAGCAACGGAATTCATTAGTTTGTAGCTCGTAAAAAGAACAAATGCTCGCCCCTTTGACTTCTCCACAAAATGCTCAATCCAGCGAATCAAGTCAGCCTCATAACCATCAGACCTTGGGTCCTGAATACTTTTAACTAAATAGACCCTCATCTGCTTTTCATAATCAAAAGGGCTACCAATCCTAACAGAATAAACAGACTCTGCACCAATCCTATTTTTAAAGTAGCCTATCGGCTCCTTGTTTTCACCAACTGATAAAGTTGCGCTCGTCAATACACATGCGTTCTTTTTGTTAAAAAAAAGATCATTCAATTCATGGGAAACATCACTTGGAGCACTGTTCAATACAATATTATCCCCTGATCCATTTGGCTTCTCTACCCAGTAAACATGACCATCCAATGATTGCTCTAGAAATTCATTTATGGAAA
>JASLJT010000125.1:0-6780 GCA_030747955.1 Verrucomicrobiales bacterium | reverse complement strand
GCTGCCATTTCTGATAAACTTGTTGTTCTAAATTCATTGACGCACGGCGAAGCCGCTCATGAGCGCGGCGTGCACAATATGTTCACAGGGTATAAGCCTAGCCCTGCCCTCACTTACCCATCGATGGGAAGTGTTGTCAGTCATGAGTTCGGACCAAGAGCAAACCTGCCCCCCTACGTTTGCGTTCCCAACCAACCAAACGAACACGCTGGGAGCGGATACTTAAGCTCTGCTTATGGTGCCTTTAGCCTAGGCAATGATCCCGCAAGTAAAAATTTCTCAGTCAGAGACCTCGCCCTTCCAAAAGGAATCAATGAGGAAAGATTCACAAAGCGTAAATCTATGCTTCAAACTGTGGACGCCCATTTCAGGCAAATGGAAAAGTCCGACGCAGTCAATGCAATGGATACCTTCTATCAACGCGCCTATGGTTTAATTAGCTCACAAAAGGCGCGTGAAGCCTTTGATATTAATAAGGAACCAGACAAACTGCGTGATGAATATGGGCGCAACTCAGCAGGACAAAGATTCCTAATTGCCAGAAGGTTAGTAGAATCAGGCGTAAGGTTTGTCTCGACTGTTTACGGAGGCTGGGACAACCACGATAACGTCAAAGGAAGCTTCGAGCGTCAAGCTCCTGCACTAGATCAAGCGTACGCGCGGCTAATTCGCGACCTCGACGAGCGTGGCCTATTAGACTCGACCCTTGTAATGATGACCTCAGAGTTTGGCAGGACACCAAAAATCAATAGAACTGCTGGCCGCGACCATTGGCCTAAGGTTTTCAGTGGACTCTTAGCCGGAGGAGGACTGAAAAAGGGTGTCGTATATGGCAAATCAGATGCACTCGCAGCCGAACCTGAAGAGGATGCACTTTCTCATCAGGACCTTGCCACTACGGTATACAAGCAAATGGGAATCATTGCTGACAAAGAACTCATGGCACCAGGTGACAGACCCATTGAAATTGTCGATGGAGGCAAAGTCATTGAAGAGATTATTGCATAAACACAATTAGATCTAGGAACAATGCTTTTAAGGAAACTCTTCGCTACAGTTTTCGCTGTTTCACTTTTACTCCAATCCGCATTTTCTGCCTCCCCATCGCTAGGAAGCATAATCCCCAGAGGAGCAAAGCGCGGGACCGAAGTTGAGCTGAACTTTAATGGTGATCGCCTCGATGACGCCGTTGAGATCCTTTTCTACTCACCAGGATTCACCGTCACCGAACTTACACCCGGCGGCAGCGCTAAGCACTTGAAAGCGAAAATCGCAATCAGTCCCGAAGCTGAGCTCGGAGAGCATCTGATGAGAGTACGCACCAAGAGCGGCTTAAGTGGAGTCAAAAGTTTCTGGGTCGGCCAATTTGAAACTGTCTCAGAAGTAGAACCTAACAGTGAATTTGCAACACCTCAAGCTGCCCCCTTCAACTCCACCATCGAAGGGGTCCTCGAAAATGAAGATGTCGATTACTATGTCATCGAAGCAAAGAAAGGGCAGCGCATCAGTGCGGAAGTTGAAGGAATAAGACTCGGTAACGCTTTTTATGACCCTTACGTGGCCATTCTTAACATGGAACGTTTTGAACTCGCCGCTTCAGATGACACTGCCATCTTACTGCAAGACAGTACGACTTCCATAGTCGCTCCGAGTGACGGCAAATACATTGTTCAAATCCGAGAAAGTTCTTACACTGGAAATGGAGCTTGTCGTTATCGCCTACACATCGGGTCATTCCCGAGACCATTAGCCGTTTACCCAGCAGGCGGACCTGCAGGCAATGATCTTGAGCTCAAGCTGATCGGAGACTCTACCGGAGAATCAAAACTAACTGTAAAATTACCTGACTCTCCTGACCCCAAATTTAAGATCTACTCCAATTCAGATGGATTACTTTCCCCTTCCCCTAACATTGTCCGTGTCTCTGCATTTCCTAACGTACTAGAAGCAGAACCAAACAATAATAGAAATGAAGCGACCCCTTCAAGTGCTCCCCTCCCCTTAGCTCTTAATGGAATAATCGAAAAACCAGGAGACGAGGACTGGTTCAAATTCACAGCCAAGAAAGGACAACGATTCATTATCCGTGCACATGCTAAATCAATCGGCTCTCCACTCGATCCGATCCTTAACATCTATGGACCTGACAAGAAACACATCAGCGGAAATGATGATGCTGACAACAAACAGGACAGCAAAATTGATTTCACTGCAGCCGTCGACGGTGAATTCAATATCAGAATCCGTGATCACTTGAAAAAGGGCGGAGAAAACTACGTATACAGGATAGAAACGGAATCCATTGCACCTTCTCTGGGCTTAACAATTCCTTACTTTGGCCGCGCTGACTACCAGTCCAGACAAATGATTTATGTTGCCCGAGGAAATCGCTTCGTTACCCGAATCAATGCAGGACGCTCAAACTTTGGCGGCGACTTGGTCTTCGAAGCTTCCGGATTACCTGAAGGAATCAAACTGGTCTCCAATGGAATGCACTCAAGTATAAACTCAGGCCTCATTGGTTTTGAAGCTTCCCCCGAAGCGCCAATCGCTGGCGCACTGACTGAACTGATCGCAAAACATGCAGATCTAGAAAAAAATATAAGTGGCAACTTTTCTCAACCTCTAGATTTTGTTCTAGGAGCCCCAAACAACACCGTCTATTACAAAAGCACTGCGAGAAAACTCGCAGTAGCTGTAGTCGAAGAGATCCCATTCAAGATAGATATCACACCCCCCACCGTGCCATTAGTTAAGAATGGAACCCTT
Organism: Verrucomicrobiales bacterium; assembly: GCA_030747955.1. GTDB lineage: Bacteria > Verrucomicrobiota > Verrucomicrobiia > Verrucomicrobiales > DEV007 > EC70. The sequence goes on along the minus strand of JASLJT010000125.1, from coordinate 4,011 downwards.
GACCTTAAGGTGAACGTAACGCGAAAGGAAGGTTTCGATGCCCCAATCACTGTAAGGATGCTATGGAACCCTCCCGGGATTGGATCCCAACCAACTCTGCAGATCCCTAAAGGAAAAAATGACATCATTTATACGATTAATGCCAATGGGAGTGCAGCGATCCGAACCTGGGACATCGCAGTGATGGGAGAATCCGATGCTGGAAAAGGACAAATCCTAGCCAGCTCAAACCTAACACCAGTCACAGTCGCGGAACCCTATTTAGGAATGAAGATTGAAATGGCCGCAGTGGAACAGGGACAGGACGGATCCGTTATATGCAAACTCACTCATACCACTCCTTTCGAAGGGAAGGCCAAAATAAAACTCCTAGGACTCCCTGCAAAGGTCACTGCTCCAGAAATGGAAATAGATAAAGGAACGACCGAACTTAGTTTCCCTATTAAAATAGCAGCAGACAGTCCTAAAGGACAACATAAGAATCTTTTCTGCCATCTAAGCATTCCTCAATCAGAAACACTGATCCCTCATAATGTGGGCCATGGAGGCGTTCTAAGAATCGACCCTCCACCAAAGAAACCGGCTCCGAAACCAGCTCCCGTTAAAAAAGAAGCACCAAAGGTAGTTGCAAAGGCACCGCCCAAGCCCAAGCCCTTGTCTCGGCTTGAGAAACTTCGACTCGAAGCCAAAAATAAATGAAGTTCATATTCTACATTCATGCATTTGTTTGCTTTGTAATTTTGGAATCATTTGCTGTCGATTTCGGCAAAGACATAAAACCAATTCTCGAAACCAAGTGCGTTAGTTGCCACGGGATTGAAAAGCAAAAGGGAGAACTCGATCTGAGTAGCCTACTTGCAGCAAAGGAGGGCGGCGAAAATGGTCCAGCAATTAGTCCCGGAAAACCACAAGAAAGTGAACTGATTCACAGAATTGCCCTTGCTCACGACGACGATGAAATCATGCCCCCGAAGGGAGGACCGTTGTCCGAGGCCCAAATAAACTCCTTGAAAGAATGGATCAGTGATGGAGCCAAATGGCCTGATGGTGTAATACTGGTGAAAAGGGAACCTCTTAACCCCGAGGATCTGGCTAAAGAATCCCTGAACCTCTCATCGATTGCCATTTATCCGCCCAAAGCTTCTCTTACGACCAGCGCTGACTTGCAGCGTTTCGTTGCAATGGCCACCTACATTGACGGAACGACCCGAGACATCACCGACAAGGTGACCTTCGAACCTAAAAATACCGCCCTCGTAACAGTAGCCGGAAACATGATTCGTCCTAGAGCAGACGGAGAAACTGAAATTAGCGTCAACTTCCACGGCAAATCGGCGACCGTACCATTGACCGTTAATAGCGCAGAGACAGAACGTGAAACTAGCTTCCGTCTCGATGTCATGCCGGTCTTTTTACGTGCTAATTGTAACACCGGATCATGTCATGGTTCCGCAAGAGGTCAGGACGGGTTCATGCTTTCTTTATTTGGTTATGACCCCGTTGGTGATTATCATCGTATAACGAGAGAACTTTCCGGAAGACGCATCAATCTCGCTTTCCCGGACGAGAGCCTCATGATTGAAAAGGCCACTGAATCTGTACCCCATACCGGCGGCAAGCTCTTTGACAAAGGATCTGAATACTACAATGCCATGCTCTCATGGCTAAATGCTGGAGCTCCTGATGATCCCAAAGACATAGCATCACCGAGTTCCTTAGAAATATATCCGAAGCAAGCAGTTTTGGAAGGAAAAGGAACGACTCAGCAATTCATTGCTGTGGCAACGTATTCTGATGGGAGCACGCGAGACGTCACTTCACTGGCTCTCTTTGAAACAAATAATACCCCATCAGCCGCCATTACCGCTAATGGAAAAGTAACTGCAGGAAACCGCGGAGAGGCCTTCGTAATGGCTCGGTTCGCAACTTTCACAGTCGGCTCTCAAGTCATCGTCATTCCTGAGAACCTCGATTACCAAAGACCCGAGTTCACGCCCAAAAATTATGTCGATGAACTCGTGGCCGAGAAAATGCACAAACTGCGCATCCTTCCTTCTGATCTCTGCACTGATGAGGAGTTCCTGCGCAGAGCAACAATAGATATTACGGGGACTCTCCCGACCGAAGATGAATTCAGAGCATTCATTGAAAACAACTCACCTGACAAACGGGACAAGACCATAGACTCATTACTGAACCGCAAAGAATTCACTGAGGTCTGGGTAATGAAATTTGCGGAGCTGCTTCAAATCAGTACAAATGCAAATAATCAGGTAAGCTATAAAGCAACTCTATTATATTATAATTGGCTGCAGGACCGCATCGCAAATAATGTTCCATTCAATAAAATTGTGCAGGAGCTTTTGTCTTCTACTGGGGGAACGTTCAGTAATCCTTCGACCAACTATTATCAAATAGAACGCGATACTCTGAAGGTCTCTGAAAACGTCGCACAGGTGTTCATGGGAATGCGATTGCAATGCGCTCAATGCCACAATCACCCATTCGATAGATGGACAATGGACGATTACTATTCTTTTGCCGCATTCTTTTCTCAGGTCGGCAGAAAAAGGGCACAGGATCCCCGTGAGGTCATTGTCTATAACAGTGCCAATGGAGACATGAAGCACCCGGTCGGGGGGAAGGTCATGGAGCCTGTTTTTCTGGGCGCTGCCAAACCCGAAATCAAACCGGGCCAGGACCGCCGAGAAATCCTAGGCGCATGGATGGCCTCTCCGGACAATCCCTTCTTTTCGCGGAACCTTGCCAATATCGTCTGGTCTCACTTCTTCGGAATAGGCATCATTGATCCTGTCGATGACGTCAGGATAAGCAATCCAGCATCAAATCCTGAACTGCTCAATTCGCTCGCAGATCGGTTCACTCAATACAATTATGACTTCAAACGTCTGGTCAGAGACATCTGCACTTCCCGAACATACCAACTATCGACTAAGGTCAATACGAGCAACGAGGGTGACACAAAGAACTTCTCTCATGCACTCTCACGCCGGATGCGGGCCGAAGTCTTATTGGATTCCATAAGCCAAATCACTGAAACAAAGAACAAGTTCAGAGGCCTCCCTGTAGGAGCACGGGCCGTTCAAATCGCCGATGGTAATGTTTCTAATTATTTCCTTAGAACTTTTGGAAGAGCAGAGCGCAAAACTGTCTGCTCATGCGAAGTGAAAATGGAACCAAACTTGGGACAAGCTCTGCATCTCATTAATGGTGATGCGACCGGCAATCGAATTGTGAGCGGCAAAGTCGTAGCAAATATGATTACTGAAGGAAAAACACCTGAGCAAATCATTGACTCGCTTTACATCAGAACCTTCGGGCGAAAACCAACACAGACAGAAAAAAGTCAACTCATAGCTCAAATCGATACTGATCCCAAAAAGGTCAAACAGGATCTGGAGGATGTGTTCTGGGCACTTTTAAACGCCAAAGAATTCATGTTCAATCACTAGTTAACAAATCAATGCTTCTTTGACCAGTGACGATGGGATTTAACAAAACAATCAGAGAAATATCCGAGTCAGTTCTTAGCCTCACCGGATCCGCATTTCTGTTCCTATCCCTAATCTCATTCACAAAGGCCGCTGACAAGAAATTCAATTATGATGAGCATGTCCGCCCGATCTTTGCTGACCGATGCCTCACCTGCCACAATCCAGACAAGGCCAAAGGCGGGCTGGATTTAACGACTTACACCAGCACCATGCAAGGCGGCTCATCTGGAGAGATTGTAAGTTCGGGTGATCCTGGCGCCAGCAGGCTGTTCCTCTCCGTCAGCCATGCAGAAGAACCTATAATGCCGCCAAAAGGAGAAAAGCTCTCGCAGGACAAACTCGACCTTATAAGCTCATGGATCTCTGGAGGTTTACTCGAAAATAGCGGCAGCAAGGCAAAGGTCGCCAAACCTTCATTCAGTTTGGAACTCTCAACGACTCCCTCAGGAAAACCGGAAGGCCCTCCCCCCATGCCTGAACATTTGTCTCTGGCACC
>JASLJT010000124.1:0-2521 GCA_030747955.1 Verrucomicrobiales bacterium | reverse complement strand
TTCAACTTTTGGAAGGCACACCCGGAAATCTAATTCGAGCCAATGTTGGATGGCAGGGAGGATGTCCGGTTCGGATCGCAGCGGATAGTAGCACAGGACTGTAGAGTCACTTCTGATTAATTTTGTAAGCTTTTTTGATATAGATTCGCTGGCTTTTCGTTTAATATTAGGGTCAAGGGAATTAATGCCTTTGATGATGGTTTTTCGGAGTGTTTTTTTTTCAGCGATTATTGAATTCTCATTTCTTGAATCGCTCATTTATCTTCTGTTTGTGGGTTTGTGCCTTCTTTGGTAAAGGCTGAAATAAAAATGAGTGAAGCTGCTATACAGATGCATGAATCAGCAACATTGAATGAAGGCCAATGACTGTCTCCAATATAGAAATCTAAAAAATCCACTACATAACCATGTAGTATTCGATCAGTGACATTGCCTGCAACGCCAGCAGTAATCAGGGCAACTGCAAATTGATTTAGTTTTCCGGGAAAGTGCCCTCTTATCCAAAAGAATATTATCCCCAAAAATGCGAGCAAAGAAATAACCGTGAAAATTACATTTGAGCCATCACCATCATTGAATTTACCAAAAGCTATACCTGTATTGTGTACCCTTACTAAATTAAAAAAATCTGGAATTATTGTTTTTTGGTCTCCTAATACGAAATTATTTAAGACAAGTAATTTTGTTAATTGATCTAGAAAAAATAACGGTATCGTTAATTTATATAGCAAACTCATGTCTTATTGATTTTAAAGTAAATATATTAATATGTTTCCTTTATAAGGGTAGCCCTTTATTTACAAGTAATAAGAGTTATGCCTGATTTTTTGCTTGAAGAAGAACTAATTAAAAAAGGCCATGAATATGTAGCCGGAATTGATGAGGCTGGCAGGGGCCCTTTGGCCGGCCCCGTTGTCGCTGCTGCAGTGATTTTACCAAGAGTTTATAGCTCTGATGTACTTAATGACTCAAAAAAAATAAGTGCTAAGCTCAGAGAGAAAATTTATGAAGAACTAACTGATTCTGGGTCTGGAGTTGTTTGGAGTGTTTCTGTAATTAATCATGAAATAATTGATGAAATTAATATTCTTAATGCCACTCATAGAGCGATGGCTGAGTCCGCGATGAGTCTAAAAAAGCAACCTTCCTATGCGATAATTGATGGGAATCCTGTGAAGGGTTTCCCTTACCAATATCAATCAGTTGTTAAAGGTGATGAAAAGTGCTTATCGATTGCTGCAGCTAGTATTATAGCTAAGGTCGAGCGTGATCGGATGATGCTAAGATATTCTCAGGACTATCCTCAATATGGTTTCGATAGACATAAAGGATATGGGACGAAGTTACATTTGGATGCGCTAAAAGAATTTGGACCATGCCCAATTCACCGACATTCATTTGCTCCAGTTAGGAAGGCTCAAGGAGTAAGCTAGGAATTTTCGATTATGGGTCTTTGATTGTGCCAGTCAGTGGCTTTTTCAAAGGCATCGGAAATTTTCAAAATTGTAGATTCTTGAAGAGCTGGACCGAGTATTTGCAATCCAACTGGCAACTGATTGTTAGAATCTCCTTTAACGAATCCACAAGGTGTACTAATGCCGCATATACCAGCTAAATTCGCTGCTATGGTAAAAATGTCAGCAAGATACATTTGAAGAGGGTCATCGCACATTTCTCCGATTTTGAATGCAGGCGTAGGTGCCGTAGGTGAAACGATTGCGTCAACTTTTTCAAAGGCTTGGGCAAAGTCATCTCGTATCAAGGTTCGTACCTTTTGTGCCTTCACATAATAAGCGTCATTATAACCTGAGCTAAGGACGTAAGTTCCAAGGATAATCCGCCTTTTAACCTCTTCGCCAAAACCTTGAGCTCTGGATTTCCTATAATGTTCAATGATATTCGTTGGCTCAGAGACTCTATTCCCATACCTTACTGCATCAAAGCGAGCCAGATTGGCGGAGGCTTCAGCCGTAGCAATTATGTAGTAAGTGGATACGGCGAATTCAGTATGCGGTAATGATATATCAATAATTTCAGCTCCTAGTTCTTTTAGTTTATCTATTGCCTTATGGATACAGGCAAGGACCTCTGGATCTATTCCGTCAGTAAAATATTCTTTAGGCATACCTATTCTAAGTCCCTTTATATCGCCGTTCAGTGATTCCAGATAATTAGGAACATCAGAACCAAGCGATGTTGAGTCTAGAGGGTCCTTTCCAGCTATGGCATTAAGGATCATGGCAGCATCTTCACTAGTTTTAGTCACAGGTCCAATCTGATCAAGGGACGAGGCAAAAGCCACGAGGCCATAACGCGAAACTCGGCCGTAACTAGGCTTCAATCCAACGGTTCCACAAAATGATGATGGTTGTCTGATTGATCCTCCAGTGTCTGAACCGAGTGATGCAATTGCAGTGTCATTAGCTACTGAGGCAGCCGATCCGCCACTGCTACCTCCAGGGATTCTAGTCAAGTCCCATGGATTTTTTGTGATTTGGATTCCGGAATTTTCAGTCGATGA
>JASLJT010000123.1:0-11813 GCA_030747955.1 Verrucomicrobiales bacterium | reverse complement strand
GACAAAATGATTAACGTTAAACGAATCAATGGCTCTATTATATGATTCGGGGGTATGGCTCTTGAAAGCTTCATAATGAAACATCAATCCATACCCGCTCTCTTGTAACCAACGCTCTTTAGAAATGGCCCTTTCATTGAGCGCGTGCCCCAAAAGCACTGCCACCAAAACCTTTAAACATGGAACCACTATTTTCACTTATTTTTTTTAGGCCTATTCTGCCGCTTATTCTTTACCCTTTCCCGAAAGGTCGGGACTGGTAACCCATCATCAGGTTGGTTCCAGAACCGGTAAGGATCATCATGCCGACGCATCTCAGAGAGGAGTACAGATTCCATTTCCTTGAGCTTATTTGAGTACTTCGGATGAGAAGCAAGATTGATCTGTTCAGGGCCAGGCTTAGCACCGGTCAAAGCCATGACCGCCGAAACATGATGTTCTTTCATGAATTCTTGTGGGTTATCCTTTAAATTAAAGAGTTGCGTATGCTTCATTCCTGTCTTTTCAACTTCGTATTTGATTAGTTTCCAATCCCCTTTTTTAACACAACGGGAACCTGGCCTACCTCCACCACAATAGACTCCGTAAAGGGTATCACGGACTGCGCTCTTCTTACCCTCAATTACTGGTTTAAAGCTTATACCCTCAGAAGTTGCTGGGGCCTTGATCCCTGCCAAGTCACAGGCTGTACTCAAGACATCGAGTAAAAAGATATTCCCCTTGGCTCGTGCGCCAGCCTTAACTCCAGGCCCTTTCACAATAAAAGGAATGCGCCAAGTATGATCGTATAAGTTTTGCTTGCCCTGCAAACCGTGTCTACCAATGGCCATTCCATGGTCCGCAGTATAGATAATGTAAGTGTTATCTATTTCACCCATCGCCTCAAGCTTCTTGAGGACTCGACCAATCTGTATATCAATATTTTCACTGCACGCAAATTGCCGGCCAATCTCATTACGTATAGTGAGCTCATCGCGTCGTCCCCAAACCCCCTTCACTGCTACCTCATCACGAACATTCATATGACTATTATCGAAAGGATGTTTCGGTAAATAATTAACCGGTAACGGAGGCTGCTTTGCGTTGGCAGGAGGAAAAGCTTCCTTATTATTATGATTAACTGCACCATATTTAGCTAAAAGCTCAGGCTTACCATCCCTCACATCATGAGGATGGGAAAAACCGAAATAGATAAAGAAAGGGTCAGTGTCCTTTGTAGACTCACGATCATCGAGGTAGTCTAAAACCTGCTCAGCGTGCCAGGCACTGCCTCCTTCGTCAGTCCCTCCACGGCGCGTCCCATCGCGACGAACCTCAAAGAGCTTATTGGCAGCCTCGTAACTGTTTCCATTCTTGCAAGTCCGCATCGTGTCATATCCAGCCTTATTAAAAACTGCAGGCAACGTGTACTTAATCAAATTTGGTGGAACCATCTTTGAATTATTGACGTGTGGATTCATGATTCGTCCAGACTTGTCGGGAACATGCCAGAGTGTACGGCCAGTCATAATCATATGCCGCGATGCCGTGCAAACGCCTCCGACCCAGGAACCCATTTGGTAGGCCCCATCAATTACCATGCCTTCTGAAGCCATTTTCTCCAGCACCGGTGCATTCATGACGCTACGAGTATTGTAAAACTTGAAGTCAAAGGGTGACTGGTCATCAGCAATAATGAAAAGAATATTGGGTCGCTTACTGGCTGCCTTACAGATCTCAAATGAAGCTGCAGGAATCAGCAAAGTTAAAATAAGGATTGTGATAGTCTTCATAGTTTAATCATTTATTAAGTCCTGGATGCTTGGTCTTAAATTCTGGAAATGGAGCCGGTGCATTTTCTGGAAATCGATCAAGAATCATCTGCAAACGTTGGCGACGACCCGGTGCTATTTTATCCAAGGGGCTTACTTTATTTTGCTGCAATGGATCCTTATTCAGATCATGGAATGCGCCCTTATTATCAACTAAGTGATGCCAATCACGAATCATTCTGAAATTACCGATCTGAGAATAGATCCAACTACGCTTATCAAATGGATCTTCACTTCCTCGTAAACTTGGAATAAAAGATTTCCCATCCAGTTTCAATTGCTTTGGAGGACTGGTCCCAGCCAATTCTAATAAGGTAGGATAAATATCAGTGAAATCAATTAGGTCACGCGATACAATTCCACCCTTATTCAAAAATGGTGCTCGAACAATAAAAGGAACGTGCACGCCCCAATCAGCTTCACGCCCTTTGCCTTTGGGATATGGCTGACCATTGAGATTCCCTGATGCAGCTGATCCGTTATCACCGGTAAAAAGGATCATAGTGCGTTCCTTCAACCCAAGCTCATCAAGGGCCCTTACAATTTTACCGACCAGATGATCCATATAGGTCACGTTACCTGCGTACAAAGCCAACTTTCCTTCGGGTGGATTTGCCTCATTCATTGGAGTGATCGTATGCGGGCCATGCGTCAAAAGCATAGGATAATAAATCAAGAAAGGATCATTCTTGTGGCGCTTAATGTAATCAATCAGGAATTGATTAATTGTGTCCGGCCCGTAGGGAACCTTGGCCCGTTTACCATTAGTAATCAAAAGACCATTCCAAAAACGCTCCTCAGTCTCGGGTTCACCTTCTTCTACTCCAGGCCAGACACAATGCTCATCAAATCCATGCCTATCTAAAGCATCAGGATCCTTTCCTAAATGATTAATCTGCCATTTTCCACCAATGGCAGTGGCATAACCCGAACCACGCAATGTCCTAGCAAAAGTCGTAAACTTTTTTGATTCTAATCCGGCCCCTCCCCATCGAGGCACGTCATAATGTTGAACCCATCCATGATTACATGGGTATTGGCCAGTCAGCAGAGTCACGCGGGTCGGCGTACAGATAGGCAGAGACCAGGCAGTCTGGTAAAGAACTCCCTGCTCAGCTAGCTTGTCAATGTTTGGGGTAGAATGCTCAGCTCCATAAGAACTGACCCAGTCCCGGCCCATATCATCAACCATTATTAAAATGATATTAGGCCGATCCACTGCATGAACAGTGACGGACATCCACAATAAAATGAGCAGTTTCTTCATTTAGAATGGAACGGCTTACTAGCTACGATTTGCTGAATCAAATCGCGTAAACCGTATTTACGCTTAGATATGGTTGAGACTATACGATCGATATCGTCTCGATCAGTAAAACTGATTCGTCTACCCAGAGCATACACGAAAAGTTTTTCTGTCAAACAACGAGTGAACTGCTCGGGCCTTGAAAGGAGGTATTCACGGATACCGCTTGGACCAGTGACAGCTGTGCCATCTGGCATTTTTCCAGAAGCATCAATGGGCATACGCTTAGAGTAACGGTCACGCCAGCGGCCCAGGAAATCATAATTCTCCATAGACAAACCGAGCGGATCAATTTTGCGATGACATTCAAAGCACGTGGCATTATTACGATGCTTTTCCATTTGCTCGCGGATAGTAGTAATGCCACGCGTGTCCGGTTCGATCGGATCAACGTCAGGCGGTGGCGGATTGGGTGGAGTCCCAAGTAAATTCTCGAGTATCCAAACACCACGTACTACTGGCTGAGTTTCGACACCATTCGATGTCACGGTAAGCACACTACCATGTCCGAGCAGACCACCTCGCTGGTCACTAGACTGTAAGAGAACCTTCCTGAACCCTTCATTCCTCACGTTAGAAATATTATAATGCTGAGCCAAAGGCGCATTGAGGAATGTGTAGTCTGAATTCACAAATTCTAGGATGCTACGATTATTAGTAAGAACATGATCAAAGTAGCGGTAAGTTTCCTCACGCATCGCATTCTCAAGGTCATCAGCGTAATAAGCTCGATTCTTTTCAGGATCAGGTGGCATTTCGCCTAACTTGCGTAAATGTAGCCACTGACCCACAAAATTTTCAGTCAGGGCCTTGGCTCGGTTATCATTGAGCATTCTCTCAACTTCCGCTCGCAATCCTGCAGAGGTTCTAAGTTTACCGGAATCGGCTGCGGCCCGCAGCTTCTTATCTGGCATGGAACTCCATAGGAAATAGGATAAACGTGTGGCAAGTTCATATGCGTCCAGTCTGTCCTCACCTTTCTCAGAAGCATATTCCGTAAGGTACAAAAAACGGGGTGAGGTGAGAATTGCCCGTACACCATAACGAGCAGCTTCCCAGAAATCCTTTTTATCAGCCAAGTATTTCTCTGCTAGATTCAAATAAGGAGCCAGTTCATCCGCATTGACTGGATGACGAAAGGCTGCAGCAGCTAAACGCGTAAGGCTAGAGCGCAAATATTTTACTCCAGGCTTTGCCGGTGAGTCCGGAAAATACCTATCAAAACCAGGCAGTGGCCACTCTTCATAAAAAGGGCCTTCAATTCCAAGCGAGTAGATATGAAGTTCAGGGCCAGATCCAATATACATTTCAGGAGGGTTCCGTGCCGGGTAAAGAGCATCTTTATTGTACTTGGGAAGGACTTTACGCAGGATCCGTTTAAAAGATCCATTAGGGCCATTTGCCCAATGCACGTGAAAAGTAAAGCCTTTCTCAAGCCATACCCGATGCTTAATTTCCACGGTCCGGTCATCAGGAATTTCGTATTCACCGATGATCCTGTGAGCAGTAGCACCTAACTCGCGAGAATCGATGGAAATAGAAAGGCGCATCGGTTCATTTGAGTTGTACCTAAGGTCTTCATCCTTGTAACGAGATTTTCTACGAATTGCCCGCGCCGAAAAATTTATCAGATATTCACCCGCGGCCGGGACGCCCCTTTTTTTATCTAACAGAGTCAGTCCCAGAGGTTGGCGGAACTTGATGAATAACCGGCCAGCCTCCTTCCGTGCATCCTTATCAGATTTACCTGATCGTTTATCATCAGACTTATGATAACTTATCATCTCCGGTCTAGGGCCTGGACGAACTGCTTTATCCGCGACTAAACGCGCCGCTTCCAAATAATTTTGGAGCAGATGCCCAGAAGTCACGAGACCTTCGCCCACGTTATCAAAGCCACTCAATGAATCGTCAGGTGGAAAAGTGATAGTCGGATCAAAGTCGAGCATCTTCAGGTCAAAAAGATCCCGGACCGTGTTCCGATATTCTACCCGATTCAAACGGCGCAATACTCTCTTTCCTGAATTTTCATAAGCCATTTCACGCGCACTTATTAAAGATTTAGTGAGCTGAGAAACTACCCGTTTCAGTTCATCAGGTTCAGGTTGCTTCTTTCCTTCAGGAGGCATTTCAGCGAGGTTCAACTGGTCCAGGATTTCCTGAAAAGACTCCGCTTCAGACAACTTAGAGAAATCCCCCGTCAACTCGTCAAAACGACGGTCACCCTTCTGTTTATCCGGGCCATGACATTGCAGGCAATAGGTCTCTAAAAAGTTTTGAATTACGGGAATTCGATCAGCAGATTGCGCTGAAATCGGCAACCAAAATAAAACTATAAAGATCCGTGGATTTATCATGTCAGCAACTCATTGAGATTGCCTTTGCTCGTGGAAAAATGGTCAGATTCCACTCCCAGCTGCTGAAGCATGGAGACATAGAGATCACAGAGCGGCCGACCATCTCGACCATGTCTTTCGAACCGGTAATGCTGCCCCGTCTTAAATCCACCCCCAGCAATCATGATAGGTAAGTTGCGACTGGAATGCGAACTGGCATTACCCATTCCACTTCCAAACATCACTACCGTCGAATCGAGGAGCGGTCGACCTCCTTCATCTTGAGCCACTTTGATCCGGTCCAGAAAACGTGCAAACTGCTGCGCATAATAAAGCTCTATGATCGTCAATTGCTTGAGCAGATCAGGCCGCTTACCATGATGCGTAAGAGAATGATAACCTAATTCAATTCCATCAAACGGGAAGAGTCGATTACCACCAGGGTGTCCAAAAGTGATGACATTAGTTGTGTTAGTCTGCAGCGCCAAAATGATCAAGTCATACATGATCGGAGTGTTGTAAGGATAATTAAGATCCACTACCACATCATCGTTTCCCTTAATCACCTCGTCACTTACCTTGGGCTTGGGCACATCAATCCATTCATTGCGCCGTTGCAACTTTCGCTCAACTTCTCGCACAGATGTCAAATATTCATCCAGCTTATCTTGATCAGTCTTAGCTAGTCGCGCATTAAGACGACGAGCATCTTTACGCACCACATCTAGAATACTGGCATCTTCCCGGAGCAGTTCACGGCTCCTTGCCTTGGTTTTTGAGTTCTCATTTAGAAACATCCTAGCAAAGACACGAGAAGGATTCCCTTCACTAGGTAAAATTACCCCAGAACGAGACCAGGAAACACCTCCCGAACCGAGACGCAACGATGGAAATCTTGTATGTTGTCCAATCTTTTCAGCTAGGAACTGATCAAGCGAATGTAATCGTTGCGGCTGATCCTTCGTATCCTTCAATTCCATTCCATTGAGTAGCGTATTAGAACAACCATGACCTCCACCAACTTCCGGATGATCCAGATTGGAAAAAATGGTAAAGTCCTTCCGGTGCCGTTCCAGCGGCTTTAGCAGCCGCGGCATAACATAATCTGCTCCGGTCTGCTGAGGGAAAAATCCTCCTGGATTCATTCCATAAGTAGGAGCCACACATAAAAACCTCTTCGCCTTTGGTCGGCTCTCATCTGCTCCATATAATGATTCGAAAGCAGGCAAGGCCAAACAAACGCTTCCAGCACGCAAAAAGGCTCGGCGTGATGAAAAATTGGGGAATGCTTTCATTACTTGTTCAAGAGTTCTTTCAACTCGGTCAGCTTTTGATCATTGGTAAATAGATAATTTTCCTGAGCCCTATAAGCATCGGACCGAGCCTTTTGTAGTTCTTTATATAATGGATCTCCCTTAACGCTATTATGCTCAGCCTTGCGGGACTCTTTGATTTCTTCATCGGAAATAAAGGCCCGCGGATAAGCCTTCTCAAGTTTCTTCTGAGCAAACTCAAGGGCAAGGATTAATTTCTTATAGCCTATTGAGTCTAAATGTTTGCTACGCAGTTTCTCTATTGCCGCTTTGCGCCGGCTATTAGGATAATCAGAGACTTCTGGATTTTGTTCAATAAGATAAGCTTCAATGGCACGTTTTGCTCGATGCGTTGCGTGTAAGAGTTCTTTGTATTTAGGATCCTCCTTGTTCAACTCCTTACGCAACGCAAGTGCCTTCTTCTTTATCTCCTTATGTGATCTGAAAGCTGAGGGGAAACGTTCTTTTCTATTCTGATCTAATTCTTCAACTTTCTTTACTAAGGAGCGGTACTCTTCTTGGCGTTGATAGAACCACTCATGAGCATTAGTTTTCCGTATCTCATATTCTTGCTTTAATGGCTTCTTGAAAGGGTGCTTATTTATGGTCGACTTTAAATGTTCATGATTGGACTCAAATTTTGGGGATTTCCTGGCTTGAAGGATTTGAATATTATCAAAGGCTGCGGGCTTATCATCGACCTGAAAAGCAAAGTAGGTACGCTCCTTATTAATGATCGGATGATTAGCATAAGCTACATGATCGCGATCAAGGTGCGCCACTAAGTGGTCATCGATAAACTCTACAGTCATGGTATACCAACGGTCCGAATCAAAATTATAAGAGCACTCGCTGTGACGATAAGAAAAATAAGGTCCTGAACTGTCTTTTGCAGTCTGAATATAGAAATGGTCACGGCGCAAATGAATAACAGAATTGTAGTGACCATCACTTCCAGTAACTAAGCGAATATCTTTCGAATCTTGGAACTGAAAATCAAACCGGATCAGAACATCATCATAGACAGCGTCACGAAGGAATATCCGGGTATTTTCAGTGCCGGTATTAATACGTTGAAGAACACCATTCTCTGCTGACCAGTCTCCATTATACCAGAGCCTTTCACTGGCAGGGCCGGAAAAATGCTCAGCAAAATAAAGCTTCCGGGGATCAGTTAATAATGGCGCAGATGGGATTCGAGCAGAGACTCGATCACGCCATTCAGATAGCTTCTTCTTAAGCTCAATGACCTTGTCAGGATTTTGATTAGAGATATCTTTTTCCTCAGAAGGATCATTAACTAGAGAATAGAGTTCAGTAGAACCTGCATCAAACTTCTCGATAAGTTTCCACTCACCATCACGCACAGCACCACCACTGAACCCACCAAGAAAATGTGGGCGATCGAGCGGATAATGCCAATAAAGGGGCTGTTCTCTGGGCGCTTTCGGATCTTTCCAGTTAGTAAGTGCTGATGACCCGTCCACCTCGCCTGTCAATTTGATGTTCGCAGCATTCGATAAGGTCGGATAAAAATCCGTATTAATGGTCGGCACCTCGTTCACAGTTCCGGCCGGAACATTGTCCGGCCATTGGATGATGAGCGGCACTCGGATTCCTCCCTCATAGAGCTGACTTTTCCCGCCACGGAGCGGAGCATTTGAACAGACACTGGACTCACCTCCATTGTCACTAGAGAAAATGAATATGGTATTCTCTAAAAGTTTTTGCGCGGCAAGTTCAGCCCGAATCTTACCGATCCCATCATCAATGCCCTCAAGCATTGCTGCGAGGTGGGGATTATGATCCATGGCCCAATGATTACCAGGATCACCTTTACCGAGACCAGCATCCTCACAAATATAGCAATTCTTACGGCCTGATTTTCCAGGAGGATGTTTTTTGCGATACTTTTCCACAAGATCGGGCCTACCATTGAGAATAGAATGCGGGGCATAGTGCGAAAGATAGAGGAAAAAAGGTCTTTCTTTGTTACGTCTAATAAAATCAACAGCCTCAAAGTTTAATCGGTCCGTAAGATTCTCTTTTTCACCGAGACGATTCTTCTCGATATCAATCCATCGGATCGGTTGGGTACGAAAGATGTAAGGCCAAGTATTGGCACCATTTCCGACCCCTTTAAGCTCTGATCCAAAGTTCCAGTCAAAGCCATGATCCGTTGGGCGAGTTTCAAATTCCGCCTCATGATAACTGTACCCGGAAAGGTGCCACTTTCCAATCATCCCAGTCGAATAGCCATTTGCTTGGAGCGTTTCCGGCAAAGTAACTAAGTCGGACGGAAGACGGTTTGCGGAATTGGGTCTGAGATAATCCATGATCCCCAATCTGGCTGGATGCAACCCAGTTAATAATGCCGCACGATATGGAGAGCAGACCGGAGCCGCAGCATAGGCCTGAGTAAATCGCATGCCTTCATGTGCCATTCGATCAAGGTTCGGAGTCTCATTGAATTTATTGCCATAACAACCAAGTTCTGCCCAACCAAGATCATCAGCCAGGACAAACACAATGTTCGGCTTAGGCTCGGCAATTGAAAACGGAACCAATATAAAATGAATTATACATATGGTAATATTAAGGACCCTTGTATTTATTCTAATCATTGGCCGGTTCTATAAATATATTCCGGAAAGAAAGTTAATTGGCTCAAAATCTATTTCTTCTTCTCTAAACTCAGTTTAGCAGCCTTCAATGGCATTGAATCCAGCCCTTTTTGAAGAAGATCACGGTCCTTGTCAGCTTGGGTACTGACTCCAGGACTGAGTGGAGCCTTTTCGTAACGGTCAATTACAGCATACAGAGTTCCGTCACGGTAAAGCTTATGACGCTGGTTCTGAGCCCATATAATTTCCTGGTCATTAACTCCCTGACCATGCTTGGCCGCGGCCGGCTTATATTTAGGGTAGTAGTATTGAAAAATAAAATCACGGGGATTGCCTTTTGTTCCTAGGCACTGGGGCCAAAAACTGCGACCATCCAGTTTCACTTCCGGTAATTTGGCGCCAGTAATATCGGCGATCGTAGGAAGCACATCTGAAAAATCCACTAGATCATCACTAACGGTCCCGGCAGGAACAGTGCCTGGGCAATTGACGATCAGGGGCGCGTGGGTTCCCCCATCAGTCGCATAAGCTTTTTCTCCTGTTCGCTTTTCTTTACCATAAGGATAAGTCAGTGAACGGCCAGTACCGTTATCCGTAGTATAAATGATCACGGTCTTCTCACGCAACCCATACTCATCAAGTGCATCAACAATTCTCCCCACACACTTATCAGCGTACGCTGTCATATCACGAAAGTTCGTGAGGCTCTTAGAAATTAGTCTATTAGCGTCAAGCTTACTATCGGGAGTCTTCAAAAAGGGAGAATGGACAAGCAGCATTGGATAATAAGCAAAGAAAGGCTTGGATCTGTTCTTACCAATGAACTCAATCAGGTAATCCGTAAGAATGTCAGGACCATAATCTTTTTCAGTTGTTTCCATGAGTTTCCCATCACGCATAAGACTAGGGTTCCAGAACCTAGAACGCGAAGTGCCCGGATAATTCCATAAGCAGTAATTATCAAAACCACAGGCCGGAGCTAGAGTTCCACGAGATCCTCCGTGAAGCTGCCATTTACCGGCAATAGCTGTCTCATAATTAGAGTCCTTCATCATGTTTCCGAAAGTGACCTCGTCCTTGTCCAAGGTCCCAAATTGAACATAATTCCGTATACCATCACGACCGGTCATTATCTTGACCCGACTCGAAGTGCACACTGGCTCGGAGTAGCAATGATTGAACTTGGCACCGGTCCGAGCTAAAGCATCGAGCCGTGGTGTAGAAAAAAACTTACTCCCGTAGCACCCATAATTATCCGCAGCCGAATCATCAGCCATTATGAGAATCACGTTGAGCCGGTCATTGGCATAAGAGGTCGGGGCTAAAAGAAAGGCATAAAAAACTATATGAAAAACAAAGGTTTTCATTTTTTCCCGACAAGCTTTTTGAGCTCTTCCTGCATCTCTGAAACATCAAATTCACGGGGCCCTATACCGCCCTTGTAAGCAATTCGACCATCTTTGCCTATGATATACATACGGTCAGGCATGGCATCGAAGGCACGTGAAACAGTATCTTTAATATCGTCCACTAATAGAGGGACCGAAAGATTCAGCCCAGCCTGACAGGATTGCGCAATCTCTTCACGCTCAGAAAATGTCTTAGGTTGCTCAATTTTCAATGGCGAAGGACGAGAAGAACCCAATGGATGAGCTTCACG
Source organism: Verrucomicrobiales bacterium (assembly GCA_030747955.1). GTDB lineage: Bacteria > Verrucomicrobiota > Verrucomicrobiia > Verrucomicrobiales > DEV007 > EC70. The sequence goes on along the minus strand of JASLJT010000123.1, from coordinate 763 downwards.
AATATAGACCCAATAGAAGTCTGCTTCCTTGCCATAGGTTTCGTACACTTTTTGGAGGCTCCCGGCATCCCTAGAGAAGGGACCTCAAGTATATGAGCCAAAGATAATAACTGAAAGCCGCGTAATATTGTTAAATTCGAGGCTATCTTTTTTATTCATGAACTGTGCACTAACTTCTGGCGCAGGGTCACCTACATCGGGACCGCTTCCGCGACCACCTGGCCTTGAACTTGATTGCTTTCTTTGCCTCCATGCCTTCCATTCCTCGTCACTGATTATTTTATCTTTGTCCTTGTCCGCTTCACTCAGAATTTCATCAAAGTAGTTCTTCCATTCTTTGGAAGATATTTTTTTATCATCACCATCGTCAATGGCCTTGAATAATTGTTCAGCAAAGTCTGGGCCTACTCCCTGATTGGGTCTTCGAAATCCTCCACCCTGATTACCACGCCCACCTGAACCATTGCGGCCTCGACTCTGACGCATTACATTGCGTTCGTCATTGGATAGGAAATTATCTTTGTCTTTATCAAATTGATCAAAGGTCTCCTTGGGCCCAGGAAATTCTTTGCGGGAGATCTTACCGTCCCCGTCAGTATCCATCTGACGGCCAAATCTACTGCTTCGGCTCTGACCCTCTTCAGACTGCTGTCGCTGAGCTTGCAAGTCAGCTATAGCGAACACTATCAGAAACAAGGCATAACAGATTCTTTTCATATGCTTATTAAGCATTTTTTATGTTAGATTGACCAGATATTTTACT
>JASLJT010000122.1:0-3393 GCA_030747955.1 Verrucomicrobiales bacterium | reverse complement strand
CGTTCGTACGAAAATAAGTAGTGGCATTGCGCTGCGTGCCAGAACGGTCATCAGAATCAACGTAACTAATTAGCGTAGCTTCATCACCCTCACTGTATCCAAGTTCTGAGGGGCCAGAGGGCCAGTCAGAATCATCAAAATCTGGCGCAATCCATAATTTCCCTTGATCGGATCCGTCATCCAAATACTTCCAAACGTGTCCATTTTTAACGTAATCTTTTGGAATAGGAACTTCGTCATCAAATGTTGCAGTAATTGCCTGAGGATTAATCACTCCCCCTGAAAGTCTTGGGTCAGAGCCGTCCGCAGTATAGTAAATTTCCAAAGTATTAGTGCTCATTGTAATGCCGGAACCTACTGGAATTGAACCTCCATGTTGATTGAATACTGGAGAAATCAGGCTTGGATACATGCCAGCTGCTCTGAACTTTTTAATCATATTTTCTGTGAGCCTAGGAAAGTGGTTGTTAATCAGATTCTTCTGATAATCGAGCCAGCTCTGATATTCACGGAACCGGGTACCCCAACGGGCTGACTCAGAAATAAATCCAAGACGAGCCTCATCTACCCGCTTCTGCAAACGCGCAATGTTACGTTCCGGTGTCAGTGCCCCGTCATTAAAAAAATGCAGATGAATCCTATCTGCAACCAACATTGCATAGTCAGGATTCTTTCTAATAAGGCTCGAACTCATCAAGTTGTGAGGACCGGGGTGGTTCACTGCCTTTCCTGGATTTCGAAGAAATCCGTCCGCGTCTTTCATTTGAAATCGAAAGGGCTGGCCTTGAGCCTTTGAACCTAATAATCTAACTTCGCTCTCTGAATCCCCGCTGACCCATAGCAGCATGAAATCAATCAGATTCGCAAAATCGATATGATTTTCGTTAAGTTCCCATGCATTGGAACTCCGAGCCAACTGCTTCACTTCATTCCAAAGCACCCCAGTACCATCGTAAACCTTTTCATCATTACGGAACCCGTCATTTAGATTAACTGCATCATAGTCTGCTTTGGGCCCGCCAAAATAACTCGAAGCCATGTCCGCATTCCAGCGCTCGCGCAAATGATACTGGCCCCAATAAATGCCATTAAGATAGACATGAACGAACCTGCCGTGCGGAGCAAGGTTACCCATTTCAAGCATTGAATCATCAGTGAATCGGTTCGACATATATGCACCTCGTGACTGCATGTCATGGGAACCACTTCGTAAATCCATGACATCAAAACGATCTGTGGGTGGATAATACTTGTAGTCAAAACCATCAAACATTGGATAATTCAGTTTCGTGTCACCGTACTGGGAGCGAAAACCAATCCGAAAACTCTTCTTGGGAAAGTTCGTATAGTAACCACCAAAGTGCTTCAATCCGCCGTTCTCCTGAAAGCCAGGTGTGCCATCGGGGAAAATCATCTCCACTGAGGCTGGAGACTCTCTCCGCATATTACTGGACCCTTCATTCATGAAAGGACTTGGATTATCAGTTACTATAGAAACAGTAGGAACCGACTTGAGGGAATCAACCATCTGCGGCCCAAACGTTAGTGACTGTGTGACCGATGCACGCATCCTGGGTTGATTCACCACGTCCTCTGGAAAAAGATAGGTCTGCGTATCAATGTTGGTTGTTGAATATCCTGACCTGTGAGCCATGGCCCGTATGACTGTCGTTTTATTAATAGTAATTGGAGCCTTATATACTTCGCCTCGAGTCTCACTAGGAACTGTTCCATCGAGAGTATATCTTATTTCAGCGCCTTCGGTTTTCGTGCTTATTTCAAGCTCAAAAGCTTCTTCATAAAAACCTCTGTTCACATTAAATTTCGTATCACTAACAAGTCCATCTATTCGTTCGCCATTAAGGGTTCCTGGAGTCGGATTTAGAAAATATCCATTCTTTGGAGAATTAAGATCTGTTTTTTTTGCTATTAGTTCCGGAGAAACAAGAAAGTCAGAACTGTTTTTAGAGCCGTTTAATCCTTGTATTGCCAATATATTTTGACCCTTTTGCAAAGGTCCAGTCACAGGATAGTCAAAAAATGTAATTACGTCATTCTCGTTGGACCGATTGGAGGAAGAGGTAGAATTCCATACAGGATTTTCTGGGGCGCTAAGCGATTCTATTTTTGTTCCGTTCAGATAGGCAATGAATCCGTCTTCCCATTTCATTCGGAGGATAAGATCACTCACTCCGCTAGCATCATTCAGAGTGAAGGGCACTCTAATATAAATAGAAGCGTTCACACCCCGCATAGCAGCCTTAACGTCACCGCCGTCACCAAGGTGTGGAATGTATTTCGTTGAGTTGTCATACCCAATTCCGGTATTTGCTTCGGACCAGTCTGAATCGTCGAATAAAGTTTCTTGCCACCCATCGATAAAAGCAGATGGAACAATCCACTTTGCGTCATCTCCTTCTGCAATAAATTTTACATCTTTCGGTTCGCCATACCCACTCCCATAAGAAACATCTTCGTATTGACGGGGATAGTTTTTAAACTCGCTTACTATAGTAACTCCGTCCGGCTCAATGAGTGCCAGATAACCGTTTTCTGATGAGCTTAGTTTAAAGTTCGTATGCAGGTCATTATTTGAATCTGTCAAATCCTTACCCGAAGCAAATACCAAAACAAAACCCTCATCGTTAAAGTTTTTTTGTGGAAATGTCCACTTAGTTAAATCGTCTGGATCATCGGTGAGATAATAACCTTCAAGGTCTACGTTTTCCCTATTAACATTTGATATTTCAATCCAGTCAGACGCGTCACCATCTGCATCCTCAACGGACTTCTTATTATCAGTCATAAATTCAGTAATATGCAACTCCGCACTCAACAGTGAACATGACAGGAAAATCATCGCGAGAACTTGGACTAGGATTGCTATGGTGGAGAGCGACTTCATAAGATTGGAATCCGAATTTATCCTTTAGTTATTTGGAATGTCTGTATCTAATATTGCCCCTTATTAATCCATTACACAAGCCCGGTTATTATTGTCACCAGGGTTTAGTTTTCAGCATCCCTTGATCAGGTTCGAATTAAAGTAAATCCTTATTTAATAAAGAAAACGAGATGAAGAAACTCATCGATAGTCACTCATGTCTTCCTCTTATAATAAATTAATTACTGAAGAGCCTAAGGAACACCTTCTTTGATTCATCATCGACGGGTCTCAAATAACGGACAGTCACTTCTGCTGTGCCATCCCCGTTATCCAAAGTTGAAATAGTTTCAAACATTGCTGCGTCTGTTGTCCAAGTTCGCAAATCAGAGGAAAGCTGAACTTCCAAGGAGCCACCAGCTAATAAGTTGCGAGGAAAACTTAGCGTGAGGTAATTAGCCCCTCCTATCCTTTGAATCCTCGCATCAGCGAAGGGCGCATCAGTAGCA
>JASLJT010000121.1:0-11327 GCA_030747955.1 Verrucomicrobiales bacterium | reverse complement strand
AAATAATTAAGAATAATGAATCTTACTCATGAGCGTCCTGACACTTTCAGTCTAGAAAGTGCAGGGCGCAATTATGAGAATATTTCCGCCCTTAATCCTACGACCCTAAGCATTAAGGGGGGAGAACGGATCGCTATTGTGGGACCGAGCGGAAGCGGAAAAACAACTTTGCTTAATCTATTCAATTCAACGGTCCGAGCGAGCACAGGAAAGATCACGGTATTAGGCAATGCATTGGAAAAAACTTCAGGAAGGAATCTTAAAAAGCTCCGATCAAAAATTGCAACGATCCCTCAGAACCTTGCACTAGTGGAGAGTTTAAGAGTATGGCAAAACATAATCACCGGCCAAATCGGTGAGCGAGGGTTCCTGGGCAATTTGATTGACCTGATATTTGCTTCCAAAAATAAAATACTAGAAATCCACTCAATACTCGAAAGACTAGGCATTGAGGAAAAACTCTTCGAAACGACCTCAAACCTATCGGGAGGACAAAAGCAAAGAGTAGCACTTGGAAGGGCACTGTATCAGAACCCTCAAGCTATTCTTGCAGATGAGCCTGTCTCCAGCGTTGATCCTGCCCGAGCAGCAAATCTTGTCCAACTACTTAATCAAATATCACAAGAAGAAAACATTACTCTAGTAATGAGCCTTCATAATCTTGAATTGGCTAAGGCCCATTTTCCTCGGTTGATTGGATTACGTAACGGCAGAGTCAAGTTTGACAGTGCCCCAGAAGATCTGAACGAACATAAATTTAAAGAACTCTACACTCTCAGTGAAAGAGAAATTCTTGATGATGGGAAATGCTAACAACATACGTTTCAACAAAATTCCAATCGAACAATTATTTAGTCTTCGCCGGAAATTACTTATTGCTATTTTTTTAATTGCAATCGGTTGTAGCTATCTCATGGGGTTAAACCCGCTGCGGTTATTGAACGGTAACAATCTTAAGTTGGTTGGAGATTTCATAGGTGCAGCGTTCACCCCAGCCATGGATTACGAGAACCCTGTGCCTGGGACCGAGCCGTTCCTCATTGCAGTAGTCAAATCCGTTCTAATGACTCTTCGTTTTGCTTTATTAGCCATGAGTGTTTCGATACCTATCGGAGCCCTTCTCGCTTTTTTTTCGACCACAGCATGGTGGCCTAAAAAAAATAGACGGAAAATAAAACCAATCCTAATGGGCACACTCATTGTTTCCAAATCATGGATAGCTTTTGCAAGATCTATACATGAACTCATGTGGGGACTTCTCTTCATCACTGCGATGGGGATATCTACGACTGCTGCAATTATCGCTGTAACAATTCCATTTTCCGGAATATTAGCAAAGATCTACTCTGAAATAATAGAAGAACATTCAAGAGATGTTCAGGAACTGTTCAGATCCATTGGCGCAGGCACCTTAAGTTCATTTTGCATAGGAATTATTCCTCAGGCTCTGCCTGATCTTTTTTCGTATACATTTTACAGACTAGAATGTGCCCTAAGAACAGCAACTGTGTTCGGGTTCATCGGCATTGAGACTATAGGATATAGAATCAAGTTATCCTCAGATGAATTCCATTATCATGAGGTATGGACATACCTATATGTGTTATTCGGAACCATAGCGATCCTGGAATGGTGGAGCAGATCAATTCGCAAAAGATTGAGTGCATCAAAAATAATTTAATGTCCACAAATCACAGACTGCTAAAAATTAAGGAACTGCACCAAAACAGATCCAAATCGCTGTTTCTCAGAATCAGCTTAGGAATCTTGATGGTCTCATTGGCTTGGGCATGGTCAGCAGGGAGTCTTCATGAATCATTGGTCACCAAAGAGAAGCGGAGCGAAAACTTAGAAAAATTCATAGGAAAAATAATTCCTGACCCCACTCGGGAAACAGGCCAGTGGATAGACTCTATGCCATGGATAACCGATCTATTGACGGAGGGGCAAGGAATGAAAGCCACTGGAATCACTTTCGGCCTTGCAACCGTAGCAATTACAATATCAGGATTTTTTGCCTTACTACTCTTGCCTCTTTCTGCAAGAAATTTTGGAAATCAAAGACCACTCGGAATTAATCAGGGTAGCAATATACTCAAGTCTTTGTACTGGTTAGCCATTAATAAGTTTTCTCGAATCTTATTTTTATTTACTCGGAGCCTGCCTGAATATGTTCTCGGATTTCTCCTTATCTCAATTCTTGGTCCCGACCCTTGGGTTCTTGTTTTAGCTCTGGCCATACATAACTTCGGCATTCTCGGAAGGCTAGGTTCGGAACTGGTTGAAAATAATGCTAATGAATCAGCTCGAATTATGCTGGCGCAGGGAGGAGGACGTTACAGTTCTTTCTTATCAACAATACTTCCTGATTCATTTAATCGTATGCTGGTCTACTTCTTTTATAGATGGGAAACTTGTATCCGTGAATCTACGGTCCTAGGAATGCTGGGTGTTATTTCACTAGGTTATCTGATTAATGACGCAAAGGCGGGGAGAGACTTTGATAGGATGCTTGCATTTATACTATTGGGTGCACTCATCGTGATGGCCGGAGACATCATATCAACATTGGTCCGTCGCAAGCTTCGCATCACCAGATCCACATAATTAGTCATTTTACTTCAAGTTACTTATTTATTTATAAGGAAAATTGGTTAAGGCCCTGTTATTATAAATATAGTTAATGTAGAAATTGCAGAAACAGCACTATAGGATTAGCTTAACGGCCCCAGAAAACGATCCATCCTCAAATACCATGAAACAATCTATCTATCTATTCATTGGCATAACATTGTACTTCTCCAAGCTATGTATTGGCCAATTACCCTCCTATGAAGATGATCCTTTTCGCCAAATTCATGAATTGCTACCTACTCCGAATGAATCACGGTTAGCCTCTGGAGCACCTGGTCCTAATTACTGGCAACAAAAAGTGGACTACGACATCAAGGTTTCACTGGATGACAAAAAACAACAATTAAAAGGATTCGAAACTATCTCTTACAAAAACAACTCACCCCATTCCTTAAAATATCTCTGGTTACAACTTGATCAGAACCGATTCGCGCCCGAATCAGATGAAGCATTGACTCAGGAAGCTCCTAACCTTGATGGAATAAGTTTCAATGGGTTAAGGTCTCAACTATATCGTCAGTCTTTTGATGGAGGGTACAAAATCAAAAAGGTAATGGACAGTAAAGGGAATCCGTTAAAGACCCAAACAGTTGGAACGATGATGAGAATTGACCTCCAAAAACCACTCGATCCAAAATCAAAATTTATTTTCAGCGTTGAGTGGGAACATAATATTATCGATGCCGATCTTAACCGGGCACGCGGAGGTTATGAATTTTTCAAAAAGGACAAAAACTATATCTACGAACTGGCACAATGGTTCCCGAGAATGGCCTCCTATACAGATTATACGGGGTGGCAGCACAAACAGTTTCTAGGCAGAGGAGAATTCACACTCGAATTTGGTGATTATAAAGTAGAGATAACTGCCCCTTCTGACCACATTGTTGCTGCGACCGGTGAACTACAAAATGCCCAACAAATACTAACCGAGGAGCAAAATAAGCGTTGGAAAAATGCTATAAAAACGGGAGAAACCACTTTTATTGTCAATCCTGAAGAAGCAAAAAAGACTCAGGAAAATAAGAACAAATCAAAGAATACTAAGACCTGGGTTTTCAAAGCTGAAAATGTCAGAGACTTCGCCTGGGCATCTTCTAGGAAATTTATTTGGGATGCAAAGTATCATGAATTTGCACCAGGAAAGCGCGCATGGGCAATGTCCTTCTATCCCAACGAAGCTGAACCTCTCTGGAGTAAGTATTCAACGGCATCCATAACCCACACCCTTGATATCTATTCAAAATTTACTTTTGACTATCCATACCCTGTAGCCATAAGCGTGAACGGACCAGTCTTTGGTATGGAATATCCAATGATTTGTTTTAACGGACCAAGACCAGAAGAAGACGGCACCTATTCGGAAGGTACCAAGAATGCTCTTATAGGAGTTGTAATCCATGAAGTAGGTCATAATTGGTTCCCCATGATCGTCAATTCTGATGAGAGACAATGGACATGGATGGATGAGGGTCTTAATACATTTCTCCAATTTCTAGCCCAAGCAGAATGGCAACAAAAATGGTCATCAGGAAGGGGCAAACCCAAAAGTATTACCAGCTATATGTCGAGCAGCACACAAAGGCCCATAATGACAAATTCAGAATCAATACATCAGTTTGGTAATAATGCCTATAGCAAACCCGCCGCTGCATTAAATGTGTTAAGAGAAACTGTAATCGGACGTGAATTATTTGACTTTGCTTTTAAAGAATACTCTACACGCTGGATGTTCAAAAGGCCAGAACCTGCCGACTTTTTCCGAAGTATGGAAGATGCTTCAGGCGTGGACCTGGATTGGTTTTGGCGAGGATGGTTCTACACTACAAAGAACGTTGACGTAGCCATGAAGTCTTTGCGCCTGTATCAAATTGACACAAAAGATCCAGACATTGAAAAGCCACTCAAAAAAGAAAAAAGAGAAGAAATTGATGCGAAAGATCTGATTGATTCAAGAAATGAGCCATTACCAAAATTAGTAGAAAAGAACCGAGAGCTTCTTGATTTTTATAATAAATTTGATCCACTCGATGTGACTGAAAGTGATCGCAGAGAATACAATCAATTTTTAAAAAGCCTTGAGCCAGAAGAGCTGAAATTATTGTCCCTTAGAAGAAAATTCTATGTGATTGAAATTGAAAATATTGGAGGTCTTGTATCTCCCGTCATTCTTGATATCACATATGCGGATGGAAAAAGGGGAACGGTGAGAATACCGGCTGAAATTTGGAAGAGAAACACTAAAACAGTAAAGAAATTAGTCGTAGCCAAAAAAGAAATTACTCAAATTGAAATCGACCCAATGCTAGAGACTGCCGACACGGATAGAAATAATAATTATTGGCCTCCTCGCCCGATAGAATCTCGGTTCCAATTACAAAAAAGGAAAAAAGGGAAAAACCCAATGCAGAAAGCTAAGGAGGAGGAGAACCGGTCCAAAGAACAACAAAATGAAAAGAAAAAGAAAAGTTCTGGAAAGGACTAATCGTAAACTATTTTCGTTTACTTTTTTTATTTGCTTCTTGGCATATTTTATTATTCCTGCGGGAGCTCATCCGGTACACGCCACATTTGCAGAAGCAGTTTGGAACCCCAAAACATACTCCATTGAAATCGCTCTTAGGGTAAGAGTTGTTGATTTAGAATCTGCATTGTCTCAAGGCATCAAAAAACAAATAGACATTGAAAATACCGAAGGCATTGAAAAAAATATCTGCTCTTACTTAAATAATAATTTTTATATTATCCTGCCAACAGGAAAGAAACTTGTCCCAAAATGGTCAGATAAGGAAGTGGGCATTACTAATGCTTGGCTCTATTTCGAATTTATTCTGGATTCGAAAACCAAACCGAACCAATGCAAAATACAAAATTCAATTTTCTTCGATGATCTTGAGGGTCAAAAGAATGTGATCGAATACAGAGAAGGCAAAAATAAAGAAATCTTCTCTTTTAAACAGGACACAAAAATAAGGCCTCTAATATTAGAACAATGATTAAAGAGATTCTTCGCTCTCGTCCAAAAAACTAGTCTTACAGAGGTCTGCATAGAGGCCTGATTGGGACAACAGGTCTTGATGATTTCCACTTTCAATGACTTCACCGTCTTTAAGGACGTAAATTCGGTCAGCTCCACGGACTGTGCTTAAGCGGTGGGCTATAACAAAGCTAGTCCTGTTCTGCATCAGTCTTTCAAGAGCTTCCTGGATCAACCTTTCGGTTTCAGTGTCAACACTTGCCGTTGCCTCATCCAAAAGAAGAATCGGAGGATTTCGCAGTAAGGACCGAGCCACACTAACTCTCTGTTTCTCACCTACACTGAGTTTTACTCCACGTTCACCCACCTGAGTGTCTAATCCTTGAGGTAATTGCATAACAAAATCAGAAGCATTTGCAATCTCTAGAGATTTCCACATCTCCTCATCAGTTGCATCCCTGTTCGCAATAAGTAAATTTTCTCTTATGGTCCCATTGAAAAGAAAACTTTCTTGGGTCACGTAGCCGATTGCATTGCGAAGAGATCTTTTTTTAATGGAATTAACTGCGACTCCATCCACTAGAATCTCCCCCCCATCATATTCATAAAATCGTGTCAGCAAATTGATTAAGGTCGTTTTGCCCGCTCCTGTTGGTCCCACCAAAGCTATTGTCTGTCCAGGCTCGGCCTCTAAATTTACTCCATTGATAGTAGATAATTCTTCACCATAACTGAAGGACACGTCTCGATACTCTACATGACCTTTTACTGGGTCATGTAGTTCCTGACCCGATTCAAGACCAGGCTCCTCTTCCGAATCTAATATTTCAAATACCCTCTCTCCTGCTGCTCGACCTGACTGCAACATTTGATTGAGTTGATGCAACCGGCCAATAGGCTCATAAAATAGTGTCAAATAGAGTAAGAATGCTGTTATCTCTCCAGGAGTCATTTGGTCATCAATAGCAAGCTTTCCTCCGAATCCCATTACCAAAATAAAACCAATTCCGCCAAAAAAACTCATAGTTGGGTTATATATTGCCCAAGCAAACATTGTGCGAAGAGTAGCTTTACGGACCTTATCACTAGCAGCATTAAACCTTTGATGCTCTTCCTTTTCCATCGTGTAAGCCTTGATCTGGCGGATGCCGGAAATGTTATCATGAAGCAAAGCGTTCATTTCCGATGTAGCCTGGCGAACAGTTCTGTACCGATCTCTTGTACTAGTATAAATAATCGCACCAATAAACAATAGTGGCACTGGAGCCAATGCCCAAAAGGCCAGAGTAGGATTGATCCAAAACATTACAATCCCTACAGCTATTATTTGCAACAAAGCGACGAGTCCTTGTTCAATACCATCAATGAGTACCCTTTCCATGGCTGTCACATCTTCAGCCACACGAGTCATTATATCTCCAGTCGGTCGATTATCGAACCAGCGTAAGGGTAGCCTTTGCAGTGTCTGATAAAGGTCACTTCTGATATCAAAAATTATTTTCTGCTCAAAAGTATTATTTAACATAATACGTAACGAATTAAGTAAATCCCTTCCAAAATAAGCAAGGCATGCCAAAAGAGTATATTTAACTAACAAATCAGCGCTTTTTTCCGGAACAGCCACATCGAGAACTAACCGAGCCACATTAGGAAAAACAATCGCTAGTAAAGTTCCCACAATGGCACAAATGAGCTGCAAAGAACCAAGCTTTGGATAGCGCTTAAGATAGGAAAAAACGCGTAAAATTGTTTTCATTTGAGGAAAATCATAACCAAAGGAAATTTAGTCAAAGTGTATCTGGGTCATCTCTAAAAATTTATCTAATAAAGAAAGCATTGGAATACTTACAGCATAGAGTCAAATTTCACTATTGTGTCTAATCGTAATGTTTTTGTCAGACCAGAGAATAGCTTCTGGTACGCTCGTGGCAAATTGATACGCTTTATTATTCTGCTGTCCACCCTTTGCAGCATATCCTTCCTACACTTCTGGCAAAAACCATGGGAATTGGATGCCCATCAAAGTAATGAGTTATATTCTCTGGACAATGATATAATTATCGGTCTTTGGTATGGTTTTGCATCTAGCGCATTCATTGGAATTGTTCTGATATTCTTCTGGAAAAAATGGTCAAAGTACTCTCATCATAGAGAGCAGAATCTAAATCCTAGTCCTGAAATTGAACGTATCCGCCCAACGATATTTTGGATTTTACTTCTATTAATTATTTTATTGGGAGGGCACCTGCGGTGGAATCTTGCTACAGGAAGTTTGTGGTGGGAGGAAATCAACTTCGTTAAAAATACAAATTATGAAACCTCATCTAAGGATTGGAGAGAAACCTTGTGGATGCATCAGAAACAAAATGAATGCCCCCCATTGGCCGCAGCGATAAAAATATCTCAGAGCATTTGGCAAACAAAAACTAAATCCGAAGAATTTGAAATTCATGAATTATCGATACGTGCACCGTCTTTTATTCTAAGTATTCTTTCTATTTTAATAATCGGTTTATTGGTCAAACGTTGGGGGTTCAGCACAGGAGCTCTAGGGTCAGCACTATTACTTGCCATGCATCCATGGCATATACGACATGGGACTGAACTGGGCAGTGCCGGAGTAATTATTTTTTTAACTTTACTTGGCACTTTATGGTTAACTTATGCAATTAATGATAACAAAGAGCAGTGGAGGTACTGGATCTTGTTTGGATTTAACCAGCTGATTCTTGCATGGACAATTCCTGAAGGAATATTCTACACCATTGGATTTAGCTTGTGCGGAATCTTATTAATTTTGTCTCAAAACTCAAATTTCTCCCATCGCTCGGCATCCATTGGTAGGCTCATTGCAACTAATGCTATGGCTTGCATGGTCTACCTCCCTCTTTTTATGCCGAACATCATACAAATGTTGCACTGGGAACCAATAGAGAATCCTCACTCTTCAATTTCACCAAACTTTGGAAATTCAATTGGGCATTTACTATTTGGAATGGATATCAGTCAACCTGGAAGTGAATTGCCTTCAGTAGTAAAAGAATTGGAGCAAAGTCCAGTCATTGGTTCTGCTATCTTATTAATAACATTCTTTAGTTTATCTTTTGGCATTATTAGAACTTGGATTAACCGAAAAGGTGCAGCAAAAATATTGATTGCCATTATCATTTTAGGTCTTGGATCGATTCTAATTAACGGGATTACAGATACTTATCTTCATCATCACTTTATAACACTCTGTCTTGTGCCTTTAGTTATTGTTCTGGGCATCGGATTTTCAGGGATACTTCATACCGGAAAATCAAAATACTCATTCAATTCATTAATCAGTATAATTGTAATTTGCTTTTATTTATACATTGCCCGTGAACCTAGGAATAATACACAAACGCTTCCCTTTGCACCGTATAAGGATGTTGCAAAACATCTTAAACAAAGAACAGAAACGGGTGAAGAAATGCATGTTGTTTGTTATGGGTTCGGTGGAAAGATGATGAAGGCTTATTACCCAAATTGCACTTACGCTAAAAACAAAGAAGATCTCTTATTTGAAATCAATAAATCAAAAAAGAATCAAAAAAAACTTACAATCATTTTAGGTTATCTGGATATCAACAGTAAACACCACGAACACCAAGACGGGATTCCACTAATTAAATCTAAGGAAAATTTCCATAAGTCTAGGGAATTCTCTAGTCTGGAACCCCTCTTTAATTTTGAAATAATTAGAGCTATCAACTCTTCTTAAGATACCCCAACTGAATTACTAGATCATCAATTGAATCCTCAGCTTCTTGCAATTCAGCAATAGGGTCCCATCGCCCATCCGTTAAAGATTCTTTTGCTCCGGCAGGAATATCAACCGGAAATTTTAAATCACCTGCACAGACTTCAGAATTAACTACATCAATAAAAACTTCCGTTTCAGGAACAGCATTAATTGCCTCAGTCAAAGCCTTTATGCTTTCCTGAGTTGCCAGAACACAAGGCATACCAAGAGCACAACAATTACCAAAAAATATCTCAGCAAAACTCTCTGCTATAATAGCTCTAAATCCATACCTATACAAAGCCTGTGGTGCATGTTCACGAGAAGATCCACAGCCAAAGTTAGCATTAGAAATCAGAACTGATGCACCAAAAAATCTCGGTTCATTGAGAGGATGATCCTTATCATTACCCTCTGAATCTTTTCGGACATCATAAAATAGGTATTCACCCAATCCATCAAAGGTCACACATTTCATGAACCTTGCCGGTATGATTCTATCTGTATCAATGTCGTTCCCCGGAACGTAAACTGATCGTCCGCTAACTTTTTTAATTTTTTCTAAAGACATAAAATTTGGTGATTAAAAATCACCCCGCATCAAATTGAAAAATTTCACGGGCATCACTTACCTCTCCACAAACCGCAGCGGCAGCAACCATGACAGGACTCATTAAGATTGTCCTCCCTGTCGGGCTTCCTTGACGCCCTTTGAAATTTCTATTGGAAGAACTAGCACACAATTGCTCACCAATTAACTTATCAGGATTCATAGCTAGACACATTGAACAACCTGCTGCCCTCCACTCAAATCCTGCATCACTAAAGACTTTATCTAAACCCTCTTGCTTTGCCATAGCATCTACAATCTGAGAACCGGGAACAGCAATCGCTTTCACATCAGGAGATACCTTGTGACCTTTTAGATACTTAGCAACTTCACGAAAATCGGACAACCTCCCATTAGTACAACTACCTAAAAAAGCCACATCAATCTTGGTTCCTTTGATTGGTTGACCCGACTCAAGTTTCATATAATCAATTGCTTCCTGAATTGAAAGCCTCTCATTCTCATCAGTTTGCTCCATCGGATCCGGAATCTTTCCTTCAATAGAAAACCCTTGATCCGGGCTCACACCCCAAGTCACCGTAGGAGCAATGTCCTCGGCTCTAATATTAACGATATCATCATATTCACAATCTGGATCAGAAGCGATACTCTTCCAATTATCAACTACTGAGTCCCAATCATCATCCGAAGGCGCATAAGGACGACCCTTTAAATAATCGAAGGTCTTTTGATCCGGATTAACATATCCGCAACGTGCACCACCCTCTATGGCCATGTTACAAACAGTCATACGCTCTTCCATGGAAAATGAATCAAATAAAGACCCTCCATATTCATACGCATACCCAATTCCACCCTGCGCTCCGAGTAATGCAATAATATGCAATGACACATCTTTAGCATACACACCGGGACGCAAACTTCCCTCAACATTAATCCTCCTGACCTTAAGTTTTCCCAAAGCTATTGTCTGAGTCGCCAAAACGTCTCTGACTTGAGTAGTACCAATCCCAAAAGCAATCGCTCCGAATGCTCCATGGGTAGCAGTGTGAGAATCTCCACAAGCAATAGTTGTTCCAGGCTGAGTAATCCCTTGTTCTGGACCAACTACATGCACTATTCCCTGCTTGCCAGTCGAAAGATCAAAGTAAGTAATACCGAATTCTTCAGCGTTCTTAGCTAACTCTTTAATCATTGCATCAGCCAATGGATCACTGAACGGTTGTTCGCGCTGATCAGTTGGGACAATATGATCAACAGTTGCAAATGTACGTTCGGGATATTTAACCTTAATTCCAAGATCCCTCAGCATACCAAATGCCTGAGGAGAAGTTACTTCATGTATCAAATGGGTTCCAATGAGCAGTTGAGTCTGC
>JASLJT010000120.1:0-8094 GCA_030747955.1 Verrucomicrobiales bacterium | reverse complement strand
TGCTTTGAAAGGACTGGTTTCGTTCTTTGACGGCTCTTCTGAAATTGGAGTTGAGCTTAAGCTGTACAGGATCAGCTCATTGGAGGCGCATTTTAATGGACGGGTACTCGTTCACATTTCGGGCGCCGTTCAGGGGCACCAAGTCCAAATCAATTCGGAGTGGAATACTTCCTGGACGTTATCAGAGAAAGATCCCAAATTACTTGGAATTGAAGTACTTTCTTTTGAGGAGGTTCGTAAATTGGGAAATAAGACTGAAAAGCTCTTTGCGGACGTGACGGCTTCTGTGTTTGGCAATGAGAGTGCTTATCATGAGCAGTTTTTAAGGTCCACTGATCATTGGAGATCCAGGATCGCACGTGATTTTGGATTGGACGTTGTTGCAAATCACGGCATTGCACTAGGAGATGTGAATGGGGATGGCCTAGATGATTTATATGTTTGTCAGCAAGGAGGTCTTCCCAATCGACTCTTCATCAGGGGCCCTGAGGGTAATCTTAAAGATGTTACAGCCGAGAGTAATACTGGATGGATAGACTATTGTGCCAGCGCTTTGATCCTTGATTTTGATAATGACGGGGACCGTGATCTGGCCATATCTCAGGACTTTAAAATTCTTTTCATGGATAATTTGGGTGACGCCAAATTTGAGCTTGCTCTTGGATTAGGGACTCATGCGCAGACCTTTTCGATAACCGCATCAGATTATGACAATGACGGTGACTTGGATCTTTTTCTTTGTGGCTATAACCCGCCCGCGGGTTATGAGGGAGAGAGCGGTGTTATGGGAGAGCCAATGCCTTATCATGACGCGAAGAATGGAGGAAAGAATAAGCTTCTGCGCAATGACGGAAATTGGAACTTTACGGAAGTGACGAAGGAAGTTGGTCTTGATCAGAACAATGACCGGTTCAGTTTTGCTGCGAGTTGGGAAGATTATGACAGGGACGGTGATCCTGACCTTTATGTGGCTAATGATTATGGTCGTAATAATCTTTACCAGAACAATGCGGGTAAGTTTGTTGATGTTTCTCAGGAACTTGGGGTTCAGGATATGTCTGCTGGAATGTCTGTGAATTGGGGGGACTATAATAGGGACGGTATATTTGATTTATACGTCAGTAATATGTTTTCGTCCGCTGGTAATAGGATAACTTATCAGCGGCAATTTAAATCTGGTGCCGAATCGTCCCAGATCGAAGGTTTTCGCAGGCACGCGCGAGGAAATTCTCTCTTTGAAGGGGTTTCTAGTAATCCGTTTAAAGATGTTAGTGAGACGGTCAATGTGACTATGGGCCGTTGGGCATGGGGTTCCCGATTTGCAGATATAGATAATGATGGATGGCTTGATTTATTGGTCGCTAATGGCTTCATTACTGCTCCTGATCCTGGAGACTTGTGAAGTGTTTATTGGCGGCAGGTCGTGTCGCAGTCACCCCTAACTGCTAATGGAGAAGCCGATAAGAGCCTTCTTTATAAACAAGGCTGGAGAGCCTTAAATAGATTATTGCATCAGGACCGCTCCTTCAGTGGGAGAGAGAGGAACTGCGCGTTCATTAACTGTAAAGGTAAAGGGTTTGCTGATAATTCAGCAGTGACTGGATTTAATTTTGATGATGATGCGCGGGCTTTGGTTGCAAATGATTGGGATTTTGATGGTGATTTAGATGTGTGGCTCACTTGCCGCAATGCTCCTAGGGTCAGGCTCCTTGAGAATCGATCAGGCAATGAAACAGAATGGTTAGGTATCAAGTTAGAGGGTGACGGGGCCAAAGTTAACAGGGACGCGGTAGGATCCACTGTTGAGGTGTGGGTCGAAGGAGTAAGTTCTCCGTTACTTAGGACTGTGCATGGGGGAGATGCTTTCTTGTCGCAGGCCGGTTCATTTCTGCATTTCGGGCTCGGTGAATCAAAGAAGATAAAGAAAGTTGTGGTCAGATGGGGGGGGGATTTTTCCAGTGAAATTTTGGGAATACAACCATCTAAGTTTTATATTATTAAATCAGAATCTCAGGAGGCGGTCCCTTGGGTTCCTCCTATATTAAATCCTTTGGTTACTTCTGTGCAGAATGTTCTTCCGGATGAGGATGAGGCACGTATTGTTTTGCCTGCGCGGCTTCCTTTGCCAAAGATTGATGGTTTCTCAGGGTACAATGAGCCTGTCCTTATTAACCTTTGGTCCGCCACTTGTGAGCCGTGCATCGAGGAGTTGAAGGAATGGTCCGAAGGTAAGGAAAAATTGCAAAAATCAGGACTCAGAGTCCATTTGATGAATGTTGACGGGGACCGGCGAACTTCCCTCTTTCCTGCCTTTAAGAGCAACCCCATTACGCTGGAAGGTATAAGGGCACTTGATCTTTTCCAGAAATCCATCCTTGATCGTTGGGTTGATTTACCAGTCCCAAGCAGTTTCTTGATTGATGAGAACAATAATGTGGCTGTAATTTATAAGGGCAGAGTATCATTAGGGCAGCTCTTAAATGATTCACGTATTCTAAGCGCTCCAAAAGATTCTTGGAGAGTCTCTGCGGTTCCATTCCCCGGTCACTTTATTAGCAAGTTGCCTGAACCGGATCCTACCCGAGTCAGTTCGCAGTTCTTGGACGCGAATGAGCCAAGTAATGCGTTAAGTTACCTTGAGCAATTCAATAAGAAGTATCCGAATTCGCCGGACGTTATAAGGATGATTGGGATACTTAGAGGAGGGTTGAACGGTAGAGATAATACGGGCTTGGCATTATTGGAAAGAGCTAATTCTTTACGAGATTCTGGTGATAGACGTGCAGCTATTGAAACTTATAAGGAAACGTTGCGCCGGTTCCCGAAAATTATAGAGGCGGCAGAAAATTTAGCTTGGATTTTGGCCGCAGACAAGGATCCTTCGATCCGAAAACCAAAAGAAGCGAAGGCCCTTGCCGGGCGTCTTTGCATGATGACTAGAGATAAGGATCCGAGCTATTTGGATCTGTTGTCCGTTGCTCAGGCGGCAGATAAAGATTTTGATGGGGCGATTAAAACGATCATTAGGGCTATTGAACTCTACAACAATGATTCTGAGGTTGTTCATGCTAAGGAAAGGCTTGAACTTTATCGTCAGAAGAGGCCCTACATTAAATGATAATGTTATAAGATGTTGCGTGTTTTATTGAAACATTCTAGCGTCATAGGCATGCGATCAATTGTTTTGCTATTTTCCCTTATTTTCATTAATGGGGACTTGCAACTTGATGCTAATGAGTCTGATATCAATTGGGAAGAGGCTAGAAAATTCTGGGCATTTGTGAGTCCAGTTAAAAACGATCCGCCAAATAGTAATGGGGATGAATGGATTCGAGGAGATATTGACCGTTTTATTTTATTTCAGTTGGAGAAGAATGGATTGGAGCCTGAGACCGATGCAAGTTCAGAGATTCTAATTAAAAGATTGTTTTATGATATTATTGGTCTCCCGCCGTCATCAGATGAAGTGGAACGATATAAAGAGGATACTGATGAAAAGAAGTATGAGAAACTAATTGATCATCTCTTATCACGTTCTGAGTACGGTGAGAAAATGGCGAGTTCCTGGCTGAATGTCGCTCGTTATGCTGAGGATCAAGCTCACCAGGTTGGAAAAGATGAGAAGTTTTTTTATCCTCATGCTCATCGCTACAGGGCATGGGTGATTAAGTCATACAATAGTGATTTGCCTTACAATCTATTCGTTCGGTTACAGTTAGCTGCTGATCAAATTGAGGGAATTGATGATGAGGATCTCGTTGCTCTAGGTTTTTTGGGTCTTGGGCCTCAGTATTATGATCGTGGCAGGCTCGAAGTTAAGGCTGAAGAATGGGAGGATAGTGTGGATGTAGTTAGCCGAGGGTTTCTTGCCCTTACCGTTGCATGTGCAAGGTGCCATGATCATAAGTATGATCCAATTAGCGTTGCTGATTATCATGCTCTGGCTGGGGTATTTGCGAGTACTGCGATGCACAAACGTGAACTGAACAATCAGCACGGTAGTAAAACTGTGATACATGTAGTAGCAGACGGGAAAGTGCAGGATCTGCCTATATACAACAGGGGCGATGTTCAGGACAAAGGGAAGATAATTCCAAGAGCATTTTTGAAAATCCTATCAGGTGAAAATACGAAAAAATTTACAAGAGGGAGTGGCAGGCTTGACCTTGCCGAGGCAATTGCCGATCCGCAGAACCCATTGACATCGAGGGTCGTGGTTAACAGAATTTGGCAACTACTTTTCGGGCGGGGTCTGGTAAATACGACAAGTAATTTTGGCTATTTAGGTGCCCGCCCTACTCATCCTGAATTGTTGGATTATCTGGCCGTCTCTTTTATTGAGGATGGCTGGTCCATAAAGAGGCTTATGAAGAGAATTCTTCTGTCATCTACTTATAGACAGAGTTCCTTTGTATCTTCCGATAAGCGGATAAAAGATGAGGATAACAAGTTCTACTCATACCATAATAAGAGGCGGCTTTCGGCGGAAATGATTCGGGATTCAATGTTGGTTGTTTCCGGTGAACTTGAGCATGGCGACAGTGGAAAGAAATCGGGTTTAATTTCTGATAACAAAAATCTGAGGCGCACCGTATATGGCAGAATAAGCAGAAAAGAACTGGATTATTATTTGGCCCTCTTTGATTATCCTGATGCTAATATTCACAGTTCGAGTCGTGATGAAACAGTGACCCCATCTCAGAAATTGTTTTTTTTAAATAGTTCGTTCGTTTTGGCCCGTTCAAAAGCAATAGCATCGGCACTGGTCGATGATGACAAAATGATCTCCATTGAAAAGATCTACCGTGGAATTTTATCTAGGCCTCCATCAGCAGAGGAACTATCAAATGCCGGCGAATTTATAGGAAGTGGAAAAGAAAGAGAGCGTTGGTCAGGACTGACTCAGAACCTATTAATTTCAAACGAGTTTATTTTTCGTGATTAATCATCAGAATAAAAATATTATGAATCGCCGCGAAATGCTCAGCCGTTATGCAATGGGTTTCGGCGCTCTGGGAATGGCTAATATTTTCGGCAGGAATGCTATTGCAGCGAATGATTTCACTGCGCCATCACAGAGAAATTTTTGCCCACGTGCTAAGAGGGTAATTTTTTTATTTCTTAACGGTGCTCCTTCCCACATTGATACTTTTGATCCGAAGCCGGAATTAGTGAAACACGAGGGTGCAAAGCCGAAGGGCAAACTATTTAAATCTGCAAATGCGGGCTTTCTGCCTTCGCCTTTAAGATTTGATCATTGTGGCAAATCGGGTCTCCAAATCAGTGAGTCTTTACCTCAATTAGGAAAAATTGCTGATGATCTTTGTGTGATCAGATCAATGCATTGTGATGTTCCGAATCATGAGCCGGCTTTATTGCAAATGCACACTGGAGTCCTTCAGCCAACGAGACCATCGATTGGAGCCTGGACACTTTACGGGCTCGGCTCTGAAAATGAGAATCTTCCCGGTTATGTTGTGCTGAGGCCGAGTCCAAAGACTGTTGTTGGACCTGCTCTTTGGAGTGCAGGTTTTTTGCCAGCTAAGTTTCAGGCCTCGAGTGTGATTACACGTGACATGTCACTGGATAAACTTTTAGCCAATATCAAAGGTCCGGAATCTACTAAAACTGTACAGAGGCAGCAACTTGATCTTCTTGCCAAGATGAATGAGAGCCACAGAAAGAGAAGAGGGGAAGATGCTTTGCTTGAATCCCACATATCCACAATGGAAACAGCTTACAGGATGCAAATAGAGGCAACTGATGCTTTTGATATTTCTAAAGAATCTTCTAAGACAAGGGAAAGTTATGGCAATTCAGATTTTGCCAATTCTTGTTTGCTGGCACGTCGATTAGCTGAAAGAGGAGTAAGGTTTACCACGGTATATTATACCAAAGATTCCAGCAATCAGCCCTGGGACACGCATGAGAATCATTATGCTTCGCATGCGAAGCTCTGCGCGGAAGCGGATAAAGCTGCTGCGGCTTTAATTAATGATCTGAAATCTCGTGGTCTTCTCGATGATACCTTGGTCGTATTCGGAGGAGAATTCGGCAGGACACCTTATGCGCAGAAGCATGATAAAAAGAAGCCGGGCCGGGACCATCATCATACGGCGTTCTCTATGATGCTTTCTGGCGCGGGTCTGAAAGGAGGTTTTGCCTATGGAGAATCTGATGAGTTTGGAATGAATGCTGTGGTTGACCCTGTTCACGTTCATGATTTACATGCTACTATCCTTTATCTTCTTGGCATAGACCATGAAAGACTTACTTATCGCTACGGCGGGCGTGATTTCCGGCTAACTGATGTTTCAGGAAGGGTTATTCATGAATTAATGGCCTAGATTTAATCCTTGTTCCTATGTCCAAGAGGTGTTTGTTTCTCTCTGATGTCTGAAGAGGAAAATAAGACTACAGAAGAAGAACTAATTGCAGTGCGCCGTGAAAAGCTTTCTAGGTTACGTGAATTGGGCGTGAATCCTTTTGGAGGGAAATATGATGTTGAATCTGATATCTATGAATTGAGGAATTCTTTTAAGGAAGGCGAGAAAGCAAGGATTGCTGGGAGAATCACGGCTCACAGAGATATGGGCAAGAGTCATTTCTTTGATGTCTCTGATTTCCGTGGTCGGATCCAGTGCTATTTAAATGCTAAGGAAGTCGGTGAAGAGCAATTTGAAATTTTCAAGCAGTTGGATCTTGGTGACTGGATAGGAGTAGAAGGAGAAACATTTAACACTAAGGTCGGAGAGCCTACCGTTAAAGTGGAGTCCTTCACTGTCCTTTCAAAGTCTCTCAGACCTTTACCTGATAAGTATCATGGGCTCACCGATAAGGAAACGCGGTACCGGCAAAGATATTTGGATCTCATTTCTAATGAACAGAGCCGTGATATTTTCCTCAAGCGTTCATTGATGGTTCGTGAGATGAGAGAATTTCTTCAGGACCGTGGATTCATTGAGGTTGAAACGCCAATGTTACAAGATGTTCCCGGCGGTGCAGCGGCTAGGCCATTTGAGACTCACCATAATGCTTTGAATATGCCGCTCTACATGAGGATCGCTCCTGAACTTTTCCTCAAGAGGTTGCTAGTTGGGGGAATGACTAAGGTCTTTGAGTTAAATAGAAATTTTCGTAATGAGGGCATTAGTAGGAGGCATAATCCTGAATTTACAATGCTAGAGGCTTATTGGGCATATGCAGATTTTGAGGCCATGGCCGATCTTGTGGAGGAAATGGTATGCGTTCTTGCAGAAAAATTCTGTGGGGGTCTTACTATTGAAACTAAGAATGATGAAGGGAAAGCTATAAAGAGCATAGACCTCAGTCGACCATGGAAGAGGGCTCCATATAAGGAACTAATTAGAGGTGTGGCTGGGGATGATTGGTTCGATATTAGTGAAGAGCAGAGGCGTGAAAAGTGTCAGGAAATTGGAGTAGAGATTTCATCTAATATGGAGGATTACGAGGTCACTCAACAAGTCTTTGAGAAGCTGGTGGAAGAGAAAACATTTGATCCTCTTTATGTGACTCATGTGCCTAAGGAGCTAGTTCCTTTGGCGAAGCAAAATAGTTCAGATGATTCTATTGTTGATGTGTATGAGTTAATTATTAATGGTCAGGAGATTTCTCCAGGTTATTCAGAGCTGAACGACCCTGATGTTCAGCGTGCACGCCTAGAAGAGCAGGCAGGTGAAGAAACGCAAAAAGTGGATGAGGAGTTTCTCATGGCTCTTGAACATGGAATGCCTCCTGCTGGTGGTATTGGAATAGGAATTGATCGCCTTGTTATGATGCTTACGGGTGCAGATTCTATTCGTGACGTCGTGCTTTTTCCTCAATTAAAGAAATCAGGTGCAGAAGATTAAGCTGAAAGAAAAGATTTATCAGAGTAGTCTATCATAGATAAATCACTTCATTAGTTTCCAGTGGCCAAAAATTTCAGTCTTTTTTTAGCTTTAAGGTATTTAAAGCCTAAGCGGACATATGTTTCCATAATTACTCTTATTTCGGTTCTTGGAGTAGCTCTTGGCGTTACTGTTTTGATTGTTGTCATCGCAGTTATGACCGGTTTTGAGAAAAGGTTAGAAC
>JASLJT010000119.1:0-1853 GCA_030747955.1 Verrucomicrobiales bacterium | reverse complement strand
AATGGGACATCTGCCACATCAAAGGAGCAAGACTCATGCCCCTGTCAGTCTTTGAAGAATCAGTTATTAAATTCAAAGGTTCTGAATCAATGACATTCGTTATATATTGTCACCATGGAATCCGTTCTTTGAATGCGACTCATCAGATGAAATCAAAAGGATTTCAGAACTCCTATAGCCTAGCGGGAGGAATAGAGAGATGGTCTAATGATATTGACCCTACAATCGCAAGATACTAATTGTCCTCTGCCTGAGGATTCCTATTTCTGGCAAATGTACGAAGCCGAAGCCCATTAAGCCTTATGAAACCTGTCGCATCATCTTGATCATAAGCTTCTTCAGCGCCTCCTTCCATAGTAGCAACGTCCTCATTATAAAGGCTCTTATCGCTCCTCACTCCTGCAGCAATCACATTCCCTTTATATAACTTCAAACGAACCTCTCCACTCACATTTTTCTGACTCTCAGAAATAAGAGCTTGGATAGCTTCACGCTCAGGAGCAAACCAAAATCCATTATAAACTAGTTCCGAATACTTAGGAATAAGACTATCACGAAGATGCATCACCTCCCTGTCCATTGTAAGACTTTCAATTATCCGATGAGCTTCAAATAGAATGGCCCCGCCAGGAGTTTCATAAACTCCCCTACTCTTCATTCCTACGAATCTATTTTCCACCATATCTACTCGACCAATTCCATGTTTACCTCCTAGAG
The DNA here is from genome assembly GCA_030747955.1 of Verrucomicrobiales bacterium. Classification (GTDB taxonomy): domain Bacteria; phylum Verrucomicrobiota; class Verrucomicrobiia; order Verrucomicrobiales; family DEV007; genus EC70. The sequence continues at coordinate 1,136 of JASLJT010000119.1, read as the reverse complement.
AATTTAATACCATCATGACTCCGTAAGGTGAAAAAAGCGTATAATCACCATTCTCCCCTAATGAATTAAGACCGAGCTTCTCTGACAACTCCACCAAGCCGTCAAATTTTAAACCGATTGGATTTCCATTCTCGAAAAGAATCTGCACATATTCTGGATCATCAGGTGCATCTTGTGGCGACGCTGACAACACATACATGTCACGGCAATCCTCTCCACTCGCGTCATACCATGGATCCTCTAATATTCCACTTTCAAAACTGATATGCAGGAGGTTCCTATCCATCGAGTAAGGTTTTGCCGCACTGGCCTGAACTGGAATTCCTTCCTTCTCTGCATATTCAATCATTTCAGCTCGGCCAGGGAATTCAGCACGAAAGTCAGCCATTCTCCAAGGGGCAATCATTTCAAGTTCAGGTGCCAAAGAATCCGTGGACAGCTCGAATCTGACTTGATCATTACCTTTACCTGTCGCCCCATGAGCTAACGCTTGGGCCCCCTCTTCCCTGGCCACATCTATCATCCCTTTAGCTATGACAGGCCTTGCTATACTCGTTCCTAGCCAATACTTACCTTCATAAATGGCTCCTGCTTGAAACATTGGAAAGATAAAATCTTCAGCAAATTCCTCCTTCAAATCTCCTATATAACATTTTGATGCTCCGGTATTCAGTGCCTTTTCCTCGAGCCCATCCAGCTCTTCTCCCTGACCCACATCGGCGCAATAGGCTATGACCTCTGCATCAAAACGCTTTTTTAACCATATTAATAAGACAGAGGTGTCCAACCCCCCTGAATATGCGACAACAATCTTTTTGCTCATACTGGACGAGACACTAGGTCAGAGGTTACTCTTGTCAATCCATGCAATCACTGATCGCTTTAATTTATGTAGGAATCGGCGGATTCTTTGGGGCAATTTGCCGCTGGAGTTTGGGTTCGATGCTCAAAAAATCTTTAGGCGACCCTTCTTTTCCTTATCCAACATTGCTCATTAACCTCATGGGATGCTTCGCAATTGGTATAGCCTATTCTATATGGGAAAATAATAATACAGCAAAATTATTTATCATTATTGGCTTCCTTGGAGGCTTCACCACGTTTTCAACGTTCGGGTTAGAATTATTAACTTTAAT
>JASLJT010000118.1:0-9402 GCA_030747955.1 Verrucomicrobiales bacterium | reverse complement strand
CTCCAGGACAAAGAGGTGAGGCTAAGTATGGTCCCATTATTCAGGGTGATATTACGGGCCTCCTCAAACCTGGTGGAAATGTTCTGGCCGTTGAGATTCATAATGAACGGTCAGGGAGCTCGGACATTGTTTTTGGAGCAGATGTTTCCATTTCCACAATCCCTCCTGATCTCACTGAATTATTAACTGTTAGTGAGGTTCATTTTGATGATGAAGGAACTGTGGACTGGGTCGAATTGCATGTTCCTGGACAGCAGGAAGTTTCTCTTGATGGTTTCTCTTTGGCTTCATTAAAAGATTTTTCTGATGCGGTTAATCTTGAGGGAAAAATTCCTTCTGGAGGCTATGTGAGTTTTGAAACTGATTTCAAAGCAGAGGATAATAGTGCCTTGGACGTCTACCTTGTCACAGGGAATACCGTCATCGATGCTCATCGATTTTCTGGGGAATCAAGGGAAGAGACTTTACAATCAGAGCAAGCCCATTCTGGTCATCCTCAGTTCCGCAAGGAATGGTATCGAGGTGCTGGAAGTACTAGGGACGCGGTTAATGATCCGGTCCGGAATACTGACATTGTAATTAATGAGATCATGTATGACGCGCCTTCTGATAGAAGAACCGCAGAATTCATTGAGTTGTATAATAAAGGTCAATCAGCTGTAGACTTGAGCGGGTGGCGTATCGTGGATGGCGTTGGTTTTGAGTTTCCTTCTGGCACAAACATTGGGCCTGGATCTTTTCTCGTAGTAGCAGCTGATGCTGAATGGATGCGGGATAATTATGGGGACATTCCTGTGATTGGAAATTTCTCAGGACAATTGAGGGACTCAGGAGAGCTTTTACGTATAGAAGACTCGAATGGGAATTTGGTGGATCAGGTCTATTATTACCCTTCAGGTGATTGGCCCGAGCATGCTGATGGAGATGGTAGCAGTATGGAGCTCAGGCACCCGGACATGGATAATGAATCACCAGTTGCTTGGGCAGACAGTGATGAGTCTCAAAAATCTAGGATGCAAACGTTCACATACACCGATATTTTCGATAGAGTGACATGGAGTCCCCTAACGAGTGGACAAGAGCTTCATATGCATTTGGTGGGTGATGCGCATATGCTAATCAGGAATGTTTCAGTGAAGCTCAATGGTGCAGGTTCTAACTTGGTGAAAAATCCGTCAGTAATGTCTCCTGATAATAGTAGTGCCAAAGGATGGGTTTGTCAGGGAACTCACTGGGGAAGTTTTGTTGAAAATGGAGTATTGAATCTTGTTGCTGATGGGCACGGGGATAATAAAGCCAATAGAGCTGAAGTGGATCTTGGGAGCCTCAGCTTTGATAAGGATTATACATTAACTTTTGATGCAAAGTGGGTCTGGGGTAAATCAAGGCTGATTGTACAAACGCTTGATCATGGTTTTGGGACATCATTTCATATTCCCATTCCAAATAATTTAGGAACTCCAGGTAAACCTAATTCACAAAGTATAGAAGCGGCGGCGCCTACCCTTGTCAGTGCTTTTCATAGCCCTGCAGTGCCTGAACCTTCAGAACCTGTAAAAATTACAGTGAGAGTAGATTCATCATTAAATTTGAATACGGTAAGAGTTTTTCACCGTGCAGATAATAATAGTGGGAACGGAAATTGGTCCCGAACAACAATGCATGACAATGGTTCTTTAGGTGGTGATGTGATAGCAGGTGATGGAATTTTCACTGCTACTTTAAATAATTATACTAAGCAGGGAAACATTGCGCAGTTTTACGTGGAGGCTAAGGCAGTTGGCGGAGGAGTTAGCATGATGCCTAAGTTAGGGCCGGAAAGACCAGCAATGTTTATCATAGATGGGCGAAAGATGAAGGATAATTTACTTCGAGAGCGTTTTATTATATCCAATTACGATAGGAGAGCATTATCGTCAGGAGACACTGGTACTTATAAGTATAATTTCCCGCGTATGTCGAATCACTTCTTTAACGCGACCTTCATTGCTAACGAGAGTGAGATTTTTTATAATGCTGAAATTCGAAAGAGTGGCAGTCCATTTACGCGTGACGGAGGCAGTTCATTAGCGCATGGAAAATGGAAGCTCCCAGGTGATAGGCTTTTCCGTGAGCGCCGCCGCAGCGTCTTCGATGCTTCGGGGACATCTGAAGGAAGTGGTACTCCTCGTTTCTATGATGATCGAATTGCTCGTGAATGGATTTATCAATTAGGCCACCCCGTTAATGAGATGGAATTTGTTCATTGGGTTGTGAATGGCGATAGCTTCAAGCTGCGCGAAAACCATGAGCCTATATCCAATGATTTTATGAATCGTAACTTTGAGAACGGGAGTGATGGGACTCTTCTCCGAATCGATGATGAGTGGAGGTTTACTGATGATGGTGGAAATTCTAGACAATCCCGTAACGCGGACTGGTCATATAAGGGCAGTGATAATCCGATCCAATACCATAGTGAGTGGATAATGAGATCTCGTGAACAGGACTATGACTATAGCAATTTTATTGAATTTGTTCGTGCTATAGGCACCCGAAAATTTGATGAAGAAACTATTAATCGAATTGCCGATAGGGATATGCTTTGTATTAATGCGGCTGTTCGAGGATATGATGCTGATTGGGATACGATCACTTTAAATCGTGGCAAAAATGCTTATTTTTATAGGCCAAAAGGTGGTAAATGGATGTTGATTCATTGGGACGGAGATAGGGTTTTTGGTAATTCAGGTGAAACAATTATTGGAGGGCTTAGTGGGATAAGGACATACTTTGATAAGCCATACATCAAACGATATCTTAACTATTACCTTACTGAGCTTTTGACCAAACTTACTAAGGGCTCTGCGAGAACAGAAGCTTGGATGAGGTTTGAAACAGAGGCTGTGGCCGGAACCGGAATTACCATGACTTCAAGTCATTATAAGAATTGGTTTAACAGTAGAGAGAGTAGGGCCAGGAGTCACATAGGTAGTCCATACAATACTAAATTTAAAATACTCACGAGGAATACACCGACAACAAAATCTGTCATTAGTTTGAATGGTACCAGCCCATCAACTGTGTACGATGTGCGGGTAGTAAATCAAGAGCATGCAATTTCTGAGTGGACCAGTGCCGATGATTGGAATTTAGATAATGTTTTGTTAAGAGAAGGTCAAAACACTATTGTGGTTCAAGGAGTGAACCACGAGGGTGTAATTGTTCACACTGAAGAGTTTAAAATAGTAAAAAATCAAGATTCGCCTCCTGTTATATCGGTGCAATCTACTCCTGCCTCTTTAAATCTAATGACTACTGAGTTAATAGAGTTTGATTTGGGTGAGAGTTTTGATCCTGAAGGGACAGAATTGACTTTTGCTTGGTCCGTTTCTCCGGAACAAGGAGTTGTGCTAACTGGTGGAGGTTCTAAGGCTGTCATGTCATTTGCAATTCCAGGTCAATATTCAGTCAATATTAAAGCCACTGATTTTGATGGTGGTGAATCTGAAATTGTTCGGGAAGTTACAGTTTATGGAACTCAAGGATTCAGTTCCTTTAAGCAGAATTATCTCGATGATTTTTGGGAAACAAAAAATATTGATATTGAAGATAATACACCAGAAAGATCCTTCTATTCTTTGGAAACGGTTGATGGGCAATTGCACATAAAAATAATAAATGATCGGGACTATCCTCTTGGTCTTCCTGATGTGTCTCTTCCACCTTCTAAGAATTATGTAAGTCTGGGAGATTCATGGAAGTATAACGACAAGAATCAAGACTTTGGAGTTGATTTCTCTCGTATTGACTTTGATGACTCATCTTGGTTGAGCGCGCCAGGAATATTTGGCGTTGATACCAGAACCTTTCCAGATCCTGGTCTTCAAACTCCTCTGAATAGAGATTCTGCAAATAATTTGCTCACTTATTATTTTAGAAAGACATTCGATTTTAAAGATGATCCGATAGGTTCTCTAATTACACTTGAAGCGATTTTGGATGATGGTGCCCGTTTCTGGATAAATGGTCAGGAAATACAAAGAGTGAGGTTACCTGCTGCTCCTGCTGAAGTGGGTTGGAAGACGAGAGCTAGTGGTAATGTGTCATTTAGGGATGAAGGTAAGTTATTACCTGTGATCACTATCGATGGGTCTGGTATTTTAGTAGAAGGAACTAACGTATTGGCTGTTGATCTACACAATTATAGTGCGGGTAGTTCTGACATTGCGATGGGTGCGACTCTTGACATTGCGGCACAACCCTCCGGTGCTGGTGGTGGCGGTATAGGGTCGACAATTCATCCCTGGATAAAGCGGGACATACCAGATGATGAAGATTGGTTACTTCAGACAAATCTTGGATTGTACGGTTTACAGTTTGGTGATTTTGTTACTGGTCTGATGGTTGAAGTGGAGCGCGATGATAAGCGTTTCCGTTACGCTATTGGCAATAAAGGAGGTGATCAACTTGCTGTTGTGCAGGTCACTCCTGCTGCGACTACCGGCACTTTATTCTCTCTGCCATATGCTCTAACGAATGACATGACTGTTAGGGTGAAGCGGCAAGCAAACGATCTTGTGTTTGAATGGAGGCCGCAAGAGCAATTTGAAGAGGTCTATCGGCTGAGTTTGCCTGAAGGAACGAAAGTCATTGACGGAGGTCCTTTTGCAGCAACTAAGACCCCATTAGAACTTAATGTCATGTTTGATTATGTGTTGCTTTCATTGTCTGATTCCGCTTCGTCTAGTTTTGATCAGTTAGTTGTATCTGAAATCATGTATAAACCTGATGGGGGAGATCAATATGAATTCATTGAGCTTTTTAATGCTGGTACTTCCTCTATTAATCTGAAAGGTTTCCGATTCCCTCAAGGCCAACCATTTGACGAGTTTGTTTTTGGTGATATTGAGATGAAGGCAGGATCTTATTTAGTAGTAGTTAATGACAAAGAAACCTTCCAAAGTAGATATGGAGAGGGTTTGAGTTCTATTATTGCTGGAGAATGGGACGGAGGAAGTTTGAGTAATGGTGGAGAGGTCATTACGCTTCTCGATGATAGAGGGCTGACGGTCTTATCTTTTGAATATGGTGATTCTGAGCCTTGGCCAACTTCCCCGGATGAGCACGGGACATCATTGACGCTATCTGATCCTCTATCTGGAGGCGTTGCTAATGCGGAAAACTGGTCACCAAGTATCACTGTCGGAGGATCTCCAGGGGCAGCTGAAACTGTTAATGCATTTTCCATGTGGTTGGAGGAGCGGGGGGAAGTGAGTCCATTGGCTGTCCGGCAGGGCGAAGTTTTGAATAATTTATTTACTTATGCATTTGGGTTAGATATTTCAAATTTAAGCTCTGAAGATGCTGTTCCTTCTCCCGGATTAATCACTTTGGAAGGCGAGGATTATTTGACAATTAAGTACCATAAACGCATTTCCGATCCTGAATTGAAATACGATGTAGAGTTATCGAATGATGGTACTAATTGGTCGGGTGAAGGGCTGAACTTAATTGCTTTACCACCGAAGATGGTGGCTGATGGTGTTGAAGTCGTTACTTACCGGATGGAGAATCCATTGAAACCAGAGGACGTTAATGTTCTCGTTCGATTAGTCGTTAGGTTTTAGTGATTTTATATACGTGTGATTATTCTTCTAGTAGGTGCAGGAGTTCATTTTTTATTGATGTACTAACTACTTTTGAAAAATCTTTAACGCTTACCTTTTGGTTGGATTCATTATGAATGCTGGTCATTTCTGCATCGCTGATTCCGCATGGGATAATTTCTTTGAAGGGAGAAAGGTCACCTGAAACGTTAATTGCAAACCCATGCATTGATACCCATTGTCTAACTCCTACTCCGATTGACGCTATTTTTCGGTTATTGCACCAGACACCAGTCAGTCCCTTGCGAGTTGTTGCATTAATTTTAAATTGGTGACATGCATCTATGAGAGAATTTTCTAATGTTCTCAAATAAATATGGAGGTCTTTTTTATATAATTTTAGATCCAATATTGGATAGCCAACTAATTGTCCCGGGCCATGATAGGTGGCTTGTCCTCCGCGATTAGTTTCAAACACTGGATAGGGCAAGTCTGATTCTTCTTTTTGTAGGCTGCTTTTATCACGAGTGCGGCCAATTGTATAAACGGATTCATGTTCAAGTAGTAGAATGGTATCATTTATCTTATTCTCTAAACGTTCCGTAACAAATCGATTTTGAATGTTAAGTGCTTCACTATAAGAGATACGACCTAGCCACTTTTCTTCAATAACTGGGAAATATTTCTCCATAAGATTATTTCAGATATTTTTTATATATTAGATTGGGCCTGTTTTATTTCCTGTCGAAATATTGATCCCTTCAGCTGTATACAAATGAGCTAGTCCTACAGCGATAGCGTCAGCCGCATCAGAGGTTGGAGTTTCTTCTAAGGATAGTAGGGCGCGTATCATAAAAGCGACTTGTTCCTTTTTAGCGGCTCCTTTGCCGACGACGGCTTGTTTAATTCTTTTTGGGGCGTATTCATAAACGGGAATACCATGGTGAGTTGCAGCGATTATTGCAGCTGCTCTAGCTGCTCCCATGGTAATTGCGGTCTTATAACTTTGTACGTATATGACTGATTCTACGGCGCATTCTTCAGGTTTATATTTTTCAATGACTAGGTTGAGTTCATTGCGAATATTTACCAAGCAAGATGATTGTAATGCTTTTTGTTGATTTCGAATGACGCCAAACGTTAGAGCTTTTACACCATCCTGATTTTCTTTTTTTTCTATAACAGCGAATCCTGTTTTTCTTAGACCTGGATCTATTGATAAGATTTTCACAAAAACGTATCAGATTAGGCAGCTCTTAGGTGATATATAGATATTATCAAATGTCACCGCCTTCTTCTTCGGCCCCCACCTTTTCTTCTTCGACTAAAGACCTTAGCTAATCTTTCTGGCGTTGGGGCATCTTCATCAAGAAGCGTTGTATAATGATAATCGAAGTTTTCTATTTTCCGGCGTTCAATTTTTTGACCAATGAAACGTTCTACTGAAGCGGCATGGTCTAATTCATCAGCAGCCAGAAGGGTAAACGCATCGCCTTCTTTATTTGCTCTTCCTGTCCGACCTATGCGATGAACATAATCCTCAGCATTTTCAGGAACCTGGTAATTGATTACATGCGATACATTACTTATGTCGATGCCTCTAGCCGCAAGGTCTGTTGCTATAATGACATCGAAGTTGCCTTTTTTAAATCCCTCTAAGGCCTTCTCTCTATCTTTCTGCCGAATGTCAGAATGCATAACAGTAATTGAATATTGGCCCTCTTCATCGCCAAGAAATCGAGCTAAGGTGTCCGCGTCTTTTTTTGTTCGAGTGAAAATCATGACGCTCTTGAAATTGGTTTGTTTTATTAGGGCGAGAAGAAGCTCTTCGCGTTGGCCTAAGGCCACTGGATAGAAAGCATGGCTGACAGTTTCGGCGACTCCTTGTCTTCTCCCAATTTCGACTTCGGTAGGTTCGTTCAAAGCCCACTTTGCGAGGCTATCGATTGCTGGGGGCATTGTAGCGGAAAAGAACAGCGTTTGGCGAGTTCGTGGAGTCTTCCCTACAATTTTTCTCACGTCTGGAAGGAATCCCATGTCTAGCATTCTATCCACTTCATCAAGGACTAAGATTTCTATCTTATCGAGTTTAACGACTCCCTTTTCCATCAGATCAATGAGTCTTCCTGGTGTTGCAATTAAGATATCCACTCCAGATTTAATCCCATCGATCTGTTTTCCATAACCGACTCCGCCATGAATTAGAAGGCTCTTCAAGTTCGTGCCGCTTCCTAATAATTCTAAGTTATCCAATACTTGTGAGGCAAGTTCCCTAACCGGCTCAAGTATTAAGCAACGCATTGCCCCGTGCTCACCTAATTTGTGAATGATAGGCAGAGCAAATGCTGCCGTTTTTCCTGTTCCAGTTTGCGATGCTCCTATGACATCTTTTCCCTCAATAGCAATGGGAATTGCTTTTTCCTGAATAGGCGTTGGAGTTTCGTATCCAGCATTCTCGATGCCAGTGATGACCTTCTCCGATAGGCCTAGTTTTTTAAATGCCATGGTATGCTCAACAAAATGGAGGGGAGAGCAATCGGCAAGGTGTTTATTTCATCCAAATGGCGCTTAATTATTTTTATGTTGAGGCTTCGCCTCTTGCCATTACTACTTTGCCTGTTCTTACGGTTTCAATGATCTCAAATTTTGAAAGTAAATGCACTGCAGCGTTTACTTTTTCTGAATCTCCATGAATCATTACGATAATGGAAGATTCGGTGAGATCGACTGTTTTACAGTTAAAATGCTTTATAATCTGCAAGATTTCGCTTCTCTCGCTTGGATCGCATAGGACTTTAACTAGAGCTAGTTCTCTAGTTACTGAGTTCTTTTCCTGATGCTCATAACAGTGAATGACGTCAATTAGCTTATTACATTGTTTGATGATTTGTTCGAGGCCAGCTGGGTCCCCGCTAATTCCAAGAGTGAGTCTTGAAAATTGAGGGACTCTTCCGCGAGAAACCACAACAGAGTCTAGATTGTACGCTCGTCGAGCAAATACTTGGCAGATTCTCATAAGGACCCCAGGTTCGTTATTGACGAGCATGCTTAGCGTGTGTCCATCAACGATGTCGGGGGAAGGGGGGAGTTTGGAATCAGTGGTGACTATATTTTTAGCCATAAAAAAGTTTAATTAATTTTTTATTTAAAGTTTAGGTGGAGCCGACTGGCTTTGCCATTTTGTGTTTTGGAGGTTCCGTCAACATATCTTCTAAGGCAGCTCCTGCTGGAATCATTGGAAAAACATTTTCTGTCTTAATGCATTCTGCATTAATTACGCATGGCCCATCATTATATGCGATTGCTTTTTCCAACACTTTTCCAACGTCGGCCGGTCGTTTGATGTTAAATCCTTTGATTCCATAAGCTTCGGCAAGTTTAACAAAATCAGGATTGCCTTCCAGATCAACTCCCGACTCTCGGTTATCGAAGAAGAGTTCTTGCCACTGCCTCACCATACCTAGGTAGTGGTTATTGAGTACTAGAATTTTCACGGGTAACTTGTGTAAGGCGGCAGTCGCTAGTTCACACAAAGTCATTTGGTAGCCTCCATCTCCTACTACAGCTATTACAGTATCTTTTGGTCGGGCAAATTGAGCTCCTATGGCAGCAGGAAAACCAAAACCCATAGTTCCTGCTCCTCCTGAACTGAGCCAATTGTAGGACTGATTGGTTTTATAAAACTGCGCAGCCCACATCTGATGTTGACCCACATCAGTGGTAACGATCGCTTTGCCTTCAGTGATTTTGTAGATTTCGTCGAGGACTTGCTGCATTCTTAGCCCGCCCTGCTTGCGGTAAGCTAACGGATATT
>JASLJT010000117.1:0-6363 GCA_030747955.1 Verrucomicrobiales bacterium | reverse complement strand
TACTTACTTTTCTGGGTTGCGCTCTAGTCAAATCGAAGGTCCGGAGATTTAAGGTATCTATCATCACACTGAGTCTGTATATTCTTCTCTTTGGTTTCTTCTTGTATGGTCCGTTCATCGGGCAGACAAGGACCCGTGAGTATATGATGAGCTGGGAAATTAAGTCCCCTCATGAAGGAGCTGAAACGAAAGTTCCCGAGGTGATTTTTTATTTCATGGAATTTCCAGAATACTATATCGGTTATCATTCGAGTGATCTTGCTGATCATATCAAGAAAAACGGTAAGGAGGAGGTCAAGGCTCTGATTGAAATTACCTCTGATTACGGAAAGGTCCGTGGTTATAGCGTTCTTGAAATAGCAGGAGCAAAGAGCTGGTCTAAGGAATGGAGTTATGGTGGGAGCAGTGGATCACCTCAACGTTCTCCCTGGGACTAGGCCATTTTTCTTTGTTTTTTTAATTCTTTTTAAAAATTAGCGGAGTCGAACTGTTGCCCGGAAAAATCTTGCCGAATCATTTGGGGTGATCTTGTACTCGAGGGACTCGGTCCCGTCACCGTTATGAGTTCTTTCGGTTACTTCGATCCCATCATCATCAGTCAGAGGCGTCCATGAGATTCCGTCAGTAGAGTGTTCTAATTCGATCAAGGCATCGTCAGCACCGAGTATTTGCCGAACAGTGACGACGGGTTTTCCGTTTTTGTTGATTCTGGCGCCAATTTCATTGTTTTTCGGAATTGCATAAGAGAGCAAATCTGATGAGTTTTGACCGCTAAATGCGATAGAATCTGAAGTGCCGGGATTGCCACCTGCTTCGGTACTGGGTCTCCATTCGCTTGGAAGGTTCGGGTCCCTGTCTCCGGCAGGGTCAATGCGTATGAGGCTGAACCCAGTCCCGTCCGTGCTCTTGGGCCATTCCCCGTCATCACCGTAATTAAAATCAATGATGACAGAGCCAGACCCATCACTTAAAAGAATGCGCTCGCCGCTGTTACTGAGCCGCGAACCATTTTCAAATTGGTTCTGACTAATAATTATCCGGTCCCCGGGCCCAATGATGGTCCTGTCCGGGAAAGTGAATTCGATCCCGTTTTTAAAATAGACACCACTCAAATCGACACTCTTTGATGAGTTCAGATTAATGAGTTCGATGAACTCGGTACCATCTTCTTGTTCGGGGTGGTACATGATTTCTGAAATAGTAACATTTGTTGAATTGGCAGAGGCGATGTTACCTGTGCTTTCAATGATAATTGTATCATTGCCTACTTCCTTGCCTCTCCGATTAAATGCTGTGAGGTTTATTGTGTTTTTTCCGGGTTGAACGGGCACACTCACTTCCCAAGAGTCAGCGTCGGTCCAGTTGATAGGCAATGGAAGATCGGCCCCTTCTATAAAGACTTTTGAAACGTCGACCCAGCCATTACCTGATATGTCTGCTGTCGGGCCATCGACTTTCAGATTATTTCCTACTCCGGAACTGATACTGAAAGGAATCTGTTTTGGTATTCGACTCATGACGTAATTGGAACGTGATCGAATATTGTTGCTGTAACCGGTGTAGCTTTCTCTGGCCACTGAACCGTAATGAGACAGCCAATAATTCATGTATTCGGTATTGAAAGTACTTTCGATGATGTCGACGAGGTGACCGTGAAATATTCTTCCATACACTGGCCTTGCAGGGACCTTCGCAAAATTGCGCCCGCCCCAGAGGCCAGCAGAAGAGTTTTGTGAGAACAGGAAGTCCCAGTCCCACGGCATAGGTTCTACTTTTCCATCCGATGGTCGAACGTAGAAATTAAGATTGTGAGGATTTCCCTGACTATAAGTGTCGCCGATTCCGAGGAGTGACATGATGGCGAACTGACGCATCCAGATATCCACATTGATGACATTCTTGATTTCATCTTCAAGTTCCTGGCCTCTGAGACTGAAAGCTTTGCACATTGCTATAATTTCATCGTACTTGTCCTCAGGGAGTCTCGAATTAATCCGCATATTGTGCCGGTAAATTTCTTTATCATCTCCCTGATCAGCTAAATCAAAACTACTGACCCAGCCAATTGGAAATGGAAGCTTAGGTGACTCTGGGTTCCCTCCCTGAGTACTTTGAAATACCCTGATCCCTTCCATCTTAAATACTGTTCCTTTAGTTCCTTCTCCGCTAGGAAGCCCCTCAAGGTAAGGCTTGCCAAAACGGGCCATTGATAGTCTAGCAGTGCCTTTTTGGGTAGTATGAATTAGTTGAACTATATCGTTGTAATTGTCATGAATGCCTCCGGCATGATTGACCATGTGTTTTGCGATAATTTCACGTACATTTCGTCTTCGTGTTGTTACGGTCCCATGAATTCCACGATAAGGTTTGTCAGCGGGAAACTTGTAATTGATGCCAGTACTGTCTGATGAGTTTCGGCTATACATGCTTCCCCTGAGGCGGACCCCACAGTCATAATGAATTTTGTTTTCGTTTGTGATGATGGTGCATCCATAACGGTGATTGCTTAAAATTTCGTTAGAGTTGTGCATCGTCGATGAATCGCGATTAGTCATAATGACTCTGAAGTTTTGAATCGTTTCAGAGGACCGATTGTCATCGACCTGAATCATTGCCCGGGAATCGGGGCCGTTTTTCGGATAAAATGAAATACTCTCACCGTCATCGGCTTCAAGATAGAAATGGATCTTGCGTCCCGATTTTTGTCCTGGAATTTGAATGCTCCACGATCCGTCCTCAGATACGATCACTGGAGCAGTTTGAAATGGACTCCCGTCATTGGCATAATGGAGAAGGAGAGAACTGACTCCGTCAGGATCATTTACTAGTCCGCTCAGTGTGATTGTTTTGTCTGGTTTAGGGACTGCAGGATAGTGAGTCACGTCCTGAAACGTTGGTCCAATGTTTGTTAATTTGGTGGAATTTTCTTCTCCTGGGGTTCCGTGCTTAGTTGGTTGTTTCAGGATCACTGTCTTTGCCAAGCGATTATAATACAGTTCAAAACGGAACTGAGGTGAGCCCTTGAGCCATTTGGCTTTGAATGAAATCTGATAATCTGTTCCTGGCTTTACGGCTACTCTGGATCCATTACTTTTGAGGTTAGATTCCAAGAGGTTATTCAGGTAATTCATTCTTGCGCTAGCAATGATCTTTAGGGCTGGAGATCTTTCAGTGTCCACGACCTTGGAAAGTTGATGAGTACCAATTCTCCGCCAGTACTCGGCATTTCCTGCATCAAAGCTTCCGTTCTGCATCAGTTCGCGATTCGTTCCTCCAGGATCCTCAATGACTGAGATGTCATCGATGAGAATCTCGCCCGCATCGAGGAGGCCAAGACGCAGTTCGTGGAAATTACCAATCGGAGGCGTATAAGTGGGCACTTCCGCGGTCATTGTGTAACTGTACTGCATCCACTCAGATCGGGCTGAGTTTGAGCTCTCTGCCCATGCCTCTGGGACTGAGTTATCAGCTTCTGGGTCACGCAGTTCGAGGCTTGACCCGCCGCCATCAGCGTGACCTGGCCAAGGCTTATCGTCATAATATCTTACCTCGTCCACAGGGTTCCCTTTCTGGTCCAGAAGAACGATCCGTTCTGAATCGTTGGAGAGGTTCCCAGAAAAATCTCCGATCACGTTGGAATTGGGAAATTTCAATTTGAGGAAATCCGCATCATTAGAGATTACGAGATAAGCACCGGATTCAATGGTAGTGTTCTGAGGAAAAGTAAAACTGATGGCTTCATTTAATTTCCATCCGGAAAGATTAATTTTTTCATCTGATTTGTTGTATATCTCTATCCACTGTTCATTGCTTTCAATATAAGGCCGTCCAGGGTCCCCATTGTCAGTGGCTCGACGGGCATCGAGTTTCAGTCCCATGATAAAATCACTGCTCCCAATGCTTTTCTGGTGCAGTTCAACGGAAATGCGATTCTTTCCAGTCAATAAGAGCCCATTAGGGTCGAGAGAAATGTTCCTGAAAGTGGCTTCTACGCCACTAGTTGCTGCGGTGTTTGAATTTATGGTCCCTGCCGGCAAGTTAAACCTGCCGATCTCTGTTCCGTTCAGGTAAAAGATTGCCCCGTCATCTATCATATGTGTCAGGATCAGTTCCCTGATCGATTCTTTGTCCTCTGAAGTTATATTGAACTGGGTCTCGAAGTAATGAGTGAAGAATCTGGGGTCATTCTCTCTTGGATTTTTCATCCAAGTGCCTAAAGGCACTGGCAATTTGCTTGCGTTGGATTCAAATCCCAAGGGTCCCTGTCCGGAAAGCCAATTGCCTGCTGGGATTTGGGCTTCCTTTGCCCAATCCTTTCCCTGATCCGTTCCTGTCTCGTTGTATAGCCAGACAGAATTAAAATCGAATATGCCAATCGTTTCTAGAGTCGGAGCAGTTCCAGGTGAAGAATATTGCGGGCGATGATGATACATGATTTCATTGATAACAATGTCTTTGCTGAAGGATATTGTGTTTGAGGAATCGGGTGTCAGTTTGTCTGGTCGATAAAAAGAATGATCGGATTTTTTGTCCTGTCTCGCACGAGGTTCGTTCTTAATGAGTACAGAATCGACGACGAAGTTTTCCGGCGAGTACAGGAAAAGGCGGTCACCGTTTTGTGGATTGAGATTGCTCTCGGATTTTCCAATTGTCAGAAAATCTCCTGCCGGTAGAGTCTTTTCAGGGAGAGTATATTCATTTGCCTCATTTCCATTTATTGAGGCTATGTACTGATGAATGGAGACTGGGTTTGAGCCCGTGTTTTGTATTTCGAATGACCAATTATCGTCCGTGGCCTCAGAAATTTCACTAAATCTAAGAGAAGCTATCGCAGAAGGATCGGGTAAGGTTTGCAGTAAATTAAGCTCAAGTCCCATGACCACATCACTGCTACCAGAATTGGCTTGATGAACTTCTACTGAGATGCGGTTCTGTCCAGCCTTCAGGCTAGCCATTGGTATTCCTAAAGGTTCATTTTTCTTGGCCTCTGAACCGGATGAGGCGAGTGTGCTCGAATTGACTTCGCCAAATGGCATGTTATGACGATAGACTTCGTTCCCGTTAAGATAAAAAATTGCTCCGTCGTCTATGAGGTAAGTCATTTGCAGTTCGTATGCATTACTGAATTGTGTTTGGCTCAAATTAAATTCGGTTTCAAAGTAATATGTGATGACGTAAGGCTTGTTGAGTGAGGGTCTTATTAGTTCAGTGCCGATATCGACTTCAAGACGGTTCTCCTTAGCGTGCACTCCGGGTCCAGACTTCCAGTTCTCTGTTACTGGGTGATCTTCACTTGCCCAACCGGGTCCAAGATCAACTCCACTTTCATTGTAACGCCACTCTTGATCGAAACTGAGAATGGGCACGCTAATGGTCGGGGGGGGCAGGTTACTGTCTTGGAAATTAATTTTCCCTGGTGTGCCTAATAGTTGAGGGCTAGACGTCCAGTTCTGAGGAGGAGAACTGGAGGTCATTGGTAATAATTTTGAAAGTGTCGCTCCGGAACCGTCGGCACTGACAGGCCAAGGGTACTTATCATTGTATGTTATTTCGTCCATTATGCGTTCATTGTTGTTTCGCAGACGAACTGTTTCTCCGGCATTATCTAACCGGCCTTGATAAGGGCCGAGTATATTTTCTAGGTCGGACGCTTCCTTGACTGTCTCCGGTTCAAGAGCGATGACCAAGTAGGACCGACCTTCAATGATTGTGTTTTCAGGGAAAGAATAATCAATGCCACCGGTCAATTTCCATCCCGTGAGGTCAACGTTGACACTGTTCTGATTGTAAAGTTCGATAAATTCAAGGGCATGATTGTTTTCTGACGGGTGATAATTGATCTCGTTAAATACAACGACTGAGTCGATCGCTTTTGATTCTATAGATGAGAGGACAATCAATGAGAAAATGGAAATTCCTAATGAGCGGAGCAGGGAACGTTGCGTGTTTTTTGTTGGGGGCACGAGATTGTGAGTGAATTGACTGCTTGTTGAGAGATTCAGATTTTGTACGTATGGCCCATTAAAAGCAATGAATAACCATGTAAAAGGTTATCATTATAATAAAGAAAGCCCACTTAAGGATTCCTATGCAAGAATGTCGCGAACGATATTTCCATGCACATCAGTGAGGCGGAAGTCCCTCCCCTGATGGCGGTAGGTTAATTTTTCATGATCGAATCCAAGGCAATGCATTACGGTCGCATTCAGGTCATGAATGTGTACTGGGTCCTTAGTCACGTTATAACTGAAGTCGTCCGTTTCACCATAAACAATTCCTGGCTTAATTCCGCCCCCTGCCATCCATTTAGTGAAGCACCGAGGATGATGGTCTCGACCATAATTCTCTCTAGTTAATTTGCCT